>JAQBQF010000307.1 GCA_028287115.1 Myxococcales bacterium
CCAAGAACAACAACGTGAACCCGAGGTATGGACTGATTCGTCCGACGCCCGCGCACCGCGGTCGGCGCTCCACGAAAGTGTCAGCGATGTATCCGGTTTAAGTGTCAGCGATGTTCGTGGTTGCACACTGCACCTATGACCTACGCGCCCTATGGCGGGGTGCAGACGGTGGCCGTGGCCGTGCCCGCGAGACCGATCACGCGTTCCTCCTACGCTCGTCTCGCGTTCGGAGTCCTGATGACGACAAGCCGTCTTCGTGATCTCGCGGCCGTGCGTCACGACCTTCAATACGTCTCCGCCGCTGCAGACCGCGAGGCACGCTGTGGTTTTATGACCTGCCCGTCGCCCGAGACGCTCGACGCGCCCGGGCAGCTCACAAAACGCACATGCGCTGACCCGCGCGCGAGCTCTCCTTCTCCGGATCAAATTTTCAATTTGATTCAGGGAGGAGCGTGCGTGCGAGGGCTAAGGCCGGTGGAGCTTGTGGGCCAGCCATTGCGCGAGGGAGCGTCCGGCGGCAGCTGGGCCATCAAATCCACGGGCCCGCCGCGCGTTCTGCGACGCCGTGCTTCGCAGCACGACGAGGGCGTTCGGAACGAGCCGTTGCGCATGCGCCCGTAGACGAGGGCGTTCGGAACGAGCCGTTGCGCATGCGCCCGTAGACGAGATCGCGCCCTCATCTCGACGCGTACCTCGATTAGAACCCGAGGGAGACCCAGCGGTACCGACGTCTCTTCCGCCGCTGCAGACCGCGAGGCACGCTGTGGTTTACCTGCCGATCGCTCGACACGCCCATCGCATCCGGGGAGACGCACGCACTGCGCCGAGCATGCGCGGTGAGGCTCTAGCTCGCCGCGACCGGCAGCGCCACGACGAGCTCGACGCCGGGACGGCCTGCTGACAACGAGGCTTCGCCGCCGACGCGCTCGGCGAGCAGCTTGACGACCGAGAGGCCGGCAAATGGCTCGAACGCACTGGCGAAGTCCTCGTCGGCGATCGGGCGGTCGTCGAAGCGCAGGAGCTCGATCCACGGCTTGCCGTCGATCGCGCGAGCCCGGAGCTGGAGGCCGATCTTCGTCGCGGCCGAGGCGTCGAGCACCGCGGAGACGACCATTGCTTCGAGCTCGTCGGTGGTGAGATGGGAGTGGACGAGATCGGCGAGCTCGATGCGCACGTCGAGCGGCGCGGCGATCGCCGGTCGCACGAGCTCGGTCGCGGCACGCACCCCAGGCGCGATCGCAGCGCCGACGGATCTGCGAGGCTCGGGGCGCGCGGACGCGATCAGCTCGCCGAGGACGGTGGTCGCGGTTTCGGCGGCGGTGCGCATGTCGCCGACGAGATCGTGAATCGCATCACCCCCGCGCTTCTCGATCTCGATCGAAGCGAGGCGCACGATCTGGATCGCGTTGCCGAGATCGTGGGAGCGGCCCTTCAGGAGTCTCGCGGCTTCGCGCGCTTGCTCGTCACGCGCCAGGCCGTGCTCGACGCGGCGGATCCGGTCGATCAGCGCGAGTCTGGTTTCGAGCATCGCCGCCGTCTCGTTCATGAGCACATCTTGGCTTATTCGCCGCGGCCCGGCCCGCGCCAGCGCAAGACTCGTGCAGGCCACGGCGGCAGACCGTCCTCACGTTTCTTCGCAGCGCTGCGTGCGGTCAGCTTCGCTAGCATCGCGAGCGTATTCTCGAGCTCGCTGGGTGCGCCGGTCGGCGACAGCTCGACCGAGCCGTCGTCGGCGAGGATCGCTCTGCCCTCGTAGCTCGCGTCGGAAGTCTCGATGGCGACGCGATACACCGCGCGCGCACCGTCGTCGCGCTGGCGCTCGAGCAAGAACCGCGCGCCCGCCGTTGGCCTATTCACCGAGGTCCGACGCAAAGCGATTCGATACCGCAGCGGCATTGCCCCACTGCGACTTTTTCCATTCGACATTCCACTGGCGGAGGATCCACATCGGATCGAGCAGCATGCGCGCGCCGATCTCGGCGGTCGGGCTGCCCCACAGATCTTTGCGCTCGTCGCGATCCTTGCCCAGGTTGTAGAGGTGCGGCGCACCGGTGCCGGTCAGCTTGAGCTTCCAGTGACCGATCCGCCCGACGTGCCCGTTCTCGTACTGTGAGGAGAACGACATCAGCGGGTAACCGCCGGCGCCGTTCGCGATCGGAATCAAGGAAGCGCCCTGCCATTCCGAGTCGGTCGCAACCCCGAGTGCGTCGGCCAGCGTCGGTACGATGTCGATGCCTTCGGCGCCTTCGGTGACCCGTCCGGTCGGGAACAGCGGCGGATAGTGAATCAGCAGCGGCACGTGCACGAGGGTCTCGCGCTGGCTGCCACCGTGACCGACGCGGCCGTCTTCCCACTGCTCGTCACCGTGATCGGCGGTGATGATGATCATCGTCTGATCGTAGACGCCCCAGTTCTTCAGCTTCTCGACGAGCTGCCCGAGGAGCTCATCCTGATAGCTGACGTTCGAATCGTAGAGCGCACGAACGTGATCTTTTTCCTTGTCGGTGAGGTCCTTGCCGTTGGAGCCGTTCGGACCGTCGTCGCCGTATTCGGTCGTGAACCGACCTTTGTAGCCGCCGTCGTACTTGTCCATCCACGGCTGCTTGGCGCGCCAGGTCACGTGAGTGTCGATGAACCCGAGATAGAGAAACCACGGCTGGGTCTTCTTCGCCGACACGAAGCTGAGCCCCTTCTCCATGATGTCGGCGCCCTTGAGGCCGAGGCTCTTCTCGATGTGGTTCACGTATTGGTCCCACGCCGAGCCAAACCCGCGAGCCGGCCGGATGTAGCCGTTGCCCGACGCACCGGCGACGTACGTGCCGGCTTTCTTCGCGACCTCGTCGATCGTCGTCCACTTGTCGGCGAGCCTGTCCTTCATCTCGGACGCGCGATGCTTCGCGAGATAGTTCGCCGACCAGATCGCGGCGTGCGAGACCTGCGACTCGTTGCCCTGCTGGTACGTATTCATGAACACCGCCGACGATTCGGCGAGCTTCTCCCAGTTCGGCGCCTCCGGCCGCGCCTTGGGATTGAACGGCCGCACGCGATCGGCGCGCAGCGAGTCCATGATGATGAACACGACATGCTTCGGCGCATCGCCCCGCTTCACCTGCACGGGCTCGCCCGGGATGACCAGCGCCGCGCTCGCGAGCTGTGTCTCGTTGCAACCGACGCCCTCGAGATCGATGCGCGCGGCTTTACCGGCGAGCGCACCGAGGTCGACCGCGGATCCGGTTCCGACGAGGTCACCGGCAGCGGTCCCGCCGTCTTCGGCGGTCGCGACCACATGGACCTTGCAATTACCGTCCGCGAGATCGCCGGTGAGCTGCGCCTTCTCCGGCACGGCCGCGAACCAGGTCATCGCGCCGTCTTTGGGCAAGAGCAGGCTCTTGGTCGAAGAATCGTAGAACCGCGTCGCGCCATCGTCCGCGACCGGCGTCTGCGCGGCGACCTGCAGCCAGGCAACCGCGACCCCGCTCTCCTTCGTGAAGATCTGGATCGCGTTCTCGCCTTCCTTGAAGGTGCCTTCGGGCAGCGCGAGCTCTGCGGTCGACCAGCCGGCTGTCAGCTTGCCGTTGATCTCTTTCTTAGAAGGCTTGTCCTCGTCGGTGTTCGTGTTGTTGATGCGAACACTGATCACGCCATCCGCCTTGGCGAACGCGCGAATTCGCAGCGTGCTGCGACCGGCCTGCGCGGCGGTCAGCGGCACGAACACGGCGCCGCTCTTACCGGTGAGACGCGCGACCTTGATCTCGCCTTCGGTCTGGCGAAGGTCCCACGACTTCTTCGCGTCCTTCCTCATCATGTTCGCGATGCGAACGTATTTCGCGAAGCCGGCCGAGCCTGCCGGCAACAGCAAGCCGCCGCCGCGCGACAGGTGTGCCGATAGCCGGTTGTCGACGAGCGAATACACCGGACGCTCCGGTCCGCGCGAGGCAGCCTTGACGGGTGGTGCCGCGGGCTTTTCCGGTGCTTTGTTCGCCGGCGCACCCGGCTGCGCGACATCCGTCACCTTCGGCTCGGTTGCCGCCGGTTCTTTGGTGCTCTTGCCGCACGCGGCGCACGCGAGTGCGACGCAAACGACGATACGGTGACGAGGAGTCATCGACGAGAACCTAGGTTGATCGGCACTCCCGCGTCAAGAACGAGGATCGTGCGGATCTAGGACGTTTTCTGGTCACCGGATCCGCCAGGCATGGCTGTAGAGGTTGCACCGCGCGCCCCGCACGAACCCGGCGAGCGCCACGCCGAACCGCTCCGCGAGATCGATCGCCAGCGACGATGGGGCAGAAACGGACGCGACGATCGGCACCCCGAACATCACGGCCTTCTGGACGAGCTCGTATCCGGCGCGCCCGCTGAGGAACAGCACGTGCTGCGCGGGATCGATGCGCGCCTCGAGTGCCCACCCGACGAGCTTGTCGACCGCGTTGTGGCGCCCGACGTCTTCGCGCAACGCGACGAGCACGCCGGCGGTCGTGAACAGCGCGGCCGCGTGTAGGCCGCCCGTGTCCTCGAAGACTTCCTGCGCGGCGCGCAGGCGAGCGGGGAGCTCCGCGAGCATCGCGCGCGCGATCGCGGTATCGCCGTCGACAGCCTTTGCACGCGTCTCGAGATCCGCGATCGCGACGCGGCCGCAAACGCCGCAGGCCGCGCTCGACAGCAGGCCGCGTCCTGCAAACGCCGCCGGTTCGCAATCGAGCTCGACCGCGTCCTCGTCGACCTGGCTGACCGCGCCGGCGATCACCGACTCCGCATGCAACAGGCCGCGGACGAGCTCGAGATCGTGACCCGGCGTGCGCATGATCGTCGCGACCGGCACGCCGCGCGCGCGGAGTTGCAGCGGCGCCTCGATGACAACTCGATCGCTGTCCGGTTTTCGGACATTGTCATCGCAACGCTCGATCGAGATCTCTCGGCTAAAGGTCACAGCGACCTCGTACGGTCTTGTCGAGTCATGAGCGAGAAATCGATCGTCCTTATCGAACACATCGAACGCACCATTCTCGTCCTGCGTGGACAGAAAGTCATGCTGGACTCGGATCTAGCCGCTCTCTACGAGGTCCAGACCAAGGGATTGGTTCGAGCGGTTCAACGGAAGCTCTCCCGGTCTCGCCGGACTTCATGTTTCAGGCGTCATTAGAGGAGGTTGCAATCTTGAGGCACCAGGCCGGTACCTCGAGTTGGGGAGGCCGTCGATACCTGCCATACGCTTTCACCGAGCAAGGAGTCGCGATGTTGTCGGGTGTTCTGCGAAGCGAACGCGCTGTCGCCGTCGACATCGAGCTCATGCGGGCGTTCGTCCGGCTTCGACAGTTGCTCACGAGCAGTCCAGATTTCGAGCGAAAGCTCGCGGCCATGGAGCGAAAGTACGACGCGCGCTTCCGGATCGTGTTCAAGGCAATCCGGGAGCTGATGTCGCCCACACCGAAACGCCGCCGTCCCGTTGGATTCCGAGGGTGAAGCAATCGCGCTAGGATGCGCGCGTGTCGCCGGCGAAGGACCGCGTATTTCGAGATCCCGTTCACGGGCTGATCGAGCTCAAGGGCGAGGATCGGCCGATCGCGGATCTGATCGACACCATGCCGATGCAGCGGCTGCGGCGGATCAAGCAGATGGGCTTTGCGTGGCTCGTCTATCCGGGAGCGGAGCATTCGCGGTTTGGCCACGCACTCGGCGCGTTTCATATCGCGCAACGCGTCGCGAAGCGGCTCGAGCTCGCGCCTGCGCTCGCGCGTCACGTCAAGGTCGCGGCGCTCCTCCACGACGTCGGGCACGGACCGTTCTCGCATGCCTGGGAGCACGTGTTCGGCGGCGACGATCACGAGCGCTGGGGCGGCCGGATCGCGACCGAGCACGCGGAGCTCCGCGGCGCGCTCGAGCAGCTCGAGCCGGGATTGCCCGAGACCCTGCAGTCTTTTTGGGGCAAAGGCTACAAGCCGCACTTCGCGCGCAAGTTGGTCTCGTCGCAGCTCGATGTCGACCGCCTCGATTACTTGCTGCGCGACGGGCATTACTCGGGCGCCGGGTACGCGACGTACGATCTCGATTGGATCATCCACGCGATCCAGATCGCGACGGTCCGCCCGGGTACCGACGATCCGGATGACCTCGTCGTCGATTATCGCCGGGGGATGTACGCGGTCGAGCAGTATCTGTTCGCGCGTTCGTACATGTACGCGCAGGTCTATCACCACAAGACCGTGCGCGCGGCCGAGCACATGTTCATCAAGACGCTCGAGCGGTTCGCGTTACTCGCGCGCGGTGGCGCGGAGCCTCCGGGCTTGCCGATCGCGGGCGCGATGGCGCGTGGCGAGCCAGTCTCCGTCGACGATTACCTGCGACTGCACGATGTCTCCGTGACGACGGCGCTCGACCGCTGGGCCGGCATCGACGGTCCGCCCGCGGCGGATCCGGTGCTCCGCGATCTCGCGGCGCGGCTCGTCGCGCGCAAGCTGTTCAAGACGTTCGACCTCGGCGACGACAGGGCGGCGGCCGAGCGCGTGTGGCCGCAGGCAGTCGAGATCGCAGAGCGCAGGCTCGGGGCTGCCGGCAAGAGCTACGTCCATCTCGACACGGCGCGGCACGCTGGGTATCTCGCCTCTGCGGATGAAGAGCTGCACGTCATCGATCACCCGAAGTACGGCGCGGTGACGCTGTCGCGGCTGCTCGAGGACATGCCGCTCGGCCAGCCGACGTCGGCGATTCGCCTCGTGTACGCGCCCGAGCTCGCCGACGAGCTGCGTCCGATCGTCGAGCAGGCGCTCGGCCGCCGTCGCTGAGTCGCAACGTTCACTCTCTCGGCGACGTCGCCGGCGTGCAGCTGCGTCGCGGACCTCCGCAACCCGAACGTCGGGCTATCCGCCGAGCGCTGGCACATCCTCGCACGCGGCGCGGAGCAGGGCCGCGACGATGCCCTCGGGCGCCGTCGCCTCGAAGTACGCGACATCCGCGACGATCACGAGCTTGCCGCGAGCCCGCGAGATGCTGACGTTCAGCAAATTCGGCGCGTCGCCGAGGAGCGCGCTCTGCCGCATCGGGGCGGCGTCGACCAGATCGATGATCACGACGTCGCATTCGCGGCCTTGAAAGCGGTGGATCGTGCTGCACTCGACGGCGTCCGCGATCCGGCGCGCGGCGAGCAACCTGCGGAGCTCGGCGGCGTGCGCCGCATACGGCGTGATCACGGCGACCGAGGCCGCGCCGGCCTGGACGGCCTCGAGGGCGAGGTCCGCGGTGATCACCGCCGAGGCAGGATTGAGGCGCGAGCTACCCTTCGCACTGCGCTCGCACGTGGTCCGCGACCGGGTATCGACGACGACGAGCGGCTTGCCGGCGAACGGCGCGCGCGCGGCGATCGCCTCGGTCGCGGCTCGATCCGCGCGATGCGCGAGCCGGCTTCCGTAGAACAACCGGCCGACGAGGTCACCGATCGCCGGATGCATCCGGTACTGGACCTCGAGCATCGCGACGACGTCCGAGTGTTCGGGATCGGGGATCGTCACGTCGAAGATGTTGCGGCCGATCGAACGCCGAACGAGCTCGCTGTCGGCCTGGACGATCGGCGGTAGCTGGCGCGGATCACCGACGACGATCGCACGCTCGCGCGCCAACGTCGCGGCATAGAACAGCGGCGGCAGCGTCGCCATGCCGGCCTCCTCCGCGATCAACACATCGAAGCGCTGGTCCGCCATCAACGGCGAGAGATACGCGTTCGTCAGCGTGCACATGATGATGCGGGCCTCGCCGACCAGTCGCACTTCGAGATCGCGATCGGCGGCGGCGTGGACGGCGACGCGCGCTCTCGCGAGCACCTGGACGCGCTCGAGCCGCGCGATCCGGAGCTCGATCACGCGGATCTGGGCGTGCGGCTCGAGCCGGGAGATCGCGTCGGCGAGTCCGGGGGGTGTTAGCGCGTTGGGGGCGGTTAGCGCGTTGGGGGGTGTTAGCGCGTTGAGGTCGAACACTCGCGCGAGGGCGCCGGCACGGAGGCTCGTGCGCGGCTCGCCGAACAGCGACTGCTGCGGCACGATGACGGCCGCGAGCTCGTCGAGCAGAGCGCGAGCGTAACGGACCGCCTGATCGACTTCGCCGATCCGCTTGCGCAGCCCATCGAGCGTCGCGCGATATGTGTCGTGCAGGCGATCGACGATGTCGCCGAGCTCGGCGCCGAACGTGTCGGCATCGCTCCGGCCGAGCCGGATCGCGGTCCCGGCGGCGACCGCGTCTGCGAACCAAGGGCGGACGGCGAGCTTCGCGAGGACCTGGTCGATCGCGGCGTTCGTCGTCGATGCGAGCAGGATCCGCTTGCCCTGGGCGAGCAGCTCCTCGATCACGTGGGTGAGCGTGACGGTCTTGCCGGTGCCAGGCGGTCCCCAGATGAAGGCGAGCGAGCTGTCGCTGCACAGCTGGACGGCGGCACGCTGGCTCGGATCGAGTGCCGCGTGATCGCAGCGCAACTGCGTCGCGAGGTGGGTCGCAGGTTGCTTGCCGAACAGCGCGAGCGCCGTGCCGACCGCGTGGCGCTCGGGGGTGATCGCATCGAGCGCCTGGACCATTCGGTCGTAGAGAAACCATGGCGCGAGCTGCAGCGTGATCGGTGGGGCTGCGAGATCGATCGGCTGGCTCGCGGCGAGCGTGATCCGGCGATCGTCCACGCGCTCGATCGTCACGCGTTGATCGCCGCGCGGCGTGCGCAGCGTGCAGGCGGTGCCGGACATCGGCGGGTCCTGAACGTCGAATGCATAGCGAAGCGCGCCGAGGTCCTCGCCGCGGGAGAGCGCAAGCTCGTCGACCTTCGACGCCTTTTGCATCGCGGCGACCTCGCCTTCGATCCCGCGCTTGAACGCGGCGACGAACCGAGGGAGCAGCTCCGACATGGGACCCTCGACTCTCGCCAACCTACTCGGGATCGGTCCAGTGTTGGAGAGCCCAACGATCGCAACAACGGCGTATCCTTCCCGCGTGGGGGCCGACGAGGATGACATCAGGACGCAGACCTCGTCGTCCAAGCTCCGCATCGAGGATCTGCGCACGACGCTTCCGCGCGCGCTGACCAAGCCGCCACCGACGACGCCGCCGCCCTCCTCGGCGACCACCGGATCCGGGTCGACGACCGTCGGCTCGCCGCTCGAGGCGCTCGAGCGCGACGAGATCCTTCGCACGCGCCGGTTCTGTTTCGTCGGGATCGCGATCGCGCTGTTCGGTGCAGCATCGGTCCCGCTGTTGCCCGGCGATCCGACCGCGACGACGCTGCTGTTGTCCGCGGTCGGCGTCGCGATCGTCGCGATGCTGTTCTTGCTGATGCGAACGTACGATCCGCTCGAGTTCCGAAAGCCGAGCACGTCGCTCGGCTGGTTCGTTCCGGCGGCGTGCGTGACGACCGCCATCCCGTACTTCGGGTGCTTCTCGCCCGCACCGCTGATCCTCGTGCTCGGCATCTACTTCACCGGCCTCGGCAAGAGCTCGCGCTTGGCGTTCGCCGTTTACGCGACGTGCGCCGGAATGCAGGCGTTCGTCGCGGGGCTCGTGATCGCGGGCGTACGGGATACCGGCCTCGTGCGCGCACCGGACCTGACGCGTCGCGATCAGCTCGTGCTTCAGATCGTCGTCCAGATCGTGCTCGCCGCGACGCTGCTCACCGCGCGGATGTCGCGCCGCACGGCCTTGGTCGCGGTCGGCGAGCTCGAGCGTGCGGTTCGCGTCGCGGCGCATCGCGAAGCGCTGCTGCTCGAAGCGCGAGAAGAGCTCGAGCGCGCGTTGCGCTCGGGACGCGGACGGTTCAGCGATCAGACGATCGGCGGTTACAGGCTCGGCGCGGTGCTCGGCCGCGGCGCGATGGGTGAGGTCTACGAAGCGGCGCCTGCGGACGCAGCGCAGGGCCCCGTCGCGATCAAGTTGTTGTCGCAGACCTCGCTCGGCAACGCGACGCACGTGCTGCGGTTCTTGCGCGAGCTCCGCACCGCCGCGGCGCTCGAGTCACCGAACGTCGTGCGCGTGATCGAGGTCGGCGAGCAGCCGGTGCCTTATCTGGTGATGGAGCGGCTCGAGGGCATGACGCTCGGCGACCTGCTGCGCGGCCGAAAAGCGCTGAGCGGAGACGAGGTGATCGATCTCGTCGCGCAGATCGGCAACGGAATCACCGCCGCTGCCCAGGCGGGCATCGTGCATCGCGATCTCAAGCCGCAGAACGTGTTCCTGCACCACGGCACGTGGAAGATCCTCGACTTCGGTGTCGCGCGCGGCATGGAACAAGGCGACACGCTGACCGCGGGTCACGTCGTCGGCACGCCCTCTTACATGGCACCGGAGCAAGCGAGCGGTGGCAGCGTCGATCATCTGACGGATCTCTACGCGCTCGCCGCGATCGCCTATCGCGCGCTAACGGGATATCCGCCCTACGCGGCCGGAGAGATCGCCGAGACACTGTATCGCGTCGTCCACACCGCGCCGCGCCGGCCGACCGACCTCGCGCCGCAGCTGCCCGCCGACGTCGACCTCGTGCTCGCGATCGCGCTCGCCAAGCAAGCGACCGACAGGTTTGCGAGCGCGGCGGACCTCGCCTCCGCGCTCGCTGCGGCGCTCGCCGGCAAGCTCCCCTACTCGCTCCGTGCCCACGCCGAGACGCTCGTTCGCGCGGGCGCTTGGACCAGCGCACCGACGCGCCCGACGACCAGTCGCCTCCGCCTGCGGTGAGAAATGGTCGGGGCGAGAGGATTCGAACCTCCGACTCCCTGGTCCCAAACCAGGTGCGCTACCAGGCTGCGCTACGCCCCGTTACGAACACTGGATACTTGGAATGGCGCGACCTCGCAAGAGCTAACGCGAGAACCAGAAGCTTCGCGTGGACTTGCGAAACGACAAAGCCGCAACTGCATGGCTGCAGATGCGGCTTCGAGCTGTCGGGTGACGGCTTAGCGACGCTTCGGCTTCGCAGCCGGCTTGGCAGGCGCCGCCTTCGCAGGCGCGGGCGCCGCCTTCGCAGGCGCGGGGGCGGCCTTCGCAGGCGCCGCGGGTGCAGGCGCTTCCTGCTTCTCGGCGGGCGCTTCCTTCTCGGGCGCTGGCGCAGGCTTCTTCTCGGGCGTGGGCGCAGGCGCGTCGGGCGTCGGGCTCGACGGCGTCTTGCCGCCGGCCCATGCGAAGTAGTTACGCAGCATCGTCGTCTCGAGGTTGAGATCGCCGAGCGTCGTCTTGCCCTCGCCTGCCTTGATGGCGACGTCGAGCTTCGCTTCGCAGTTGGCGCACGGGACCTTCGCGATCTTCGGTAGCGCGAGCAGGATGCTCTGACGGATCAACCGATCGTCGCTCTTGGCAGCTTCGAGCAGTGCATCGGTCATCGCGCCGGCCTTCTGGCCTTGCTTACCGAGCTCGAGCATCGCGCGCTCGATTTCACCTTCGAGGAGCCCGAGCTTCTCTTCCTTGCCCCAGTCCTTCAGGTCCTTGATGTAGGGCTTGAGGTTCTCGACCGCTTTGTCGGGCCCGGTCTTCATGTCGGCAGCGAGCTTCAGCGTGTCCGCGAAGCAGTTGATGTCCTTGCAGCGGATCGCGACCTCGATGCGCGCGATATGCGTCTGGAACATCCGGGCGTAGCCCTTGTAGGCCTTCGCAGCTGCATCGGCGCCCTTGAACGGACCGACGGCGGCCTTGTGCTTCGCCTTGGCGACCTTGAGCTCGTCTTCGGCTTTCTTCGCATTCTCCGTCGCTGCCTTGATCTCCGCAGCGCCCTTGTTCGGATCGTGCGTCGCCTTGAGCGCGTCGGACTTCGCCTCGTCGACCTTCTTCTTCGCCTTCTCGAACTCTTTGTCCGCGGCGTCGGCGTCGGTCTTGAACTTGCCGTCGGCTTCCTTGCGCTTCTTGTCGGAGGCGTCGAAGTACTTCTGTGCGAGGCCCTCGAGCACGCCGATGTTGCTCTTGTCGTGCGACAGGCGCGCGAACGCGAGTGCCGCCTCCGTGCGCAGGTTGTCGTCGGCCTTGTTGTCCGCGGCGATCGCGCCGAGCTCGGCGGCGCCGGTATCGTCACGCGTCAAGAACGGATAGGCCTGGATCGCGAGGATCTTCGTGCCGAGATCAGATTCGCCGCCGCCGCCGACGGGCGCGGCATCGGGACACGTCTTGCCCTTCGGGCATTTTGCTTTGGGTGCGGCCGCCGGAGCGCCATGCCCCGCCCACATCGCGTGGATCTGCGGAGCGCCTTCGGGCGCGCCGATCTTGCGGAGCGCGTCGAAGATCGCGTTGTACTGCGTGTTCGGGCTCGGCTGATCGTCCTGGTAGTAGACGGGCAGCGCCGGACGCCGCAGCGCGACGAGCAGATCGGGCACCGATGCCGGATCGTAGAAGTCGCCGAGCACGACGGCCGGATAGAAGTCCTTCGCCGAGACGCTCTGGCACTGCTCCTGTGGCGCGTCGTTCTTGTCGCCGCAATACTTGTCGAGGCGCAGATCCTTGAACAGCTGGTTGACCTCCGCGTGCTCGCCGCGGAGAACCTTGCGGAGCTCGGCCTCGGCGGTCGGGCCGCTCGCGACGAGCGCGCGGCGAACCTGCGTGAACAGCTCGGGCGTGCGATAGAGCGACAGCACGAGCTTGCTCGTCGCCGACGGCACGCGCAGCTCCGACAGCGAGTTGATCGAGGCGCCGGTGACGCCGAGGAACAGGCCGAACTTCTCTTCGAGCGAGCGGCCGGTCTCTTTGTCCTTGGCGGTGCGCGGATGCGGAGGCGGCTCGCGATCGATGATCTTGAGCAGCGCCGCGGCCGCCTTGGCCTTCTCGTCGCCGTCGAACTTGCCCATCGCGCGGATCGCCGCGACCTGAGCCTGGAACAGCTTCTTCGTGACCGGCTTCGCGGCGAGATCGATCAGCGCATCGAGACCCGCGGGCAGCTTTGCTTCGCCGAGTGCGTCCGCAGCTTTCTGCGCGCTATCGACGGAGCGCGGGTTGGCCTCGTCGACGTCGAGCAACGCCTTCGACAGATAAGGCATCGCCTTGTCCCAGCTCGCGGGACGACCGTTCGCGTGGCCGCTCTGGCCATCGTAGTCGGTCATGTGCTCGTCATCGGCCTGCTTCGCCGTCAGCGGACGAGACAGACCGATGATGATCTGAAGCAACCGAACCGGCTTGCCCTGATCGAGCCAGGCGTCACCGAGCGCGGGAATCGCGTCTGGATTGCCGAGCTGTTCGAGTTGCGTCTGGGCCCGCTCGGACTCCTTTTGATCGCCCAGCTTCTTGGTCCACGTCTTGTAGCTGTAGGGGTCATCTGGGCAGCCTGTGAGGCCAACGAGCAACCCCGCCGCCAGTAGGACGGCGGAAACGAGTCGAGTCATGACGAGCTCCCTTACTTATTCTTGACGGCGAACAAGAGGTTGTCGAACCCAGCAAGTTTCGCCGTGTTCACGATCTTGTTGATGAGTCGCACGTCGGTTGCCTCGTCTGCTTGAAGGATGGCAAGACCGTCGGGGCAGATGTGACCCGGCGTTGGCCGGATGTTCTGCTTCGCGTCCTCGCACGCCTTCGCGAGATCCTTCGGGAGCTTGCCCATGCCGACTTCTTCTTTGATCTTCTTCGCCGCGGCATCGAGGCGCTCGTAGAGCGCGTCGATCTTGAACGTCGGCGAATCATCACGAAGAACGCTATCGGTCGTCGCGACGAGCTGACCTTGATACGTGATCTCGGTCTTCGTCACGATGATGACGGGAGCTTGCTGCAAGGTTTCACGCGCCTCGGCGATCGGCAGATCGAGACCCTTTTGAGCCTGGAGCAGCTGACCGGTCGAAGAGAACACCATCAGGAGGAACGTCACCAAGATCGTCATCATGTCGACGAACGGGGTGAGGTTCAGCGCGATGTTCGTAGACGCGCCACCCGCGGCGGCGCTGCCACTCTTCTTGACGAGATGTTTGAAAGGTACTGACTTGTAGAGGCGAGAGCCTGCTGAATGTACCGGCATGGTCCGCTCCTACATCTGTGGCCGCGCGGCGAGTCCCGCGGGGTCGGTTAGTCCGACGTCGATGAACCCGACCTTCACGGCGATGTCCATGGCGTGGATGATGTCCTGATACTCGACCGGCGCCTGTGACGTCGACTCGGCGGCGATCTCGAGATCCGTGCGATCGGCAAAGAAGGCCGAGGCCTTGTGTTGCTTAAGCGTGGTCTCGAACTTTTCCCAGTCTTGCTGGTTATCGGGCTTCTTCCCGATGTCTTCGAACTCGTTGACGCGCGAGAGCCCGATCCAGATGTGATCGGCCTGTACGAGCACGGACAGCGTCACGTGCTCGTCGTCGGTGATCACGTTCTGGGTGTCTCGCGTCTTGCCCTTCGGCTGGATGTTAATCTGGGCAATGTTGACCCAGACTGCAGTGACCAGAAGGAAGGCCGTCAAGCAGCTCATCAGGTCGATGAACGGCACGATGTTCAGCTCGACGTTAACGCTGCCTTTGCCCCCGCCGGTTCCTACTGATGCGCCCATGGGTAAACCTCCTCCGGAACGATGATCGTCGGTTAAGAGGGGAGTTACGCCTGTGGCTGCATCTGGGCGCGGTGCGACGTCACGAGATTGACGACCTGGACCGTCACCTCGTTGATGTCGTCGACGACATGCGTGGTCTTGCCCTGGAGGAGCGAGTAACCAAGCAGACCGATCAGCGACGTACCGATACCGAACGCGGTGCAGTTCAGAGCTTCTGCAATACCGTTCGCGAGCTCGGTCGCCTTGTTGCCGCCTTCGTCGCTACCGACGGAGCCGAACGACTTGATCATACCGGAGATGGTGCCGAGGAGACCGGCCATAACCGCGAAGTTCGCGGTCATTGCCAAGTAGGGCGTACGCGCCTGGATCTTGGGGAGCTCGCGGAGCGCCGCCTCGTCCATCGCGGACTGGACTTCGTCATCGCTCTTGTTGAACTTCATGAGACCGGCTTGAACGATGCGCGTCATCGGCGTCGGGTTACCCGAGCAGACTTTGATCGCGCCCTGAACGTTGCCGCTCATGACTTGGCTCTTGAGGAGGGCAAGGAGCTTGTCCTTGTCGACCGATGCGCGGAACAGATAAACCGCACGCTCCACGATGATCGCGATGGTCACGACCGACGTGAAAAGGATGGGCCACATGCCCCATCCACCTTTGTGAAACGCGGTCGAAATAGCGGTCAACATTTACAAGTCCTCCAAAGACGTTGAGACAGGTGGTGGCTCGGTCGGCTGTGCAAAGAGAGATCCACGCAGCAACCATTGAACATGACAGGGGGCTCGATGTGGGTGCCCTGGGAGATCGCCGTAGCATCTCGGGACGTATCGGGTCAAAAAGCTACGGTCCCGAAATCGTTGCACGATTTGCGCAGTGCATCACGTCGATGGAACTTGGGTTAGCCTGGGTTGTCTAGAGCATATGAAGGTGCCGCGGTTTGTAGGCTTGGTGGATCTGGGGATCATGGTCGTGGTCGCGGTCGCGATCTTTCTGCCGCCCCGTGAAATGTTCGCGGCGTCCGCGTTCAAAGGCGACGAGACCAAGCAGTTCGCGATCGCGTACTCGGAGGCACGCACGATGGCAGCTCCGCAGGACGGTCGCGCGATCGAGGATCTGTCACGGCGGCTCGGCGAGGTCGGCTTCAAGGACTGGGCGATCGACAATGCGATCAAAGGGAGCGAGCGCGCGAAGCAGTCGCCGACACGGTGGCGTGCGCTGCTCGCGGCATCGGTCGCGTATGTCGATCGACTCGATGTCGTGCCCGCGCTCGACTATGCAGACAAGGCGCTCGCCGCGTGCGAGGTCTCGCAGGAGCAAGGCAGCGTCAGCGCATGCCCGTGCTTCGAAGCGGTTCGCTTGCGGCTCTACGAGCAACACCTCGCAGCAGGCGTCAAGTCGGGCATCGATCCGCGCCATGATCCGGTCGGCTTTCGCAAGGCCGGTGAATCCGCGCTGCGCTCGATCCGGCTCAAGACCGGCGACCGCGAGCGTGGGAGCGCATCGGGCAGTGGGACGGGAAGTAACGCCCCAGCAAGTGGCGGCTCCGGCAGCACTCCAAGCGCGCCGTAACGCGCGTCGGCGCACATGGGTCGCGCGAACACCCGTCGCGTTAACGCCCGTCGCGCTAACACCCGTCGCGCGGTTATGGTTGCCCGAGACAGAGCGGGCTATGATCCGGGTATGCGCCGCCTATCCTCGGTCCTCGTGATGGCGCTGCTCGCTGCGGTCAGCGCATGCGGCAGCTCGAACAAGCCGGTGGCGCGGATCAGGCTGTCCCCAAAGGGGATCTTCGATGAGGCGGTCGGATCGATCGTCCGCGTCGAGGCCGGCGGCGACAAGCTCGGGACCGGCTTCATCGTCGACAAATCGGGGATCGTCGCGACGAACCTTCACGTCATCGCCGGCGAATCGGAAATCAAGGTGCGCCTCCACGACGGCAGCTCCTACCCGGTGCTGCAGATCGCCGGGCTCGATCCCGGCCACGACCTCGCACTGCTCAAGATCAGGCCGAAGCAAGAGCTGCCCGCGGTCCGGCTCGGAGACAGCAACGCGGTCGGACCGGGGGATCAGGTCGTCGCGATCGGCAATCCGCTCGGCGTGCTCGATAACACCGTGAGCCAAGGCCTGGTCGGCGCGGTCCGCGTGCTGTGCAGTGACAAGGACGTCGTGTCGCGCGCCGCCGTGCTCGCAAAGATCGGCAAGCCCGTCGAAGACATCGCCCGAGAGCTCAGCGTCAAGAAGGCTCGCACCAACGAGGAGGACGAGATCCTGCGCGTGCTCGGCTGCAACCAGGAGCTCACCGTCCTCCAGATCTCGGTTCCGATCTCGCAAGGCTCGAGTGGCGGTCCGCTGTTCAATCAATACGGTGAGGTGATCGGCGTGACCACCGCGATCATCACCGCCGGTCAAAGCCTCAACCTCGCGATGCCCTCGAAGTATCTCAAGCCGCTCGTCCAGGTGCCATCGCACGCGATGGAGCTCGACGTCTTCGCCAAGCTGACGAAGGAGCAAGCGGAGCACGCGGATTCCGAAGAGGATACGTCGATCCCGCGGCGCGAAGTCCCCGATCTCGGACCGACGACGTGGGATGGCTGTCAGCCCAAAGACATCGACGAGACGGTCGCGGCGATCATGTCGGCGATCGACATCGGCGCACCCGCCTACAACAAGCTCAGCAAGCAGGGCTTCGAGGAATGCTTTCGGATCTACGAAGGCACCGCGCTCAAGCTCGAAGCGAGCGGCGCATGCAAGGGCGTGAGGTCCGCGTTCGGAGATGGCTTGCTCCGCGCGAACAACATCAAGTCCTACAAAGACAAGGCGTGGGCGCTGCGCGACACGTTTGACGGCATGATCCGCGTCTCGGCGATGTGGTGCAACGCTCACCAGCCGACGTGTCCCGAGCGCATCAAAGCGTTCTTGCCGAACAAGCCGTGACCGTTCTCTATCTGTTCGATATCGACGGCACGCTGCTCGACGCGCACGGATCGGGACGCGGCGCGTTCGACGCGGTGTTCGCGGAGCATCACGGCATCGCGAACGCGAGTGAAGGCATTCGCTACGGTGGCAAGACCGACCCCGCGATCGTCGAGGAGATCTTCCTCGCGAGGATGGGACGCGCACCGACGGCCGCCGAGCACGCCGCGTTTGTCGAAGCGTATCTGCCTCGGCTGCGTAGCCAGCTCGCGGCACAGGGCGTGCGCGTGCTCGAAGGCGTGGTCGCGACGCTCGAGCTGCTCGCGAGGCTCGGCCATGTCCGACTCGGGGTTGCGACCGGCAACATCCGCGCAGGTGCAGACGCCAAGCTGGCGGCCGCAGGGCTCCATCCGTGGTTCGAGCTCGGCGGCTACGGTTGCGACTCGCCGAAACGAGCAGAGCTCGTCGCCACCGCGATCGAGCGGGGCCGAGCACGCGGCGAGGTTCGCGAAGTGGTCGTGGTCGGAGATACGATCCACGACATCGCCGCGGCACGCGCATGTGGAGCGACCGTGTGCGCCGTTGCGACGGGTTCAGACTCCGCGGACAAGCTGCGCGATGCCGACGTCGTGTTTCGCACGATGTCGGAGCTCCCGGCCTGGCACGCCGCGCGGTTCGGTTAACGCGATCGCAACTGCGAGACAAGCGCCGACGGCGCGAGCTCGGTCTCGACGTGACCTACGACCTCGTGATCGCCGTAGAGCGCATCGAGGATCGCGTCGGCGCGCTTCTTGACGACCGCACGCAACGCTTGAAACTGCGGGGTCGGGCGCGCGGAAGCCAGCAGCGGACAGCGGTCGAGCCAGTGGAGATCGAACAGCCCTGCATCCACCGCGTTCGTGATGAGCTGGTTGCAGGCCGCGACGTCGCCGGCGTGGCCGGCACCCTCTGCCGCGAGCTGCGCCGCGAATGCGCGACGGCGTAGATCGCGCGAGCTGGTCTCGCGGCCCACGGACAGGACTGCCTCGCGATGAGACTCCCATGCGCCGTCACAGAACACCGCGAACAGCTGCTTGATCAGCACCGGATCGAAGGCTGCGGTGTCGAGGATCGATTGCAGCAACGGCCTCGATTCCTCGAAGCGACCTCGCCACCACATGAACCGCGCACGCGCAAACACTCGCTCTCGGCTCGTGTGTCCGATCTCCTGCAGCAGGTGATCGTGATCATCCCACCGCGCATCGAGAGCGTACGCCCGCGCGATCTCCCACCGGGCGGTCCAGCGTTGAGGCGCGATCGCGATCGCGTCATCGAGACGAGCGAGCGCGGGTTCGAGGAATCCTGCTTCGAGCAACAGACGCCCGAGCTGCTCGTGCGCCTCCGCGTTGAGCGGCGCGCACGAGATCGCGCGCCGGAAGTGAGCGGCCGCCGTGTGACATTCCCCGATGTGAAGCTCGACGTGCCCCATCGCGAGATGGGAATCGACACTCTCGGGAGCCGCTGCGACCGCGGCGCGCGCGAGCTCGGCGGCGTGCATGAGGACGTTCGGTTGTGCCGAGGCGACGAAGAACGCCCGCCGGACCTGCGAGATCGCGTCCGCCGCTGCGATGCGCGGGTCATGCGGCGCGAGTGCCGAGGCCTGGGATAGCAGCTCGATCGCCTCCCCCGTACGCGCGAGATCGCGAGCCACGATGTGCCGCGCGCGAAGGAGGAGGTCGAACGCGGCAGCGTTGGGATCCGGGACGCGCTCGTCGTCGAGCGACAACGCCGCGGCGATCGCGTTGGTCGCGGCTTCCGCGGCCATGCCGATCTGTTCGACGGCGATCGGGAGACGAGTCGTCAGGATCTTCGTCCCATCGCGCGACATCGTGAGCTCGAGGTGGGTATCTGCGACCATCGTGATCACGGTCGCACCAGGTTCCAGAGGAGCCTCGACGCGAGGCTGCACCTTGACACGGGGACGCCGCGCCAGTCGGGTCAGGAGCTCGTCGTAGATCGCATCGACGAGGTGCGTTCGCGATTCATCTACGCCATCACGAGGCGCGACGATGATCAGGTGATGCAACCCGCTCGCGACGGTAGGCTTGATCGGTGATGCGGACGTGGCACGTCGCGGTCGCGCCCAGGGCGAGAGCGCGTGCAGGAGCGCCGCCGCCGTCGGTAGACGCGCGGCGAGATCGCGCTCGGTCGCACGCGCGATCACCTCGGCAAGCTCGGGCGACGCATCGCCCGGTGGCATCGTCAAGCGTTGGGTCGTCTGTTTGGCGGACAGGATCGTCGTGACATCGCTGCCGGTGAACGCGCGACGACCCGACAGCATCTCGTAGAGCACGACACCGACGGCGTACACGTCGGCCGCGGGCGTCGGCGCCTGACCGAGTGCCTGCTCGGGCGCCATGTACGCCGGCGTTCCCGAGAGCTCGCCGTCGCCGCGCACGCGCACGGAAGCGACGCCGAAATCGGCGACGATCACGCGCCCGTCGGCCGCGAGCAGGATGTTGTCCGGCTTGATGTCGCGATGGATCACGTCGGCCGCGTGCGCGGCGCCGAGGCCCTCGCACACCGCCGCGGCGATCGCGGTGGCTTCGGCGACCGACAGCTTGCGATGGCCCGCGAGTCGCCGGGTCAGCGATTCGCCTTCGATCAGCTCCATCGTGCAGAACATGATGCCGTTCGCGCTGCCGAGCTCGAACGTGCGCGCGACGTTGGTATGCGTGACGCGACGCGCGAGCTTCACCTCGTGGCGAAATCGCGCGATCAGGATCGGATCGGCCGCGAGATCCGCGTGGATGACTTTCAGTGCAACGAGCTCGTCGAGCTCGCGATCGTGCGCGCGATAGACGTCGCCCATGCCGCCCGTGCCGAGGAGCTCTAGCACGTCATATCGGTCTGCGAGAGTGTGGCCTGCGAGCGGGGCGTCCAACCCAAGGATCGTCGTCGACAATCCTCGCGATGACAAGGGCTCCGCGGCTCAGCGCGACAAGCTGGCCGGATCCGTGACGCCGATATCGGGGTAGCCGGCTCTCACGGCGGTGTCCATGGCAGCGATCAACGTCTGATAGGCGATCGGATGCGCGTCCGAGCTCGCAGCGGCGATCTCGACATGCAGAGGCTCGAGCGACTTGAGCTCGTGGAGCGCGCTCGTCAGCTTGTCCCAGTCCCCGGAAGGCATCTGCCGGATCTCTCCGGTCGGCGTTTGCGTCACGATCATCTGATCGTACTCGAGCAGGATCGAGAGCTTCGGCTGCTCGACGTCGTTCGGTGCTTCGCGACTGCGACCCGCTGGCTGATTCTGGATGTTCGCGAGGTTGATCCACACGGCGGTCACGAGCAGAAACGCCGTGAGGCAGCTCATCAGATCGATGAACGGCACGATGTTGAGCTCGACGTTGACCGAGCCTTCTTGATGGGTTCCCAGGGAGCTCGCCATGTCCGACAAGACACGAGCACGCGCTGCCGGTTGCGTGACGCGGCTGACGCGTAACCCCGCGGCATCGCAGGTTACGGCAAGGCACGAGCGAGATCGCCGGCGCGCGAGCGACGCGCGATGCATCGATCGACGGAGGCGAGCGAACGATCGAGCTGCCGCCGGCCGTCGGCGATGCTCGCGAGGCGTAGCTCGAGCGCGGCGACGATCTCGGCGCGAAGCTGCGTGTCGCAGATCGAGGCCGCCGCTTCGACGATCATCCCGGCGGACACGCCGGAGATCCGCGCGAGCAACGCGGGCAACTGTGCGCGGACGGCCTGCCACCCGGCGGCGCGCGTCGCCGGTCGCTGCAAATATCCGGCGACCGCGGTCCACGCGAGCGGAGCGGGCGCGTCGCTCGTCAAGAACACCTCGACGGCGCGCGGCGCGAGCTCGGGGCCGAACATGCCGAGCGAATCGAACGCCGCCTCTCGAGCATCTAGGTCCGTGCTCGTGCGCGCGACCGTCGCGAGCTGATCGAACAGCTCGGCTCCACCCTCGCGCGCTGCGATCGCCACGAGATCCGGATCGGGCTCACCGTGATGGGCGAGCGCATCGCGCGTGACCTCGAGTGCGCGCTTGGCCGTCGCAGGAGGCATGCGTTCCGCGATCAGCGAGACCAGATCATCGCGGACTTGGCGATCGGCAAACGTCGGCGGCGACAGCACGGCTTTGACGCCGAGCCGCCCCGCGAAGCGCGTCGCGAGCCACGCGGTCCAGCGAGGACGAGTCTCATCGTCGACGAGCGGATCGACCGCGATCGCGATCGCGGCAGCGGCGTGTTGCGCGTAGGGGTCGGGGGCTCGTGCGAGCAGCGTGAGCTGCGCGACCGCGTGTTTCACCGGGAGCTCGCCGCGCTCGATCGCGGCCGCGATGTCGTCCCCGAACGCGATCCGCTCGGCGGGGGCGAGGTCGGCAATCGGCGGTGGAGGAATCGTCGACACCACGTGGTAGTAGCCGGCCCCATCATTGCCGGCGACCCACGCGGGGCACGTTAGCAGCGGCAGCTCGGTTCGATCGGCGACGAGCGCGCAGGTCCGCAGCGCGCCATGCGGGCCGGGATAACGAATGCACACGGGAACGGTGACATCACGCGCGTGCGCGATCACGCGCGGTGACCGCTCGCATGCAAGTGAGAGCTCGACGATCGGTGCACCCGAATGATCGACGTAGCTTTTGAACGAGTCGGCAATCGCCACGCCGGCTGCGCTCGCGATCGCACCGAACAGATCGCTGGTGATCGCGACATTCTCGCGGTGCGAGCGGATGTAGACGCGCAAGGCACCGCGCAGCTTCGGTTCGCCGATCCAGCGCTCGAACGTCGACAGTACCGCCGCCCCCTTGTCGTACGCGATCGCATCGAACGCATTGTCCGGATCGTCTTCGCGGCCGATCGCGCGCCTCAGCGGCTTCGCACCGGGCTCGGCATCGGCTTCGAGCGCTTGCTCGCGCTGTAGCGCCGCACGCAGCGGCGCGTCCTCGAACGCCCCGAGCTCGACGGCGACCTTGTCGGAGAGCCAGCTCGCGAACGCCTCCGAAAGCCACAGATCGTTCCACCATGCCGGCGTGACGAGGTTCCCGAACCACTGGTGCGCGAGCTCGTGCGCGGCCACGTGGACGAAGCGCTGCACGAAATTGTGGCGATCCGGATCGCCGACGATCATCGGAGCGTCGAACGTGATCAGCCCCGGATTCTCCATCGCGCCGAACAGGTGCGGGACCGCGACGAGATCGAGCTTGGGCCACGGCAATGGATCATCGAGGTACGCCTCGAGCGACGCGACGATCGCCGGCAGCTTCGCCGCCGCGATGCCCGCCCTGCCACGATCACCGTGCTCGACCGCGACGCGCAGCGGAACCCGGTTGCGGCCAACGGTCCCCGCGTCGACGATCTCGAAAGGACCGACGGCCATCGCGAGCAGATAGCTTGGCATCGGCGGCGTCGGCGCGAACTCGATCTCGCTGCGGCCGTCCGCGCGCTTGGTCTCGCGAACGACCGGCATGTTGCCGAGCGCGACCTGACCGGCCGGCACCACGAGCGTGACCTGCCAGGGTGTCTTGAACCGGGGTTCGTCGAAGCACGGCGTGATCCGACGCGCGAACAACGACTCTCCTTGCGAGAACAGGTACCAGAGGTTGTCTGCACGCTGCCGAAACAAGCCCTCTTCGTCCTTCGTCGTGTGGCCCGCGAGCTCGAACGAGAGCGTGATGATTCCAGGCGCGATCACGTGCCCGAACGAAAACCCCCGCATCGGATCGTTGGTCGCCGGCAACGCCGCGAGCGGACCTTCGTCGAACCGCGGGTTCGTGAGCACGAGCTGGTCGGCGTGGAGCCACACGCGATCGGTCGGCTTGTCGAGGCGCGTGCGAATCTTGACCTCGCCGTGAAACGTCTCGCTGTCCGGATCGAGCTCGAGACGCAGCGCGTACGCGAGCGGCGTCACGCCTTCAGGAAGCCGCAGGCCGGGCCCTTCGATGGTCGGCTGTTCCGCCGGTGAAAGCGCCAACGGCTTGGCTTCGTGCGCCGAGCACGCGACGCAGACGAGCACTGCGAAGCTCGAACATGTTCGGAGGCGGCCCACGGGCGTCGTGAGTCTACCCCGTGGCGCGCTCGAGTCGCGTGGTCACGCCACGGAGCTCGTCACGACCGCGAGCAGGCGATCGGTGTCGACCTGATCGCCGACCGCGACGTGGAGCGCGCGCACGGTGCCCGCATCGCCCGCGCGCACGGTGTGCTCCATCTTCATCGCTTCGAGGATCACGAGCGGTGTACCGGCGAGCACGGACTGCCCGAGCTCGACGAGCACCTTGACCACTTTGCCCGGCATCGGCGCGACCAGGCCACCCGCGATCGCCTGCGCGTGATGCTCGGGGAACCGCGGTTGCAGCGCGAGCGTGACCCCGAGGCCTTCGGAGAGCACGTACGTGCGATCCGCCGACGAGATCACGCGCGCTTGGCGGCGATGATGCCGCGGCATCCCCGGAGGGGACTGGCCGCCGTGCTCGACGAACCACAGCTCGTCGCCGGCGACGCCGAACCGCGGGACATGGGTGGTCTTGCCGCCGATCTCGAAATCGATCGTGCCTCCAGGCGCCGGCCGATATCCGATCTGGATCTCGGAGTCGCCTACCTTGTACGTGACTTGTTGCGCGGCCCCGCGCACGTTCCTCCAGCCGGGTGGCGCGAGATCGTCTGGACCACGGCGTGCCGCGATGCCGTGGAGCGTGGCAGCGATCGCCGCGACGCGCAGGCGATCGAGCCCGGGTGGCCGCGCGGCGAGCTCGCCGGCATGATCGTCGAGGAAGTGCGTATCGAGCTCGCCCGCGAGGAACGCCGGGTGCGCGAGGATCCGCGCGAGGTGCTCGCGATTCGTGACGAGTCCGGGCACCCACGTTTGATCGAGCGCGCGACGAAGCACCTGCGCGGCCTCGCGCCGTGTCGGCGCGTGCGCGATGATCTTGCCGAGCATCGAGTCGTAATGAATTCCGATCTCGCTGCCGGAGGCGACGCCGAGATCCGCGCGCACGGTATCCGGAACGGCGACCGCGAGCAGCGTGCCGGTCGTCGGCAGATAGTCGCGCTCGGGATCTTCGGCGCACAGCCGGACTTCGATCGCCCAGCCGCGCGGGGGCGGCGCCGCGTCGTAACCAAGCGCCTCGCCGCGCGCGATCCGGATCTGCTCGCGCACGAGATCGAGCCCCGTCGTCAGCTCGGTCACCGGATGTTCGACCTGCAGCCGCGTGTTGACCTCGAGGAAGTAGAACGAGCCATCGGGGGCCCCGAGATGGAGAGAATCAGGCTCTGCCTGATTCGCGGGGACAATGAACTCGACCGTGCCCGCGCCGACGTAACCGACCGCCTTGCCGAGCGCGACCGCGGCCTGCCCCATCGCCGCACGCCGCTCCGCATCGATCGCGACCGAAGGTGCCTCTTCGATCACCTTCTGATGGCGGCGCTGGATCGAGCACTCGCGCTCGTTGAGATGCACGACGTTGCCGTGCGTATCGCCGAGGATCTGGATCTCGATGTGTCGCGGCCGCTCGAGATACTTCTCGAGGAGGAGCGTGTCATCGCCGAACGCGCTCGCGGCCTCGCGGCGCGCGCGATCGATCGCATCGTCGAGCTCGCTCGCCTTGCGAACGACCCGCATGCCCTTGCCACCGCCGCCGGCGGACGCCTTGACGAGTACCGGGAAGCCGATCTCCTTCGCGCGCGCGGCGAGCTCGGTCTGATCGTCGCCGTGATAGCCGGGAACGACCGGCACGCCGGCCTTCTGCGCGATGCGCTTCGCGCCTTGCTTGCTGCCGAGCTCGCGGATCACGCTCGCCGGCGGTCCGATGAACACGAGACCCGCTTCGGTCACCGCCTCCGCGAAGCGCGCGTTCTCGCTGAGGAAGCCATAGCCCGGGTGAATCGCATCGGCGCCCGTCGTGCGTGCCGCATCGAGGATCGCGTTGATCACGAGATACGACTCGCGCGCCGTCGGCGGTCCGATTCGAACGGCCTCGTCGGCGAACCGCACGAATGGCGCAACGGCGTCGGCGTCCGAATACACCGCGACCGTCGCGATGCCCATGTCGCGCGCGGTCCTCATCACGCGCAGCGCGATCTCCCCACGGTTGGCGATCAGGATCTTGTCGATCCCGCTCAATGCCGGAACACTCCCCACGACGTCGTGCCGCGAACCGGCGCCGAGTACGCCGCCGACAGCGCGATCGCGACGACCGTGCGCGTGTCGCGCGGGTCGATGATGCCGTCGTCCCACAGCCGCGCGGTCGCGAAGTACGGATCGGACTCCTTGTCGATCATGCCTTCGGTCATCGCCTTCATCATCTGCAGCTTCTGCTCGTCGACGGCCTCACCGCGCTTCGCCGCCGCATCGCGCTGGATGATGTCGAGCACACCGGCGAGCTGCTTGCCGCCCATCACGGCGATCCGATGGTTCGGCCACGTGAACAGGAAGCGAGGCGCATAAGCGCGCCCCATCATCGCGTAGTTGCCGGCGCCGAAGCTCGCGCCGGTCATGATCGTGATCGCCGGGACCGTCGAGTTCGAGACGGCGTTGATCAGCTTCGCGCCGTTCTTGATGATGCCGTCCTGCTCGTACTTCTTGCCGACCATGAAGCCGGTGATGTTGTGGAGGAACAGCAGCGGAATGTCCGACTGGTTGCACAGCTCGATGAACTGCGCGCCCTTCTGCGCGGATTCGGAGAACAGGATCCCGTTGTTGCCGAGGATGCCGATCGGAAACCCGTGGAGGTGCGCCCAGCCGCAGACGAGCGTCTGGCCGTAGAGCGGCTTGAACTCGGAGAACCGAGAACCATCGACGATCCGCGCGATCACCTCGCGCGTATCGAACGGGACCTTGATATCGGGCGACGCGACGCCGAGCAGCTCTTCGGCGTCGTAGCGCGGCAATTCGATCGCACGGGGCCGCGGCTGCGCTGCCTTCTTCCAGTCGAGGTGCGCGACGATCTCGCGGCCGATCCGGATCGCGTCGCGCTCGTCACGCGCGAGGTAGTCCGAGACACCGGACACGCGCGAGTGCATCTCGGCACCACCGAGCTCCTCGTGATCGGTGTCCTCGCCGGTCGCCATCTTCACGAGCGGAGGACCGGCGAGATAGACCTGCGCCTGCTTCTCGACCATCACGACGTAGTCGGACATGCCCGGGATGTAAGCACCGCCGGCCGTCGAGCTGCCGAACACGAGGCACACCGAAGGCAGCCGATTTTGCGACCGCCGCGTCAGCTCGCGAAATCCGCGGCCGCCGGCGACGAAGATCTTCGATTGGTTCGGCAGATCGGCGCCCGCGGACTCGACGAGCGAGATCGTCGGCAGCCGATTGCTCTCGGCGACGTCGTTGAGGCGCCCGGACTTCCAGCCGGTGAGCTCGCTGTACGCGCCGCCCTTGACGGTCGAGTCGTTCGCGCCGATCACGCACTCGACACCGGAGACTCGCCCGACTCCGCCGATGAACCCGGCGCCGGTCGTGTGACCCGGCACGTCTTTGCCGGCGAGTGGGCAGAGCTCGAGAAAATACGAATCCTGATCGAGCAGCAGCTCGATGCGCTCCCGCGGCAACAGCTTGCCCGCGGCCTTGTGCCGGCTCGCGTATTTTTCGCCGCCGCCGATGGTCGCTTCGGCGAGGGCCGCTTGCAGCTTGTCGACCGCCGCCGCGTTCGCCTCGTGATTGGCGCGGTACTCGGGCGAGCGCGGATCGACCTTGCTCGCGATCACCGGGTAGGGCTGCTCCACGGCCGGAATGTAGCGGCCGAGCGATCGCGCGGGAATGCGGTTCGTGTAGTTTCGCGTCATGGCGAACGTGATCGAGGAAGCGAAGTCGGGTCGAGCGAGCTGCCGCACGTGCAAGAAGGCCATCGCGAAGGGCGATCTCCGGTTCGGAGAAGAGGCGCCGAACGCGTTCGGAGATGCCCCGAGCATGCGGTGGCATCACCTGCTGTGCGCCGCCGAAAAGCTGCCGGCCGAGCTCAAGGCCGCGCTCGACGAGTATCACGGAGATGTTCCGAATCGCGCCGAGCTCGACAAGGCGATGGCCGACTCGATCGCGAAAGGTCGCGCGAAGCCTGGTGGTTTTCCGTACGCGGACAAGGCGCCGACCGGACGGGCCAAGTGCATGCAGTGCGAGGAGCCGATCGCGAAGGATAGCTTCCGGGTCGCCGTCGAGCGCGAGATCGACACGGGCTCGATGGTCACGCGCGGTGCCGGTTACATGCACCCGAAGTGCGTCATCCAGAACCTCGAGAACGCCGGCGGGTCCAAGGACGAGCTGATCGACGGCGTCCGCAAGAATTCGCGGCTGTCGCCCGCGGATCTCGACGCCGTGCTCGCGCAGATTCAATAATTGGCTCTGCGCGCGGCAAGCGGCGATCATTTCAGCCGTGCGCCTCGCCTACGCGTTGTTGTTGGTCGCCGGAGTCGCGGGCGCCGACACGCACGTCGTCCAGCGAGGCGAGACGCTCGAGCACGTCGCGCTCGCCCACGGCTGCAGCGTCGACGTAGTGCTCGCCGCGAACGCGCTGAAGACGACGCTCGTGCCGGCGGGCACCATCGTCAGCGTGCCTGCTTGCTCGCTGAAAGCGCGAACCCAGACGCGGAACCGCGCGAAGATCCCCGCGACGCCGCCGGCGGACGGCGACGGCCGGAACCGCACGAAGCGTCGCTCGACGCCATCGACCGACGACGACGACCGCGCTCGCGCCGCGCTCGCCGTGATCGATGATGCCGCGCAATCCCCGAAGGCGGACGGTGCGAGCTGGGTCGACGAGCCCGTTGCGAAGGTTCCACGAGCCGCGAAGCTCGAGCTGCCGAAACGGGCCGATGACGAGCCAGATGACATCGTGATTCCGCGCGGCGGCCGAGACGACAGCGTCGGTCACCCGTGGGCCGGACGCCTGCGTCACGGCGAGCACCTCGACGAAGGCATCGGCTATCAGATCCGCACGCCGTCGCGCGCGTTCGGCGCGGCCCACGTGATCGAACATCTCCGGCTCGCGATCGCCGAGGTCCGTGCGCTGTATCCGGACCTCCACACGCTCGCGATCGGCGATCTGTCGGCGGAGCACGGCGGTAAGATCGCCGATCATCACTCGCATCAATCGGGCCTCGATGTCGACGTCGGCTTCTACTTCACCCACGTTCCGGAGGGCTACCCCGATCGTTTCGCGCCCGGCGACGACGACCTCGATCTCGAAGCGACGTGGGCGCTGCTCACGGCGTTCGCGCGGACGGCCGACCTCGAGACCGGCGTCGAGATGATCTTCCTCGACCATGCCGTTCAAGGCCGGCTCTACACGTGGGCCAAGGCACACGGCACGCCCGACGACGAGCTCGCGTTCCTACTCCAGTATCCGCGCACGTCGAACACCGGCATCGTCCGCCACTGGCCGAATCACACCGACCACATGCACGTCCGGTTCAAGTCGGGCCGTTGATCAGTCGCGCGCTCGGTAGCCCCGGATCGCTCTCGACGATCGCCGCAGTCTCGCTACACAGTCGCGCGGCCATCATCAAGCCGTAGACCGTCGCGCCGGCGCTGACCGCCATCAGGCCGATCCAGAGCCCGCTGCTCGGATCGACGCGCGACAGGCCATACCGCTCGATGAACACCGCTCCGAGCACGAGGACGACGTACACACCGGCGCGCACCGTGGCGTTCTCGCGCATCTCCTCGAGACCGCGCAGCCGCGCAAACCGCGCGATCGCGACGAGGACGAGCAGCACGCCAGCCCCCGAGATCAGGAGCAGGATCTGGGGGCTCGAAATCGCGACATCGAGTGGGCTGTCGGTCCGGAACAGCGAGCCAAACGCATTGTCGGAATCGGCGTGAAACAACATCTCATAGACATATGGAATCCGTGACAACAGCACGCCCGCCGTCCACAGCGAGAGCGTGATCGCGCCGTAGAACGCATAGCGTGACAGATCGATGACACCGCTGCGCGCGACTCCATATGCACCACGCGCGAACCCGAGTAGCGCGATGACGTTGAAGATCGGCGTCGCCAGCACGACGAGGCGAACGAAGTGCTGGCCGAACGGTCCGCGCGTTGCGACCAAGATCGTGCCCGCCGCAGCGCCCGCCACGATCAGGCGTAGTAGCAAGGCCCCCGAAGCCTGCGCGAGCCCGATGCTCGCGCGCCGCGGTTCGGCAGGTGCCGTGGCGCTCGCGGGGCTCGCCACGATCGCGAGCCCACCCATCGCGATCACCATCAGCGCGCGAGGCGCGAGAACGATGATCATCATGCCCCGGAACCCGACGTGGAACATGTCGATGATCGCACCTTCGACGAACCACGGCAGAGCGAGCACGCACCCGATCACACCTCCGACCAGGGCGAGTACCGGTCGACCGGTCGCGAGCCCCAGACCGATTCCGATCGCCATCGCCGACAGCGTCGAGGCCACGCTGAGGACGTCGAACAACGTCCGAAACGCCGATTCTGGATGGCCCGACTGGACGTAGAACTGGAATCCGATCCACGCGAACGCGAGCAGGACCTCGAGACCAAAGCCGACCGCGACGATGCGAGCGCCGACCGCGGCGCGCCCGGTCGATCGGCCCCCGAGATCGATGGCACCGAGCACCCCGAGCACGGCCGCCGCGAACATCGCGCCCTGGTGGATCATCTCCACGCTCGGCGAGACCACCTCGAAGTCAGCCGAGCAACCGAGAGCGATCGAGCGCCACAGCAGCACGACGAACGAGATCAAGAACGAGGCTAGCAGGGCCGGTGGTGTTCGCTTCAGCATCAATATCCCTCCGTCTTGCTGATCACTTCGTTCATGATCTCGCGCGTGCCCCCGCCGATCGGATAGAGCCGCGCATCACGATATAGCCGCTCGACCAGCGTCTCACGCATGTAGCCATAGCCGCCGTGGATCTGCACCGCCTGATCGCACACGAAGCTGCACATATCGGTCGCTGTATTCTTCGCCATCGCGGCGAGTCCTGCCACCTGCGCGTGCTCGCCGCGTAACGCGCGGGTCGCGACCTCGCCGGTAAGTGCCCGCGCCGCGGCAATCCGGGTTGCCATATCGGCAAGCTTGTGCCGCGTGACCTGGAAGCCGGTGAGCGCCTTACCAAACGCCTGGCGTTCGCGCGCGTAGCTGATCGATTCGCGATAGGCGAGCTCGGCGATCGCGACGCACTGCCCGGCGAGTGCCAGCCGCTCGCTCGCGAAGTTCATCATGATCATCGGAAACGCGCCGTGCTCTGGACCGATGCGATTGGCGATCGGAACGCGGCAGCCGTCGAAATGAAGCTCCGCGGTGTCGCTTGCCCACCAGCCGGTCTTCTTGAGCTTCTTCGAGACGCTGAACCCGGGCGTGCCCTTCTCGATCACGAGCAGCGAGACGCCACCATGACCGGGCCCACCGGTGCGGACCGCCGTCGTCACGAAGTCAGCGCGCGTGCCCGAAGTAATGAACGTCTTCGCGCCGGTGACGACGTAGTGATCGGCGTCGCGCTCGGCGCGTGTCGTCAGGCCGGCGACGTCACTGCCGCCACCGGGCTCGGTGATGCCGAGCGCCGAGATCTTGCCCTCGCGCAAGCAGGGCGTGACGAACCGGTCGTGCTGCTCCCGCGTGCCGAACCGAACGATCGGCGGAAGCGCGATGCCGTGCGTGCCGAGCCCGACGACCGTGCCGACCGAACGCCCCGCGAGGATCAGCTCTTCGCTCGCGACGAGGACGTGGCCGAGGTCACCGCCCTGCCCTCCGATCGCTTCGGGGTAGCCGACGCCGAGGATTCCCGCCGCGGCCGCCGTGCGATACAGCTCGATCGGAAACTCCTCGTCTTCTTCCCAGGCTGCGCCGTGCGGTGCGATGTGAGTCTGCGCGAACCGGCGGGCGGTGGCGCGGATCGCGGCATGCTCCTCACTCTCGAACAGGTAGGCCATCGGCGAGCGAGCCTACAACGAAGATGATAGGAAAGAGCATGCTATCGCCGAGCGTGCCCGGCCGCCTTCGCCGCTCGAACCATCTCTCGTGGTTCGCACACATGGGTGCCGTGTATTTGTTTCACGATCTTTACGGATATCTGATGCAGATGTCTCCGGATATCGCGGACCTGATCGAGGCCTTCGAGGGTGGCGCGGATACCGAAGAGACGATCGCGTACTTCAAGCCGCGGTTCACCGATGCCGATCCGCGGCAGTTCGTCGACGTACTGCTCGCGCACGCGGTGCTGATCGATCCGAACGAGGACGAGATCGAAGGCGTATGGGCCTTCGTGCCGATCAAGAACAAGTGGAACGTCTGGCAGCGCCGCGAGGATCGGATGACGCTGTGGACGGCGTGGGGCGAGCGGCCGGTGCAGCAGATCTTCCTCGATCCCGAGGAGACCAAGATCTGGGACGCGATCGACGGCGAGAAGCGCCTGATCGAGATGCGCCATCACCACGACAACGCCAAGATCATCTCGCTCGTGCGCCGCCTCGTGCACAACGATGTTCAGGCGCTGAAGATGTCGATGATGCCGTGGGCGATCTACGCGAAGCGCCCCGCGATGGCGCCGCCGTACCTGTCGTCGACGATGCCTTATCCAGCGTGGAAGCCCGGCACGCCGGTGCCACCGGCAGCCGACCTCACCGACTACCACCTCGAGCACATCGCACAGGCCGACGCGCAGTTCGATCACCACGAGACGACGCTGTCGCACTTACTGCGCGTCCCTCATCCGGCGCTCGCGGGACGCACGTACGGACAAGCACTCACCGACGCGCTGCTGCCGCGCTTGCCGGAGAGCGCGCTGCGCGTGCTCGAGATCGGCGCCGGGCTCGGCTATGTCGCGCGCGACGTGATCGCGCGCCTGACCGCGGCAGGCCGCAAGGTCGACTACACGATCGTCGAGCTGTCGCCCGCGCTCGCCGCGGCGCAGCAGGAACGTCTCGGGACCGGCGCGAAGTGGGTGATGGGCGACGTGCTGCACGCGCAACTCCCCGATGGAGCGTTCGATCTGATCATCAGCAACGAGATGGTCGGCGATCTGCCGGCGAAGCAACTCTCGCGCACCGACCTCGGCCTCGCGCTCGACGGCACCGGCAATGCGGATCGCGACAAGCTGCGCGGCTACAGTGCGATCGCCGCCGACTACATCAACGTCGACGACGCACCCGAGCCGCTGTATCTGCAGACCGGCGCGTACGAGCTCGTCGCGAAGATCGCGAAGTGGCTCGCGCCCGGTGGCACCGCGATCGTCACCGAGTTCGGCGAGCTCGCCGCGTGGCCGCGGTTGTCGACGCACCTCGATCATCCCGAGCTGTCGACGAACTTCGGTCACCTGCATCAGGTCGCTCGCGGCGCGGGGCTCGACGCGAAGGTCGAGTTCGTCATGGACCTCATCGATCTCGATCGCAGCCAGCAAGGGCTCGCGACGACGCGCAGTCACTTCCGCGCCTTGCGCGCGCTCGCCGAGGACGCGGGCATCGATCTGCCGAAGATCGGCTACACGCACGAGCTGCTCGAACAAGCGTGCGCGCCCGCCGGTGCATCCGTGTCACACCTGCCGGGCAAGCTCGACCTCGCGACCGTGGGTGACCTGCGGTGGGACAAGATCGAAGATCGCCTGATGGGCCTCGTTCCGCACGAGTTCAAGGCACTGCTCGCCACCAAGCCGCGCTGAGCCAGCACAGCGAGCGCACGTGCACGCACGGACCGCGCGGTCCGGTGCTTGCAAAACCTCCGAGCAACTTTTGGAGGTCCTCATGTTGCTTCGAACTGCTGCACTCGCTCTCGCCGCCAGCTTCGCGATCGCCCCGGTCGCGCTGGCAGAAGACTCTGCCCCACAGGCTGCGCCGGCCCTGGTGACGGCCGCGGAGCACCAGGCTGCGCTCCAGACCGCGCCGATCGCGAGCCATGACGATGCGTCGCGCTACGCCTCGCGCGAGCAGCAGGACAAGCAGGCCGCGAGCTACGAAGGTGGCAGCATCGTCGTCGTCGGAATCTCCGGCGGCGCGCTGATCGTGCTGCTCCTCCTCATCCTGATCCTCGCGTGATCGGATGCGCGCAGCGCCCCTCGTTCGCGTGGTCGGCATCCTCGCTCTGGTCGGATTGGTCGCGTGTCAGCTGCCCTATAGCGGCGGTGCGCGTCCCGTTCATCCGACCGAGATCGACGCGACCTGGTTACGCGCCGCACCGACGCCGGTCGTCCGGCAACAGCAGGAGTCCGACTGTGGTCTCGCTGCGCTTGCCATGGTCGCCGGGTCCTGGGGACGTCACTGGTCGATCGACGATCTGAGTCATCGGCTGGCGCCCAGTGCTCGCGGTGTTCGACTTGGCGCGCTCCGCGATCTCGCGCGCGACCGAGGCCTCGATGCCTACGCGGTTCGCGCGACGTATGGAGACCTCGAGCACGAGCTCGCCTCCGGGCGACCCGTGATGGTCGGTCTCGTCCTGCCCTTCGATCACGAGCACAACCGCAGCCACTACGAGGTCGCGGTCGCGATGAACCCCGCCGACGGTACGGTCATCACGATCGATCCGGCGACCGGCGAATGGATGCGCCGCTCGAAGGCGGTGCTCGACCTCGAGTGGAAGGCCGGAGGCTACGCAGCACTCGTCGTGGTCGGAGCCGCCGTGGCATCCCCGAAGGGGGACCAGCGCACGCCAGAGCCGTCTGTTTCCCTTAATTAGGAGGAGCTTCATGTCGCACCTATTCCGCTTCCGCAACCTCGCGCTCGCCCTCGGTATCGTCGCCGGGCAGGGATGCAACAACGCCGCGCGCGACGCCGACAAGGCCGCCGATCGCGTCATCGACAAGCAGAAAGATCTCACCCGCAAGGACGACCGCGACCTCGCGATCGCCGACAAGAAGTCTTCCACCTCTGGGGATTCCGCGGCATCACAGGAGCTCGCCGACGCCACGGCCGCCTTCGATGCGCGACGCCGGATCCGCGTCACGACGCTGCGCACCCAGCACGCCGTGATCGCGACCCAGCCGATGCTGATCAGCACGATGGTCGAGGCCTTCCCGCTGACCGACCGCGGCCGCGCCGACGTCAACGAGAAGCTGACGATCTTCCAGATGCGGCTCGACGAGACCGGAAATCTCATCCAGGGCCTTCAGGCGGCGTCTCCTCAGGATTTTAAGGACCGCAACGACGCCGCGTCGGACGCGATGAACCGCCTCGACGACGCACGCAAGGACGCGTGGAAGGCGCTCGAAGACGCCCCTCGCACCGACCGCTCGTCGTGACGCGCTCCGGCGCGGCGTGCTAGCGTCGCGCCGATGGCCAAGCCACTCGAGTACAACGCTACGCTCGCAGAGCGCATCGATGTCACCGATGCGCTCTCGATCTTTCGGGTAGAGCCCGATCAGAAGCCGGCGGAACGTCCGTGGTTCATCCCGGGGCAGTACTGCGTGCTCGGGATGAACAATGCGGAGAAGCCCGAGCTCGGATCGGTGCGTCGCTCGATGTCGATCGCTTCGGCCCCCGAAGACGAAGGTGCGACAGAGTTCTACGTCCGGTTCGTGTCGAAGCCGGAGTCCGAGAATCCGCTGACGCATCTGTTGTGGAAGCTCAAGACCGGCGATCGGATGTACATGCGTCCGGTCGCGGCGGGAAACTTCACGGTCAAGGACTCGGTCGAGCTCACCGACAAGCGGCTGCGCGTGATGGTCGCCGCCGGCACCGGCTCGGCACCGTTCCTCAGCATGGTGCGCAGCGAAGTCCGCCGCAATCCGGCGGTCGATCTCTCGCAGTGGGTGCTGCTGCACGGCGCTTCGTACTCGGCCGACCTCGGATATCGCGACGAGCTGATGCGGATGGTCGACCGGAATCGCCTCAAGTACTGGGGCAGCGTCAGCCGTCCCAAAGAAGATCCGACGTGGAGAGGCGACACCGGCCGCGTCGAGGGCTTCTTCGACGGCGGCCGCCTCGAAGATCTCGAGCGCCGGCTCGGTCTGTCGCCCGGCGGGTTCAATCCGAACAACGTCGTCGTGTTCATCTGCGGCCTCACCGGCACGATCACCGGCACGATCATTCCGCTGCTCGATCGTGGCTTCGTGCCGGACTTCAAGCGGATCCGCGAGGCGCTCGGCGTACCGACCGAGGTCAAGCCGACCGTGTTCTACGAACAATACGACACCGAGCCGGTGATCAACATCAAGGACGAAGCTGTCGTCGGCCCCCTCAAGGCGCGGATGCAGGCCGGACTGGCGACGCTGTGACCGCCTACGTCCTCGGCGCGACCGGTTTTGTCGGACGCGAGACCGTTCGCCAGCTCTGCGTCCGCGGCACCAAGACGATCGCGCACGTGCGGCCAGACTCGAAGAAGCTCGAGGAATGGCGCGGCAAGCTCGCCGAGCTCGGCGCCGAGGTCGACACGACGGTGTGGGAGCCGGTCGCGATGGCGGCGAAGATCCGCGCGCTCGCGCCACAGCAGATCTACATCCTGATCGGCACGACGCGCTCGAAGGCGAAGGCGGACTCGCTCGAAGGCAATATCTACGAAGCCGTTGACCTCGGCCTGACAAAGATCGCAGCCGAAGCTGCGCGCGCCTCCGAGATCAAGCCGCGCCTCGTGTACCTGTCGTCGGTCGGCGCGGATCCCACCGCACGATCCGCGTACCTGAACGCGCGAGGCCGAGCCGAAGAGGTCGTCAAGACCGCCGGCGTACCGTGGGTGATCGCGCGGCCCTCGATCATCACCGGCGAGCGTGAAGACGGTCGATTCGGAGAGCGGACCGCCGCGGTGGTCGGCGACGGCCTGCTCGCCTTTGCAGGCGTGCTCGGCGGCAAGAAGCTGCGCGCTCGCTATCGCTCGACGACGCCCGACGTCCTCGCATCGGCACTGATTCGCCTCGGCGAAGCCCCCGAGCACGACAGAGTCTTCGACGGCATCGACCTTCGCTAGTCGAAGCGTTTTTGTGGCGGGGCTTCGACGACGATCGACGGATCGTTCGGGCCCACGCGCTCGCACTTCATCTGCAGCTCCGCGATGTGTGCCTGGATCTTCGTGAGCACGGCCGGATCCATCAGGTCGCCTTGGAGGCCGATCGCGCACGCGGTGAGCTCGCCCGCCGGTGTGTTCTTGAAGTGCGCGACGACGTCGCCGCTGTGGACCTTGTCGAACAGCGCCTGCGGAATCTGCTCGCCGACGAGGTGCCTCGCGAAATCGACTTGGACGCCGCCGCGCTGAACGTTCGCGATCAGATCGCCGACCGTCGTCAGCGCATGGATGCCGGGCAACACGATGATCTGCGCGGTATCGAGCGGCACGGGGACCGTGCTGCGTACGACGACATCGAGCGTCCGATCCGTCTTCTGCGGCTTGAGCTTGATGCCCTTCGTCGCGGTCTGCGAAGCCTCGACGAGCTGGAAGCCGACGCTGCCGCCCGAGAAGCTCTCGTCGACCTGCACGCCGACTTGCAGCCGCCCCGTCGGTGCACCATCGATCGCGAACGAGCCGTCCGGCGCCACCGGTGCGACCAGCCGAAATTCATCGGCCGTGACATCGAGCGGCTCGGCGATCACCAACGCCGGCTTACGCGGAAGTCCGGCGAGATCGACCTTGCCCTCGAGCCGGCGCGTCGGCTGGAGCACGGCGCGCACGTGCTCTCCGACGGGCACCGCGAGCGATCGCAGTGGGCCGAACTGAGCCATCACCGCACCGGTGAGGGGACCGTCCGGGATCGTGAAGTGACCGGCGGCGTCGCTCGTTGCGGTGGCGATTCGGCGATCGCCGAGGTGCAGCGGGATCCCGATCGAATCCGCGAACACGACTTGCGCCGCGACGATCGTCGCCCCCGCCATGGGGTTGCCTCGCGCATCGACGACCACACCTTCGACCTTGTGAGTCGGCGCCGGCGCCACATCAGGATCCGGCCGGTAGGTCCGCTCGAGCGCGGCGTGGCCGCCGGCGACGTCGCCGAGCATGTACTGCGCAAACGCGTCCACACGATCACAATCGTGCACGAGCTTCGTCGCGTGCATCGCATCGGCAAGTGGGCGCAAGCGCGCTACCGAGGACCGCAGCGCTTCGAGATCCGAAACCTCACCACGCGCGAGCCGCAGCCCGTTCTTCACGTGCTCGACCATCAGCTGCCGCCGCTTCTGCCGGCGCGCCCCGTAAGCCGAGCTCGCCCGCGCCGTCGCGTCGAACGCTTCTTGCCACCGCCATTGCTGCGCCCAGACATCCGAGCGCAACAGCTCGAGATCGGCGACGAGATCCGGCTGCGAGACCCGCTCGATCGCGGTCTGCGCCTTGCGAATCGCTTCGAGCCCTTTGGGGCCGACGAGGAACGGCTCGAAGTGATAGCGCGCGTCGTTGGTGATCGCATCGGCGCGCAGGCGATCATCGCCGCATTGATCTGCTGCTTCGACGGCATCATTGGCGGCGGCGCGGCTCTTCGGGACCTCGGTCGCGACGGCACCGAGCGCCATCAGCGCGAGGCTGCGCGCACACGGATCGAGGTTCGGCTGATCTGCAAACGCGCGGATCTCGCCCTCTGCGGGCTTGGCGGCCTTGTCGTCGCGCGTGCTCTCCGCAACGTACGTGAACGCGCGCATCGTCTCGGCCGTCGGAGCGAGCGTGAGCTTCGGCAGATCTGCCGACGTGCAGACCTTCGGCTCGACGAGCTCGCCGCTCAACACGTCGCTCGTTTCGGCGCTCACCGCCGGCGCCGCGCGCACGAGCGCATCGAGCCGCCCCATCACACCATCGAGACAGGCGAGCTGCGCGATCCGGCGCGCCGCGGGTGCTTTGCATGCGGTCTCGCGGATCGTGCGCCATGCGGTGATGTCCTCCGCGATCGTGTCCGCGAGGTCCGCGCTGTGCGACCGCAGCGTCGCCGCGATCTCGGGTGACCACACCGCATCGGGGTCGTGCGCCGGCGTCTCGCACGTCGGGCTCTGGTCGCCGCGAAACGCGAGCATGTAGACAAGCGATGCACTGACGATCGCACCGCCCGCGATCATCATCGCGGCACCGGGGCGGCGCTCCTTGCGCGAGATCGCCGCGAGCAGGCCGTCCATGCTGGGCCAACGCTTCGCGGGGTCCGGATCGAGCCCGCGGCGAAGAGGCCGTCGCAACCGGCGGGGCAGCTTCGAGGCGTCGAGCTCCGCGGGGCCGCGCCGAACCTCTTGCTCGAGCGCCTCGATCGTCGCGCCGCGATATGGCCGCTCGCCGGCGAGTGCTTCCCACAGCGCGACGCAAAACGCGAACTGATCCGCGGGCGGGCCGATCACCCCACCACTCCACTGCTCGGGCGCCATGTACGCCGGCGTTCCGAGGACCGATCCGGTGCGGGTGAGCCCACCGAGTGGCGTCGTCGCCGACGAGCCGGCCGCGGGGAGTCGCAGCGTCGTCTCCAATGCCACGGCGGCCTTGTCGGCGATCTCGACACCTCGCGCGAGACCGAAATCCGTGACGACGATCCTGCCGTCTCGCCGGCGCAGCACGTTGTGCGGCTTGAAATCGCGATGCACGAGCCCCGCGGCGTGCGCGGCCGCGAGCCCACGTCCCGCGGCGATGAACGCGTCGACGATCTCGTCCTCGGATCGGTCCACGCGCAGCCAATCCGCGAGCGTCTCGCCATCGATCAGCTCCATCGCAACGTAGTCGCGACCACCGGCGGAGCCGACCTCGTGAACGACGACGACGTTGGGATGGTCGAGGCGCGCCATCGCCTTGGCTTCACGCAGGAGTCGCTCTTGCGCCTCCTTGCCGCCGTCGACGGTGCGCAGCACCTTCAGGGCGACGCGGCGCTCGAGATCCGGATCGAACGCCGCGTGTACGACACCCATGCCTCCGGCACCGAGCTCGCGCTCGAGCCGAAATCGGCCGAGCGACCCGCCGACGATCGGCGTGACTGGCTTTTGCGATGACACCGACCCCGGCGCCGTCGCGGTGCGCGCGAGCTCGTCCTCCGATTTCTCCCCGCCCTTTGCATCGCCCTTTGCAGAGCCGCCAGCCATCGCCGCCTAGGATAGCGCGTTAGCCCCTCACCGCGAGAACCGGCAACGGGCTTAACCGTGCTGACCGCTGTAACCATCACGCCGGATCTGACGTAGAACTCGACCATGAAGACCTCTAAGTCCGGATACGACGTGACCCGCCTGACCGACGAGCAAGTGGCAAAGTTGGCGGAGAAATTCACGCCGGAAGAGCGCCACGTCATCCTCCACCAGGGCACCGAACGGCCGTTCTGCGGCGTGTTCCTAGATAACAAGAAGCAGGGCACCTACGTGTGCCGGCTGTGCGGCTTGCCGCTGTTCAAGTCGTCGACGAAGTTCGACTCGGGCACCGGCTGGCCAAGCTTCTTCCAGCCGTTCGATCCCGACCACGTCAACAACATCGAAGACGCGAGTCACGGCATGGTGCGAACCGAAACGCGATGCGCCCGTTGCGATGCGCACCTCGGTCACGTGTTCAACGATGGCCCGCCGCCGACCCGTTTGCGGTTCTGTATGAACTCGGTCTCGCTACAGTTCGTCGAGGAGGGGCAGCCGTTCACGTTGCGATCTTGATGACTTGACCGACGACACGAATTTTTTCGCTCCCGCTGTCGATCCATCGCCACTCCGTTCGACTCTACGTCGCAACCAACAAGGACGGACAACATGGCGACCATTCCAACGGGCAGATTTGTGTGGTTCGAGTACGTGGCCAAGGACCCCTCGAAGGCGCAGGCGTTCTTCGGTGAATTGTTTCACTGGAAGACCCAGAGCGTGCCGATGCCGCAGGGCGCGTACACGATGATCGCGATCGACGGGCAGACGATCGGCGGCTACACGCCGACGCCCGAGGGTGCACCGGCCAAGGCATTCTGGCTGTCGCATCTCCAGGTCGCGAATGCGCAGGAGACCGCGGGCAAGGTGAAGGCACAGGGCGGCAAGGTGATGAAGGAGCCGTTCAAGGTCGGCGACGTCGGCACGATGGCCGTCGTGCTCGATCCGCTCGGTGGAAGCTTCGCGCTGTGGCAACCGAACAAGGCGGAAGGCACCGGCGACTACAAAGGCCAGCCCGGCCACTTCGTGTGGAACGAGCTGACCACCGAGAACCCCGACAAGTCGATCGCGTTCTATCAAGCGATCGGCGGCTTCGAGCACGAGAAGATGGAGATGGGTGCGCAGGGCACTTATCACGTCCTCAACTCGGGCGGCCAGGGACGCGCGGGAGTGATGAAGTCGCCGACGGCCGGCGTGCCGCAGAACTGGATGCCGTACGTCCAGGTCGCGAGCGCCGATCAGACCGCAGACAAAGCGAAGCGGCTCGGCGCGACGATCATCATGCCGGCGACGTCGATCGAAGGCGTCGGCAAGCTCGCGATCTTTGCGGATCCGCTGGGCGCCACGCTCGGCGTGCTGCAGCCAGCGCCTCGCTGAGCTCAGGGATCGCGGCGGACGAGCAGGATGTTGTCTTGCACGGTCACCGTCAGATGATGAACGGCGGCGATCGTGCAGACCGCGGCATCCCAGGCCACGCGCCTGAGCCGGAGCGTGACCTTGCCGGCGACGTTATCGCCGACGACGAGGTTCGTGCGCCCGACGTCGGTGAGTAGCCTCAAGACGTCGTGGATGTCGGCCTGCTGGAGGTCGAGATCGATCGGCGTGCCGTGATGCTTCGCGTTCTTCGCGCAGAGATCGCGATCGGCGCGAGCCATGGCCGGTGCGAGAATCACCGCAAACAGCAACGCGCGGACCATGCCCCATATCATAGCGCGCCGGTTACACTGCGGCCGCCCAAACACCCCATGCCAAAGCTCGCGCTCCCATTTCAGCCTCCCATCGAGCCGATGCTCGCGAAGCTCTCGAACGGAATTCCCGAGGGCGATAACTGGCTCTACGAGCCGAAGTGGGACGGGTTTCGCGCGCTCGTGTTCAAGTCGGGCGACGAGCTGTACATCCAGAGTCGCGAGCTGAAGCCGCTCGGTCGCTATTTCCCGGAGCTCGAGGTCACGCTACGCGCGAACCTGCCCGATCGCTGCGTGCTCGACGGTGAAGTGGTGATCGCACGCGATGGCAAGCTCGACTTCGACGCGATGCTGCTGCGGATCCATCCGGCGGCATCTCGCGTCCAGATGCTCGCGGCCGACAATCCTGCCTCGTACATCGCGTGGGACATCCTCGCCGTCGGCGACGAAGACCTGCGCGCGCTGCCACAGGCAGGACGCCGCGAACGGCTCGAGCTCGCGCTCGCGAACGCCAAGCCTCCGGTCCACATCACACCCGCGACCCGCGACAAGGCGACGGCGGCCGAATGGTTCGCGAAGTTCGAAGGCGCCGGTCTCGATGGCGTGATCGCCAAGCCACTCGATCTCGGCTACCTGCCGGGCAAGCGCGCGATGATGAAGATCAAGCATCAGCGCACCGCGGACTGCGTGATCGGCGGGTTCCGCTGGTACAAGGGCGGCAAGGACAAGCTCGTCGGATCCCTGTTGCTCGGGCTCTACGACGCCGAGGGCACGCTGCACCACGTGGGCATCTGCTCCGCGTTCAAGCAAGAAGAGCGCGCGCGGCTCGCCGAGCAACTGAAGCCCTTGCGTGAAGGCGCGCGGGACAAGCACCCCTGGCGCGAATGGGCCGAGTGGCAAGACACCGAGACCGCGCAGCGCTTGCCGGGGGCGACGAGCCGGTGGAATCGCGGCAAGGATCTGTCGTGGGAGCCGATCCAGATCGGGCTCGTGTGCGAGGTGTCTTACGATCACCTGCAAGGCACGCGGTTTCGTCACGCGACGCACTTCAAGCGATGGCGCCCCGATAAGCCGGCCGCGGACTGTCGGTACGACCAGCTCGAAGAGACGCCGGCATATTTGATCAAACAGATTTTTGGTACGTGACCGAGGGCAGTGGATCGACCGCGCCCGCAGCGAAGCGAGGACGCGCATCATTGGCCCGAGGGAACCCCAAGGGGTGACGGGCGACGCTTCGGGTTGCAGCAGGCTCGGAGTAGACTGTGCAGGTGAAGGTCGTCGCGGCTCTGCTATGTCTCGCGGGCTGCGACGCGTTGTTCAGGCTGAACGATGTCTCGATCCCTCCCGGGGACGGCGGCGCGGATACGCTCGGCGATCTCGATGCTCCGATCGATGGTCCAGCGGGTCTCTGTTACGGTCATTCGTTTCACCGGTTTTGCTTTCAGAGCGTGCCCACCGGCACGATCACGTTCACCCAGGTCACCAAGATCAACACGTCGACATGTGCGACGAGCACGATGGCAGGCGAGATCAACAATGTCGCCTGCGTCTTCAGTGCGGCGACCATCAACATCAACGCGGACCTCATCGCAACCGGTAGTCATCCGCTCGCGTTCGTCGCAACGGTCGATATCACTGTCAACGCGGCGATCGAGGTCGGGAGCCACGCCGCGAACAGTGCCGCCGGCCCAGCGGCGAACGGCACGTGCACGGGCCCGGGCATCGATGGAGTTTTCGGGACGCCAGCCGCATCCGGCGGTGGCGGCGGGAGTTTCTCGACCAGAGGCGGGAACGGCGGCGACGGTAGCACCGGCGGGTCGCCACGCGGCGGCGTGTCCCCGAATGCGATCGCCGCGAACACGAACATTCGCGGTGGTTGCCAAGGTGGAAACGGTGGCGAGCGGCTGTCGTCAGGCGGAGTCGGAGGAAGCTCGGGCGGCGCGGTGTATTTCGTTTCGGGCTCACAGATCGTCGTCAATTCCCAAGGCTTTGTCCTCGCCGGCGGTGCCGCAGGCGCCGGCGGCACCGCTGACGGAGGCGGCGGAGGCGGCGGCGCCGGTGGCATGATCGGATTCGACTCGCTCTCGACCAATCTCATCGGGACCGTGTGTGCGAACGGCGGCGGCGGCGGCGGTGGCGGCTACTACACCGGCGACGGTTCGATCGGCAACGATGGTTGTGCGTCGCGCTCGATCAACGGCGCCGGCGGAGGCGCAGGTAACGGCGCCGGGACCGCTGGTGGCGCGGGCTCCTCGCTCGCCATGCCAGGAGGGCAAACGGCAGGTGCGAGCAGCACCGCCGGTGCGGGCGGAGGCGGAGGGGGCGGCGCCGGCTTCGTCCTGGAAACCGGATCGAGCTCGACGAGTGGGCCGGTCTCGCCAGCGGCGATCCAGATCAATTAGTCGCTAATCGGCCGTTCGTCCCCTCGCGAGACTCCGCGACTTCGTCGCTGATGATCACGAGTCCTCGTTCTCGCGCGCATACTCCGACCTCGGATCGTAGTTGGGATCCGGTTCTTCGGCGGGCGGATGCTCGTTTGCCGGAACGTTCTTGAGGTTGATCCGGATCCGGTACCACGCGGTCGCGCGGCCGCGATTGGTATCGACGAGCACGTCCTCGGGCGCGAGCTTTGCTGCGACATCAGGATGGCGCGCCTTCCAGCGCTCGAGACCCGCGAGCGCATCCGGCTTTAGCTTCGCCTGCGCGATCGTGATCACCGGTAGCTTCGCCTTGCGTGCCCGCTTCGTGCCCGATGCGCGCGACGGCGCCACGCGTGACGCTTCGCCGGCTTGTTTGGCGAAGTGCGGCGGCCACGGCGCGTCGGCCTGCCCTTCCGCCGCCTGTCGCTCGGCGAGCGCGAGCAGCGGATCGAGTGTGCCGGCGTGCTCGTCGATCGCGGCGTGGGCATCTCCGCGCGCGGCGTAGATCGCCGGCACCGTGCGCAACGTGAAGTCGGCAGGGTTGCACGTGAAGAACTCGTCCCACGACAGCGGCATCGAGACGCGCGCCTCGGCATTGGCACGGACCGAGTACGCGCTACACGTCGTGCGATCGCGCGCGTTCTGGTTGTAGTCGAGGAACACCCCCTGGCGTTCTTCCTTCCACCACTTGCTGGTCGCACGCCCGGGTGCGCGACGTTCGACCTCGCGCGCGAATGCGAGAGCCGCGCGCCGAACTTGATCGAACGGCCACTGCGGTTTGATCCGGACCCAGAGATGCGCGCCACGCGAGCCGCTGGTCTTGGGCCAGCCGACCAGCCCGAGCTCGTCGAGGACTTCCTTCGCGACCTTGGCGACATCGACGATCTGATCCCACTTGATGCCGGGAACGGGATCGAGGTCGATCCGGAACTCATCTGGCCGATCCATGTCTTCGGCGCGCACGGCATGTGGATGCAGCTCGATGCAGCCGAGGTTGGCGACGTAGACGAGAGCCGCGGCGTTGTTGACGACGACCTCGTCCGCGTGTCGGCCCGACGGAAATGTAAACGTGGCGATGTCGACGTAGTCGGGCCGCTTCTCCGGCGCGCGCTTCTGATAGAACGGCTCGCCTTCGGCGCCGTTGACGTAGCGCTTCAAGATCATGGGACGCCGCGCGACCGCTCGCAGCGCCCCCGGCGCGACCGCGAGGTAGTACTGCACGAGCTCGAGCTTGGTGATCCCGGCCTTCGGAAAGTAGATCTTCGTCGGGTTCGAGACCAAGACTTCACGGCCTCCGGCATCGACTGCGACGTGGTGCGTCTTCGCCACGCCTGGATCCTTGCACGGTTCGCCAAGACGACGCATGGTTCGCCGCCATGCCTCGCCGGTTCCGAACGTTGCTCGCGCTGGCGCTCCCGATGGTGGTCGCCCGCGCCAGCCAGTCGGTGATCACGTTCGCCGATGCGATCCAGGTCCGCGATCTCGGACCCAAGGCGATCGCCGCGACCGCGACCGGCGGGCTCAATGTCATGGCGTTCGTCGTGCTCGCGATGGGCACGGTGTTCATCGTCCAGAGCTTCGTCGCCCAGCTCGCCGGGCGCGGCCAGCGCGAACAAACGACCCGGTTTGCGTGGTACGGGCTCGCGCTCGCATTTGCCGCGGGCGTCGTCGCGATCGTCCTGATTCCGATCGTCGAGCCCTTGCTCTCGTTCACCGGCTATTCGCCGGGCGTGCGAGATGCGATGGCGCAGTACATGGCGATTCGCCTGCTCTCGGTCGGCGCGATCGTCGGCGCGGAGGCGCTCGGCAACTGGTACGGCGGCCTCGGCAACACCTGGATGCAGATGATCGCCGGCATCATCACGATGGTCTGCGCGGTGGTTCTCAACTGGGTCCTGATCGGTGGGCACCTCGGCGCACCGGCGATGGGCGTCAACGGTACGGCCGTCGCGAGCACGATCGCGAGCTTCATCGGCTTTGGCTTCCTCGCGATCGCGTTCTGGCGGGGCTGGGGCGGGGCACCGAGGCCGCAGCAGCCACGCGGCCTCACGTGGTCGGAGCTCCGGCGCGTCGTCAGGTTCGGCCTACCGAACGGCCTCAACTGGTTCCTCGAGTTCGCGGCGTTTCAGATCTTCGTCAACTTCGTGATCGCCGGTCTCGGCGACACGACGGTCGCCGCGTTCAATGTCGTCCTCGCGGTGAACTCGATCGCGTTCATGCCGGCGTTCGGGCTCGCGTCCGCCGGTGCGATCCTCGCCGCGCAAGCGATCGGCCGTGGCGCGCGCGACGAGGTGTGGCAGGACGTCAGGCTGACGCTCGCTTGCACGATCAGCTGGATGGTTGCCGTCGCGTCCGCGTACATGTTCGCGCCGCGGCACGTCCTCGGCTGGTTTGCGCCCGAAGGCGTCGACTCCGCGCAGCTGATCGAGGTCGGCAGCTCGATGCTCGTGATCTCCGCGCTATGGCAGGTCTTCGACGCGACGGGCATCACGCTCGCCGAGACCTTGCGCGCCGCCGGTGACACGTCGTGGCCCGCGAAGGTCCGGATCCTGATCGCGTGGTTCGTGTTCACGCCGGCGGCCTACGTGGTCGTCAACCTGTCACACGGAGGTGCGGTCGGCGCGATGCTCTGCCTCGTCGGCTACCTCGCGCTCGTGGCCCTCGCACTCGGCTTGCGCTTCCGTTCCGGTGCGTGGCGCAGCATCGAGCTGATCGAGCCGCAGCTCGTGTGATCCTCGACGTTGACCTGACCTACGTCGAGCCAACGTCAACGCTTCGTTCTACTTGCCGATGCGGCCGCTGAGCGTCAGCGACCCGACGAACGCGGACACGTCGTACGTGCCTTTGTTCACCGGCATCAGCGGCGTGTCGGACGTCTTGCGGCTGCCCGGAAGGACCCACAAGAGGCCGAGGTGAATGCTGTAGTTGCCGAAGCCGAAGCTGCCACCGAGCGTCAGGTCGTGACGGTCGACGTCCGGGAGATCCGGTCCGAGGTGCTCGGCCGGGACCGGCGTCGGGTCATAGATGTAGCCGGCGCGAACGGCGAGGTTCAGGCGCGGCAGGCGGTACTCGGCGCCGATCCGGAACGTGGTCTTGTCCTCGTAGTTGCGGATCTGGCTGATCGTCATCGTGCCCGTGCCCATCGTGGCCGGCACGTCGATGTTGAGCGACTTGAACTTCGACCAGTTGGTCCAGATCACGTTCGCTTCGATCTCGAGCACCTCGGTCGGACGAACGGCGACGCCACCAGAGATCGATTGAGGGAGCGTGACCGATGTCTTGACCGGACCGTCGGGCGGCAATTGACTGCGAAATGGCGCCGGCGCGTTGAAGTCGCCCGTGCCGTCGAACTCTTCCTTCACATCGCTCCGCCACATCGCGCCAAGTGACAGCTGCCGGATCGAGTGCGGCTGATACATCACGCCGATGCGTCCACCGATGCCGAGCGCGGTGCCGCCGAGCTTGGCGTTGCCGCGTTCGGTGCCGAAGAACACGTCCTGCTCGAGCTCGACGGTCGCCGGCACGATGTCGAAACCACCACCGGCGCTGAGCCCCGGTACCACGCTGCCGAGGTTCACACCGAAAGCCGGCGTGATGAAGAACGTGTGGAGCGCTTCTTTGTGGATCTGATCGGTCTGCGGCGAGTTATCGGGCCACGACACCGCGAGCCCGAACGGCGTGTAAAAGCCAACGCCGACCGAGATCATGCTGGTGATCCGCGAGGTGATGAAGATGTGCGGGATGACCTGCGTGCTCGTGTTCGACTCGGTCTTCACACCACTTGCGTCGGTGAACGAAGCGTTCGGCGTGACCAGCGAGCCACCGATCTGGAACTGCGTGCCTTCACCGACGGCGATCCCGCCGACGTTGTAATAGATCGAGGACGGATCGACATCGGTCGCGGTCGAGGCGTTGCCGCGGCCGACGGCCTTCGCGTCGAACTCGTTGAGGAGGAAGCCGTTCGCGTGTGCGACGCCGCCTGCGGTGCCGAGGCCCGCGGCGACGAGAATTGACAGTTTGTTCATATGGATCTCGGTCTACTTGTTCGCGAACAGGAAGGTGATGGCGTCGGTCTGGAGCTGCTGCGTGCCGAGTGCGCCGGCGCCGGGTGAGCCCTTGGTCGAAGGCCTCAGCAGCGAAGCGTGCTCGTACGCGTTTCCGGGGAACATCCCGCTCGCGGAAACATCCTTGTACTGCAGCCAATGATTCATCAGCGGCATCGTCCCGATCGCCGGCGACACCGCGGCACCGGTGCCCGGGTTCATTCGTGCGGCGGCCGGCGTCAAGCCGACGAGCTTGCCTTCGTTCTCGGTCGCGACGTTCGGCACGACCTGATCGCCGACGACCTCTTGGATCAAGATCCGGCGCGCCGCGAGCTTCGGCGTGAAGTTCGCGGGGTCCGCGGGATCGATGACCCAGCGCAACGCGCCCCTGAACTGCTGGTAACCGGGCTGCATCTGCCAGGCCTGCGTCGCGCACGTGCCTGTCGGCGCCGTGTCCGAGCCGTTCCACTTGGTACCGGTGAGCACGCCGGCGTCGATCAGCGCATCGACCAGCGGGCAGCGAATCTCGAGGGTCTCGCTGTTCTCGAGGATGTCGGCCCAACCCACACCGGGGACATTGAGCACGCCCGCTTTGAGGTCGGGCGCCGTCGCGTTGATCATCGATCCGAGGATGCCGCCGAGCGAGATGCCGGCGTACTCGATCTTCGCTGGGTTGACAGCGAGCGCGCCGCAGCCGAGCGGCGTTGGAGTCGCACCGCACCCGACGAGCGCTTTCACGAGCCGCTGGACGTCGAGGACGGACTGCCGGAAGTTATCGCGCGTGCCGCCGAGGTCGGTCGACAGGAACGGTGCGTAGCACTGCGGATGCGCGCTCGGCTCGGGAGGAACGTTGGCGGCTGGATCTGCGCACCCGATCGCTGCGTTGTTCGACGTCCGCACGGCGCGATCTCCGTGATCGACGAAGTCGATCGCGACGGATGCGAAACCGAATGTCGCGAGCTGCGGCGCGAACACGAACAAGCTCTCCTTGCGGCTGCCGAGGCCGTGGCCGAACACGACGACGGGCCAGCCGCCCGCCGGTGCGGTGCCGGCCGGGATGAAGGCGACGGTCTTGATGATCCCGCCATTGATCCCACCACCCTGGCTCGAGGGATGAACCGGATCATCCCACGCACCGGGGATGTCCTTGACACCGGAGAAGGCGTTTTGCTGCAGCACCTGAAAGCTCGGCGCGCCGAGACCGGCCCCGAGCACGTCGCCGACGGCGTTGCAGTTGAGCTGGTTACACAGCGCCGTCGCGGCCGCTTGGTCCGCGGCGATGCCGAGCTGGACGTAGACGGCTTCGATGAAGCTGCGGGTGTTGCCGCCGACCACGACCGAGGACGTCGCGAGGAACGGATTGGGCGGCTCCATCGAGGCCGGGCTGTTAGCGACCGCAGGATCGAGAGGATCGGTCGTGGTCTGCGTGTTGAAGTCCCACGCGAGCAGGACGTCGGTTCGAGCGGGATGACCCGAGGTCGCGTCGAGGAACGCCAGCGCTTTCGCGTGCGCCTTCCACAGCAGATCGAGGCCGGCGAGCTCCTGAAGATCAGGCACGCCGTTGTTGTTCGCGTCGCCGTTCGGATCGAGCGGCGTCGATTCCGAGACGAGGTTGCCCGATGCATCGAACACGACCGGATCGACGGGTTGGCGGACGAGCGCCCACGTCGCCGATGGATCGAAGTCCTTGCCATCGGCGGTCTTGATGCCTTTGAGGATCGCGACCGTGTAGGTGCTCTTCTCGTCGAGCGGAAGCGGCGTGCCGTCGGCCCGGATCGGGACGATCGTCACCGCGTCGATCATCGACGGCGTCGTCTGGGTGCACGCGGCATCGAAGCGGAACGTGACGCCGAGCTTCGATGCGACCAGAATCGGCTGCTCGACTGCAGGATCGTTCGCGACGCCGGCCTTCGCGCGCTGAAATAGCAGGACGTGGTCCGTCAGCGTCGCGGGATCGACGGCGGCCGTGAACGTCGCCTGGATGCCGACCTCGTACGTGCCGAAGCCGTCGAGCTTGTTGAGCACCCCCGTTCGCAGCGCGGTCTGCGCGGGACTCTCGTTGCACTGCTTCGGGAGGTTGACCTTGCCCGTCATCGGATCGAGGACGAGGTTGTTCGGGAATGGAATGACCGAGCTCGCCGGGTCGAACTCGACCGTCGGGCCAACCACGATCTGGCCGGGACCCTCGCCAGGGTCGGTCTTGACGTCGGGACAGCCGCTCGCGAAGATCGCGAGGGCACAGGCTAACGTTATCTTACGCATGAGTTGCCCGAGTATAGGCACGCTCGTGTGAGGCGCGCGAGGTCCGCCGAGTGCAACACAGTCGTGCGTGCGGCCGATCGTAGGCGCGCCCACGCCGGTTACGCCGGCCGGCTCAGCGCACAAGTCCCGTCGTGTGGGACATCACGCGTGCGCCGGTCGTCCGGGCATCCGCGGTGGCTTTTTCTCGTCGGCAGCCGCCTTGCCGGTCGCGGGCTCGATCGCGTGCTCTTGCGAGTCGGCAAGCCTCGCGGCGGCCGGATGGTTGCGCGCGCGCAGATCCGCGAGCACGTCGTTGACCTCGGCGCCGAACAGCAGCGCCACGTTCGAGAGCCACAACCACGTCAAGAAGATGATCGCGCCACCGAGGGTGCCGTACGTCGCTTCGAAGCTGTTGAAGTGGGCGAGGTAGAGGCTGAACCCATACGAGATGCCGAGCCACAACAGCACGCCGCTGACCGCACCCGGCGTGAAGATCCGGAACGGCGCATCGGTGTTCGGCAAAAATCTGTAGACGAGCGCCCACACGAGCATGACGAGCAGGCCTGCACCGACCCATCGGCCGATACTCCAGGCTGCGTCGAACGCGGCGCCGAGCCCGAACCGGTCCATCATCCAGTGGCCGACCGCGGGTCCGACGACGAGCAGGCCGAGCGCGAGCACGACGAGGATCGCGACGCCGATCGTCATCGCGATCGCGATCAGCTGGCGGCGGATCCACGAGCGCGTTTCTTTCTTGTGATAGATCGAGTTGAGCGCCGTCATCAGCGATGTCGCGCCACGCGACGCGCCCCACAGGGCGAGCACGGCGCCGGCGATCGCGAACCCGGCATTCGAGGCCTTGATCAACGCATCCACGCGCGCGGTCAGGACGTCACGCACACTGGGCGGCAGCGTCTCACCGGCCATCGCGACGCCCTGTCGCACGGTGTCTCCAGAGATCACGAGCAGGCTCAACGACAGCACGAACACGAGCATCGGAAACAACGCCATCATCGCGTAGTACGCCAACATCGCACCGACGTCGGTGACGTTGTCGGCGAGCAGTCCGGTGCCGAGCTTCTTGAAGAACTGCTTCACCTGCATGCGCAGATGAAATTGCAGTGGTTATGCCAGCGAACGCGCGCGCCCAGCAGGACTCGAACCTGCCCACTCTCGCTTAGAAGGCGAGTGCTCTATCCATCTGAGCTATGGGCGCCGACGGAAAATCTCTGAACTCACCCACTTTGCCCCACGACGGCGCGAACCGCAAAGCCGCCAAACTATATCGTCGACCGAGTAACGGGTGAGCAGAAGTAAACCGCCAAGATGGCCGAGATCCGCTCCCTCGGAGCGCTGACGCTGTTGCCTTGGGGGTTTCGGGTTCTGACGCCAGGCGTGTTAGGTTCCGCGCGATGCGCTCGATGATCGCGATCTTGGTTGGAACTGGGTTGGCTCTGTCTGCATGCGGCAAAGGCGGCGAGAACGCCGGTGCCGAGGAGGTCCGCAAGCAAGCCGAGGCGGAGCAGAAGGCGAAGGAGGCCAGCGGAGGCGTGGCGAAGAAGATCACGCCACCGGTGCCCGGCCGCGCAACATTGCCGTGCGATCAAGTCATCAATGCCGAGCTGTTCACGCAGGCACTCGGCGAGCCAACGCCGGTGACCGTCGAGACGAAGAAGGACCCCGACGCCGCGGCGTCGTGTTCGATCATGCGCGGCGGCAAGCGGCCGAACGAAGCCGAGCAGAAGGCGCTGCTCAAGAAGAACGGCCGGCTCGGCGTGATGAACGGCGACGAGATCTGCAACGTCTCGACGTTCTGCTGGACGATCGAAGACGCCGATCGGTTTCGACGCAAGTGCGCCGACGACAAAGAGAAGGACGACGACACGCAGGGCTTCTACTCGTGCGTGCTGATCGTCGCGACCGGCGCCGATGACGTGAAGCGGTTCCGGTTCTACGACGACGACACGAAGTGCATCATTCAGGTCCGTGGCGGACCGAGCAACGTCGACAACGATCTGATCGGCAAGTGCGCGAAGGCCGCGCACGATCTGATCGGTCCGGCGCAGATCGCGGTCAAGCCCGCGGGCTCTGCACCCGCGGCGCCGGCCGGCTCCGGCTCGTGACCGCACGCGGTGTGATCGCCGCGCTGCTAGATCTGACGTTGACGTTGACCTGAGCTCGGACCTGAACGCCCCACGTCGACGTGGACCCGACCCCACCCAAACTGCGCGCGGCTCTCTCTCGTGATCGCCGGCCGTTACTAACTCTTCGAGATCGTGAAGCCCGTGACGCAGCGGTACTGCTTGTCTTTGTAGTCCGTGATCACGAACTCGAGCTTGACCTGATACTCCGAGCGAAACGCCGCGAACAGGAGCTGGATGCTCGTGTCGCCGAGCTCGCGGCCCTTGCACTGCAGCCCGCCCCACCGGTAGTTGGTGCTCGCCTTGTCGACGTCGAGCCAGACCGCGCCGTGGAACAGCTTGTAACTGCCGTCGCCGGGCTCGAGCACCATGAGCTGCGCGACCGAGGTGGTGGTCGTCGTATCGGCGCGAGCCGCCGGAGACAACGCCGAGATCAGGCCGAGGCAGGCGAGTAGACAAAGGAGCGGACGCATCCGCCTCCTTATACTACTTGCGGCGGCGCCTGATCAGCAGGCCGACCACGAGGACAGACAGCACCGCGTGCACCCAGACGGCTTCGCTAGGACGCGAAACGCTACAGCAGCCGGCCGTCGCAGCCGCCGCCGGGAGGCAGATCCCGTTCGTCCCGTCGGTCATGATGCAGTCGAAGCCCATCGGGCACGTGTCGGCGACACCCGCCAGGCACGCCTGCGTGCAGATCTGCGTGTCCACGGTGCCCTGACAGATGCCGCTCGTACAGAACTGCGGATACGTGCACGCGTCGCCGAGCATCCCGGTCGGCGGATCCCAGAAGCACTTGCCGGCGTCGCACTTCTGTCCCGTCGCGCAATCGGTCGCGGCGGTCACACACGGCGCGCCCTTGGTGACAGTCACCGGCGCGGTCTCGGTCTTGATCAGCAGATCGTCGTACGCTTTGACGACGATATCGATCACACCGTTGGGCACCGTCGCCGGCAGCACCAGCGCGTAGCTCGAAGGATCCGGCTGACCGCTCGGGCCGAACGCCGCACCGTCGCGCGTCAGCCACAGATAATTGTTGAGCCAGAGCTCGACCTTCTCGACGCCGCGTTGCGCGCCCGCGGTGACGACCACACTCGAGCCGTTCGCGATCGCCGCGCCCGATGCGGGGCTGACGACCTCGACATGCGGAGGTCTCGTGATCGGCGTACCGGGACCGAGTGCATCGAGGAGCTTGAGGTGCGAGTTCTGAGTGCCTCCGCAGTTGCACGCCCGAGGCGCAAATTCGCCGCAACGTGCCGGTTCGTTGCGGAAGAACTTCTGGCCGCCGCAGTCTCCTCGATACGACATCGGATCCTTGCAGGCCGAGGTGAAGTCGAGGAACTCGTACTCGTGGTTGAGTCCGTACGAGTGCGCGGTCTCCTGCGCGGCGATCGCACAGATCGTGAGCACGCGGCCACCGTTCAGGACGCCGTTCGCGAACGAGAACGAGATCACGTTGTTCTGACTGCTGCAGTCGGAAGGCACGGTCGCGATCCCGCCGACCTGATTGTTCGAGTAGCCGATGTCCATCGCGCGGCCCGCGATGATCGCCTCGTTGTACGTGACGCCGTTCGGCTTCTGATCCGTGATGGTCACGGCGTACGGCGAGTACACCTCCTGCATGCACTTCACGATCGCGTTCCATTCGGCATCCGCGGCGCTGCCGGTCGAGACGCCGTCGGCCGCGACGAACTCCCTCACCGTGTAGTCCGCCGGTAACGTGTTCATGCAGAAGCACCCGCCACCGCCGCACGTCGCACCGCCGTTGCACGGCAGCGAAGACGTGTGCGAGGTCGCCTCGTTGACGCCGCCGGTACCGTGGATGGTGCAGCCGCCGGTGCAGCGGTTGAGATACAGCACGGACGCGGCCACGCCGCTCGGAGTCGGCGCTTGCCCGACCAACACGGCGCCTTGCGTGGAATCCGCGGACGCGACGCTCGATGCAGCCGCGATCAACATCCACGTCGCGACGTGGATCAGCGACTTCATCACAGAGGCCGGCGGCGCCGCCGCGTGAGGAGCGCGAGCACCGCGGCACACAGACCCAGGTGAGCCCAGATCGCGTTGCTTCCGCCACCGCCGACACTGCAGCACCCGCCGCCACCACCGCCGGCTGGAAAGCAGATGCCCGAGGTGCCACTCGTCGCGATGCAGTCGTAGTCGGTCGGGCAGCTATCGGCGACTCCCGCGATGCAGTCCTGCGTGCAGATCTGCGTATCGGCGGTGCCCGAGCAAATGCCCGACGTGCAGAACTGGTTATAGGCGCACGCATCGCCGAGGACACCGTTCGGCGGATCCCAGAAGCACTTGCCGGCATCGCACTTCTGACCCTTGGCGCAATCAGTCGCCGCGTTGGCACACGCCGGGCCTTTCATCACCGTCACCGTCGTCGAGTCCGTCTTGATGCCGAGATCGTCGTACGCCTTGACGACGACATCGATGATGCCGTTCGGCACCGAGGCAGGCGTCGTCAGCGGATAGACCGTCTCGAGCTGACCGTTGTTGCCGAACGAGGCGCCCTTCGCCTCGGCCCACTTGTAGCCATTGAGCCACAGCTCGATCTTCTCGACGCCGCGCTTCGAGAACGCCTTCGCCTGGACCGTGAACCCGTTCTGAACCGGACCGGCGACCGGGACGATGATCGAAGTCGTCGGCGGAGGCGTCGTCGACATCCCCGGGCCAAACACGTTCAAGATCTTGAGGTGCGAGTTCTGCGATCCACCGCAGCGGCACGGGCGAACGACGTCCTCACCACACGAGGCCGGCTTGTTGCGGAAGTACCGGCGGCCGCCGCACGGGTTCTTGATGTTGTAGGTCATCGGATCGTTGCACGCCGAGCTTCCGTCCGCGAACGTGATCTCGTGATCGAGCCCGAACGCGTGTGCGGTCTCCTGTGCAGCGGTCCAGCAGATGTCATCGACGCGTGTCAGGCCCGGCGTGTGATGGTTCGCGAACGAGAACGAGATCACGTTGTCTTGCGGGCTACAGTCACCCGCGAGCGGTGCGATGCCGAGGATCCCGGTTCCGAGGCCGATATCTCCCGGCTGGCCGGCGATCAGCGCCTCGGTATACGAGACGCCTCCCGCGGGAATCGTATCGCTGACCTGGATCGCGAACGGCGAGTAGACCTCTTTCATGCAGTCGACGACCATCTGCCACTCGGCGTCCGCCGCGGTCCCGGTCATGTTGGTACCCGTTGCAAACTCGGTGAGGACGTACGTGCCGGGCGCCGGGATGCTCGAGCTCTGTGTGCGTGCGTCGTTCGTCCCGGTGGTGCCGTGAATCGTGCAGCCGCCGGTGCAGCGATTGAGATAGAGGAACGGTGAGATCTGCGATTGGTGCGGCGTGAAGCGCTCGGCCGGCGTGATCACGATCTCGCGGCGACCCGCCGACGGCGCAGACGAGTTGTCGATCGTATCGTCGGTCGTCGTGTCCACAGCCGGTTCGGCGGCGGCGACGCCGGATCCGAAGCCGAAGGCCAACGCAAGCGCGAGCGAGCAAGTAGAGGGCGAAAGCCAGCGAATCATGAGGCCGGGATACTACATGCCGGGCCGAGCCGTCAGCAGGATTTGTCACGGTCCAGCATCGCTACGGCTTTCAGTTGCTTTCACTGCAGATCGATGGTGCTGCGCGAAGCCTCATGGTGTCCCACCACACGGGCGCTCGTGTTGACGAGGTTCGGCTCCGCCCAGGTGACCTGGACGGACAGGTCGAGCCCTTCTTTCCCGATCGGGTAGTGCGCGCGGGACACGGCAGACTCGACGCAGAACCGGAGGCTCGGCGAGTCTTCGCCGGTCGCTTCCGCCGAATGGCCGATGCCGTCCGGCGTCACCGAGAGATGCACGACCAGATCCGCGTCTTTGGGCGGCGGCTTGAGCTTGTCGATGATGTCGAGCCCCTGGCGATTCGACCACTCGTCGAAGCAGCCCTCGATGCTGTGCTGGACATCGGGGTCGGCGATCGCGTTTGCGACGCGCACGTCGACCGGCACCGGCGCCGGCCTGATCGCGGCCTTCGCCTGTTGCTCGTTCGCACGCAGCTTCGACACTTCGCCGACCAGATCCTGGATCTTTTCGTCGGCTAGAGCGAGCTCTTTCTCGAGCTTCTGGATCTCCTTGAGGTTCGTCTCGCGCTTGAGCAGTTGCTCCTTGAGCTGCTTGCGCTCGAGCTCGAGCTGGTTGATCTGCTCGTGCAACTTCTCGATCTCGGGCATCTCGCTGCGCTGCTGGATCGCCGGCGGCCGCGATGCCATCACCGCCGCGGTCGCGCCACCGATCAGGACGAGCCCGACGAGCGCGAACGACACGAACCGCGCCGGTGACCGCTGGGCGGGCGGGGTCAGCTCGGTGATCAAGGCCGCCATCGTCGGAAACCGTTTCGCGCGATCCTTCTCGAGGCCGCGCTGCACGGCCTTCGCGATTCCCGACGGCACGCGCGATCCTTCGGGCGGCGCGAGCGCGCGCGCACCGCTCTCGAGCATCGACACCGACGTCGCGCCCGGCAGCGGGTGCGTCCCGAACAGCGCCTCGTACAGCGCGATGCAGAAGCTGAACTGATCGCTGCGCGCGTCGATGTCTGGCCCGGTGAGCTGCTCGGGCGGCATGTAGCGCGGCGTCCCGAGGACCGTGCCCGTCGCCGTGAGATCGACGTGCAAGGGGCTCGAAGGTTGGCGCGGACGTGCGACCTCGTCGGGCCCGATCAGCGAGCGCGCGAGACCGAAATCGGAGACGCGAACGCGGCCATCGCCGCCGACGAGCACGTTGTCCGGCTTGAAGTCCCGGTGCAGCAGGCCAACGGAGTGCGCAGCCATCAGCCCGCGCGCCGCTTGATGAAACACGTCGAGGATCTCGCGCCACGTCCGAGGCCACCGCCGCAGCCAGGTCGTCAGCGTGTCACCTTCGACGAACTCCATCGCGACGTAGACATCGCCGTCGTCGGTCTCGCCGACGTCATAGACTCCGACGACGTTCGGGTGATTGAGCTGGGCGATTGCCTGGGCCTCGCGCTTGAGCCGCGCGCGCGCTTCTTTCGCGGTGCCGCCGAGGTTCGCGCGAAGGAGCTTCAGCGCGATCTTGCGATCGAGCTGCGGATCGTAGGCCGAGAACACGACCCCCATGCCGCCGGCCCCGAGCGTCGACAGCACGAGGTATCGGCCGACGCGATCGCCGATCCCGAGCGTCTTCGTGGGCCGTTTGCCGAGCTGGCTGTCTTCGACGAGCTCGCGCTTCCGCGTATCGGCGTTGGAGTCGTGTGCATCGGCGCCGGCGAGCGCGGCCACGAGATCGCGGCAGTCCCGGCAGCTCGCCAGGTGGGACTCGACCTTGGTGAGCGCGCTGCCTACGAGTGATCCCGACACGAACTCGCTGGCGTCGTTGTCGTCGAGACAGATCACGGGTCGAGCGTAGCAAACCGGTTTCGCCAACCGCTTGAAATCCATTGCCCATGCTCCCGCAGTCACCGATCTGCATGGTAGACACCGCCTGTCCGGCGGGGTTTCGCTTGCAATGACGGCCCGGGCAAGGTAGCAAACCCAGGCTTTTTTTGGCCTTTCTGAGGCCTATGGAGACGTTCCCGTGCTTACCGACCTGTCCAAAGTTCGCAACATCGGCATCTCGGCCCACATCGATAGCGGCAAGACGACGCTGACCGAGCGCATCCTGTTCTACACCAACCGAATTCACCAGATTCACGAGGTGAAGGGCAAGGACGGCGTCGGCGCCAAGATGGACTCGATGGAGCTCGAGCGCGAGCGCGGCATCACGATCCAGTCGGCCGCGACGTTCTGCCAGTGGCCGCCGCCGGCAACCTCGAAGACCGTCATGGCCGTCCCCGGTTCGCCGATCAAGTCGACCCACTGGGTCAACATCATCGACACCCCCGGCCACGTCGACTTCACGATCGAAGTCGAGCGGTCGCTGCGCGTGCTCGACGGCGCGATCATGGTCCTCTGCGGCGTCGCAGGCGTCCAATCGCAGAGCTACACGGTCGATCGTCAGATGCGCCGGTACAAGGTCCCCCGCATCGCGTTCATCAACAAGCTCGACCGCACCGGCGCGAACCCGTACCGCGTGAAGGATCAGCTTCGCGAGAAGCTGAAGCTCAACCCGGTCATGATCCAGATGCCGATCGGCCTCGAGGACAAGCTCGAGGGCGTCGTCGATCTGATCGAGATGCAGGCGTTCAAGTTCTACGGCGACAACGGCGAGACGATCGAGCGCGGCCCGATCCCGGCCGACCTCGTCGAGAAAGCGAACGAGCTGCGCGCCGAGATGCTCGACAGCCTGTCGCTCGTCTCCGACGCGCTCACCGAAGCGATGCTCGAAGACAAGGTCACGCCCGAGCTGCTCCGCCAGGAGCTGCGCACGGCGACGATCGCGCTCAAGTGCACGCCCGTGATGATGGGCTCGGCGCTCGGCAACAAGGCCGTACAGCTCCTGCTCGACGGCGTCTGCACCTTCCTCCCCGATCCGCGCGAAGTCGAGAACATCGCGCTCGATCTGTCGAACGGCGAAGCGCCGCTCGTCCTCGAGTCGAACCCCGACAAGCCGCTCGTCATGCTCGCGTTCAAGCTCGAGGATGGCCGCTACGGCCAGCTCACCTACGTTCGCATCTATCAGGGCAAGATCCAGAAGGACGACTTCATCGTCAACAGCCGCAACGGCAAGAAGGTCAAGGTCGGCCGTCTCGTTCGCATGCACGCCGACGACCGTGAAGAGATCACGGACGCCGGCTGCGGCGACATCTGCGCCGTGTTCGGCGTCGACTGCAACTCGGGCGATACGTTCACCGACGGCACGGTCAACTACGCGATGACCTCGATGTTCGTGCCCAAGCCGGTCATCTCGGTCGCCGTGCGGCCGAAGGACTCCGGCTCGGAAATGAACATGAGCAAGGCGCTCCAGCGGTTCACCCGAGAGGATCCGACCTTCCAGTGCTACGTCGATCCCGAGTCGAACGAGACGATCGTCGCCGGCATGGGCGAGCTCCACCTCGAGGTCTACATCGAGCGCATGAAGCGCGAGTACAAGGCCGAGGTCGTGACGTCACCCCCGGTCGTCGCGTATCGCGAGTGCATCACCAAGAAGGTCGAGTTCAACTACACGCACAAGAAGCAGACCGGTGGCTCCGGCCAGTACGGCAAGGTCGCGGGCTACGCCGAGCCGTTCGACGGTGACTTCGAGTTCGTCGATGACATCACCGGCGGCAAGATTCCGCGCGAGTTCATCCCGTCCTGCGAAAAGGGCTTCAAGTCGATGATCGCGAAGTCGCCGCGTCTCGGCGTGCCGGTCGTCAACCTTCGCGTCGTGATCGACGATGGTGCAGCTCACCAGGTCGACTCGTCGGATATCGCATTCCAAGAAGCCGCTCGCGGTGCATTCCGCGAGTTCTTCCCGCGTGCGAACCCGAAGATTCTCGAGCCGGTGATGAAGGTCTCGATCGAAGGCCCCGCGGAGTTCTCCGGCAACATGCTCGGCCTGATCATGCAGCGCCGCGGCATCGTGATCGGCTCGACCGAAGAAGACGGCAACGCGCGCGTCGACTCGGAAGTGCCACTCGCTGAAATGTTCGGCTTCTCGACCCCGTGCCGCTCGGCGACACAGGGCAAAGCCGAGTTCACGATGGAGTTCTCGCGCTACGCCGAGGTCCCGAGCAACATCTCGGACGACCTGCTCGCCAAGGCCAAGAAGGCCAAGGAAGACGCGAAGAAGTAAGTCAGCGGATCCGCGCGCGGACGTCGCGGCGGGATCCGTGTGGTCGTGGAAGCAGCAGCGGGCGCTTCCGCGTCGCGGCCGATCCGAACAGATCGATCGTGATGCCGGCGCAGCTGATCCGAAGGCGGTGACGCGCGGCGGGTTCTCGCGGCCGCGCCGAAACGCCAGGTGTCATTCCATTTCGGGTGGTGGGCATAGGTTGGCGAAGTGCCAGCTTGCCGCCGCGCATGCGCTTGGAGGGCAGGTGATACCGGCGGCGAGCTGGCCTTCTGGGGATTAGTAGCGCGCCGAGCGTTCGTCGTTGTCGTGCGCAACAAAACGAAACAGTGGGGCATCTTGTGCCCGCGCGTGTTCTTCAACAGTTCTTCACGTGCCGTTCTGCGATATTGCGGCCGTGAAGCGCGCAGTCCCCGTCGCGATCGTGATCCTCGTCGGCATCGTCTTCGCGATGTGGTTGCGACATCGTGGCGACTCGGGAGCAACGGAGACCGCCGGCGATCATCGTCGCGCGGCCACGCAACCGATGACCGCCGCGGACCGCGGCTCTGCCGCGAGCGATTCGAGCGATCCGGCGAGCACGCTCGCGGATGATGATCCACGCGGTGCGCTCCGGCTCGAGGGTCAGGTGCTCGATGCGCAGGATCATCCCGTTGCGGGCGCGATCGTCACGCTGTCGTCGAATCCACCGCGCACCGCCAAGACCGAGCAAGACGGCGGCTTCTTCTTCGATGGCCTCGTCGGCCGGCCGTACACGCTGGTCGCGCGCGCCTCCGCGGGTGTTGCCGGACCTGTGACGGCCCGGCTCGGCGAAACCACGGATCCGATCGTGTTGCGGCTGCGGGCCGGCGCCAAGCTCGCGGTCACCGTCGTCGGATCGAATGCAAGACCGATCGATGGCGCGAGCGTCGAGCTGCGTGGCGCGGATCATCAAACGGCCGCGACTGCCGCGGGAGTCGCGCGCTTCGATCCCGTGGTGCCTGGGACGTACGATGTCGTCGCGTCGGCACCGGGCATGGCAAAGGCACACACGAGCGTTCGTGTCGCCGGCGCGACGACCACGCGACTCGTCCTCACGGCGGGTGCGCCGGTCACCGGCCGCGTCGTCGACGAGCATGGTGCACCGGTCCCCGGCGCGCGCGTCGGTTATGTGTCGAGCAGCGAGCTTCGCGGCACTCCCGATGCCGTCGATGGCGTGGTGAGCGCCGGCGACGGCTCGTGGCGTTTCATCGCGTTGCCGGCTGGATCGTTCCGGTTCGTCGCGAATGATGACGAGCACGCACCGGGCACTTCGTCGCTGGTGACGCTCGACGGTGCCACGGAGAAGACCGGTGTGGTCGTGACGATGTCGCCCGGTGCCGTCGTCCGCGGCCGCGTGGTCGATACGACGAAACAACCGGTCGCGGGCGCGCGCGTCCGGATCGCGTCGACCGGTCGCGGCGCGCGTGGCGGTCCGCGACAATCGGGTCGGCAGACGTACAGCGACGCTCGCGGCGAATTCGCGATTCGCGGGCTCGTGCGCGCGCCTTTATTCGCGACCGCGTCACACGAGAAGGGCGCCTCGAGCGGCGCCGAGGTCGACACGACCAGCGGCGATGCGAATGTCGTGATCACGCTCGACCTGACCGCAGTGATCGCAGGCACCGTCGTCGACCCCGAAGGCCAGCCGATCGAGAGCGCGCAGGTCACCGCGTTCCCGCAGCTCGGCGGCGGCCCACAGCTCGGTGCGCGTGGGCGCGGCGGGCCGAATGTCGAGCTCACCGATGCGTCAGGGAAGTTCCGGATCGGAGGCCTCGCGCCCGGCGCGTACACCGTTCATGCAAGCCGCACCGCGACGACGCGTGGCTTCGGCGGTCGCGGGCGACGCGGTGACGGGGTCGATGCAGAGACCGGCAACGAGAACGTCCGGATCGTGTTACCCGCGGAAGGCGGCATCAAAGGAACGGTCGCGTTCGCAGACGGCACCACGCCGCTCGCGATCACGGTCAGCGTCGGATCCGTCGAGCAGGCGTTCGTCACCGGAGCGTTCGAGCTCTCGGCGATCGCACCCGGCGATTACACGTTGCAGGTGCGCGGTCCGAGCTTCGACGCGCATCAGCAGGACGTCACCATCCAGGCCGGCAAGCCGACCGACGTCGGAACGATCACGGTCGCGGCCGGACGGCGGATCGCAGGCGTCGTGGTCCTCGCGGGGCAGCCGGTTGCCGGTGCGACCGTCTACGCCGGCCGGCAGGTGATGGGCAATGGCTCGACAAACGCCGCACCCGCGGGCGGCTTCGGTGCCGGTGGTGGAAGCCCGGGATCGAAACAAGACACGACCGATGGGTCGGGCGCGTTCGCACTCGCGGGCTTCGGTGATGGCGATCTCGCGGTGATCGCGGACCTACCGGGCGCGGGACGCAGCACCCCGCTGCTCGTCGCCGACACCGCAACCAATCAGACGAGCCTTTTGCTCGAGCTGCAGCCGTACGGCTCGCTCTCGGGCGTGCTGCGCCAAGGCGGCCAGCCCGTCGGGGGGATTGCCGTCACCGTGCAGTCGACCTCGACGCCCGGCGCGGTCTACGTGGTCACCGCCGGCTCGGACGGTGCGTATCGCTTCGATCAGCTCGCGCCCGACACGTACAAGGTCTCCGCGACGGTCGGTAACATGCGGAGCGGGATGCACCTGTATTCGCAACAGGTCGCGGTGCCACCGGGAAAAGAAGTCAGGGTCGATCTCGTCGTCGATCAAGGCACGGTCACGCTCGATGCAACGCCGGTCGTCGCGAACGGTCAGCCCGGCATCGCGATCGCGTACCTCGCAACCACGGCGATCACCGCAACGACCGCGAGCGAGCTGTCGCGGCAGCTCGCCGCCGCGGGTCCCGGCTCATCGCAGATGACGATCGTGCGCCCCGGTGAAACCGGCGCGTTCACCGAGGTCACACCCGGCAGCGATACGGTCTGTATGGTGCCGCTACCGATCGAGCTCCGCGGCGGAGCAGCGATCGGCTACTTCGATCGCCACAGCAGCAAGCTGCCTGCCTTCTGCAAACCGGTCGTCGTTGCCGCGAGCCCCGACACGCAGCAGGTTCAGGTCACGGTTCAGGTTCCTGCCTTGATTCCCGATCCGCAGACCACCGGCAACGGTCGCGGCAGCGGCCGCTAGCCCAACGCGCTTGGTTCGTGAAGGATCGACGAACGTCACTTGATCTTGAGCGAGTGGATGATCGTGTCGCATGCCGCTCGCGACGCCGGATTGTCGGTCCCCACGCAGTTGAGCTGGTACATCCGCGCCTGCGCGGCGACCGCGACGTACCAGCCAAACAACCGGCGACCGTCGGGCGTGGTCAATTCGAAGATCCGCGCGGGGAACCCCAGAAACACGGCACTCTCGTTCTTCGCGAGCGTACCGCCGGTCGCGGCTGCGAGCTGGCCCGGGATCCCATCGAGCATGCCGACCATGCCCGCCGGCAGCTCAGCGTCCTTGACGGTCGAGACGCCAAACTGCGCATCGACCGCGCCCCCGGGCATGACCGCCTGTGCGTTGAACACCTCGACACCGTCCTGGGACGCCATCGCACCGGATAACGTGGGCTTGTTCGGGAGCGTGATCGACATCTTGCCCGCGCCATCGACGAGGTCGAACACGCCGGCGCGCTCGCTCATGGTCAGCGAATTGCGCGTGCGCAGCTCGTCATCCGAGGGCGCCACAACCGCCGTCGCAGGCGACGAATGAGCCGCCGGCGCGACGTTCGCCTTATCCTTGCACGCACAGACCAAGCAAATCGCGAGCAACCACTTCATCGGGCCAGTATCTCAGAGCTCTCGCCGATCACCAGCGCTGGATTCAACGGTCGTCTCGTCGTTGCTCTCGGGTCCAATCAGGAATCGTCTCGATCACAGCGCGGTCGCGTAGACCGCCGCGCCCTGTCCGTAGATCGTGACACCGCTGATCGCGCTGCCATCGGTCTGCAGATCGAGCGACGGGTTGTTCGCATCGAGCGACTGTCCGACTTCGAGCACCTGCGTGCGGCCGTCCAGGTACCTGATCGCGACCTGCTGGATGAACGTCGAGCCACCGTCGGACGTCAGCTCGACGCCGTTGGCTGCAGCGCCACCGAGACCCAAGAACAGCTGGCCGTTGGTGAACGGCGAGATCGCTTGGCTGACGTAGGTCGGGTGATAGATCGGCTGGTACACCGGCTGATAGATCGGCCGCTGATAGACCGGGCGAACGTACGGCCGAATGATCGGACGCTCGATGATCGGACGGCGTTGGTTCCAACGTGCCTCGACCTGCGGGCGGCGGTTCCAGTTGTCGTTCCGCGAGCGCGCGACTTGCCCGCGGTCGAACTGCGCACGGCCGACATTGACAGGCATCTGGTGATCGCGAACGACAGGACGGCTGACCGTACGATCGTTGTGATCGACGCTGCGATTTTCGAATCGCTGGCCGTGCATGGGCGACGCGGAAGCCGTCGAAGCGATCGCAGCCGAGCCGAGCACGAGCGAGGTAAGGAGGGTCTTGAGATTCATAAACACTGCCTTTCGAGCCTTCTAGATTGCAGCGCCTGGGCCAGTCGCAACCACGTGAAATTCCGCCGCAAACGGTTCGGCCGTCCTGCGGTTTCCGCAGCCCGTCTGCCGCATCCGCAGCATCCAAGTGCGATGATGCTGCAAGCGCGCGTGACGACCGTCGGGGTGATCGGATGCGGGACCGCCGGTGCGGCGGCAGCACTGCTGCTCTCGCGCGGTGGTTGCAAGGTGACCGTGTTCGAGCGCGTGGCCGACCCGATGCCGGTCGGTGCCGGCATCATCGTCCAGCCGTCCGGACAGGCGGTGCTCGCTCGCCTCGGACTGCTCGAAGGTATCGTGGCCAAAGGTGCGCGCCTTGATCGACTATTCCTCCGCACGCCGCGCGGCAAGACGATCGTCGATCTCCACTACGCGAGCGTCGATCCGCGCTGGTTCGGGATCGGGATCCATCGCGGCGTGCTGTTCGAGGCGCTCTACGAAGCAGCCCGCGCAGAGGTCACGGTCAAGACCGGCTGCGCGGTACGCGGACTCCGGCGCGACGGTGCTCGGACGTTCGTGCGAGCGGACGAGGAGCACGGACCGTTCGATCTGATCGTGATCGCCGACGGAGCCGTGTCCGAGCTGCGAACCGGCACCGGCAAGACGACGCGCGACCGAGCGTATCCGTGGGGCGCACTGTGGTTCGTGGCCGAAGATCGGCAAGCGGTGTTCACGCGCGAGCTCCATCAAGTTGCGGCGGGCGCGCAGCGACTCTACGGCGTGTTGCCGACCGGGCTTGCACCGCGTGGGGACGTGCCGGTGATCAGTCTGTTCTGGAGTCTCGCCGCGCACGAGCTCGAGGCGTGGCGGGCCGGCGGGCTCGACGCGTGGAAGGCCGAGGTGCGAGCGATCGATCCGCGGATCGCGTTCGTCCTCGATGGGATTCGGTCGCACGAGCAAGTCGTGTTCGCACGCTATCGCGACGTGCAGATGGCGCGGTGGCACGATGGCCCGATCGTGTTCATCGGCGACGCGGCGCATGCAACGAGCCCGCAGCTCGGTCAGGGCGCGAACCTCGCCCTCGTCGATGCGTGCGTGCTCGCCGATGCGATCGCACGAGCGCGCTCGGTCGAAGCCGGATTGGTCTCGTACGCGGCCGCGCGCCGCCAGCACCTGCGCCACTACCAGACGATGGCGCGACTCCTCACGCCGTTCTTTCAATCGGATTCGCGGGTGCTCGGACGCCTTCGCGACTGGGTGTTTCCGATCGCGAACGCGCTGCCGCCGCTCCGCAACTTCATGGTCTCGACGATGGCCGGGATGTCGCGCGGCTTCGGCCGCGAGCACCTGGCGCTTCCGCCCACACCGTAGAGCGGGCGCCAGATCGGCCAAATCAGCAAAGCTCGGAGTCTCCATGGTGTGACCTCCTCTGGTAGCTTCGCCGCATGACCGCACCGGCCGCGCGAGGTCTCCTCGAGCTGATCGGCAACACGCCTCTCGTCCGAATCGGCTGCTTCGAGACCGCGGGGAGCGAGCTGTGGCTGAAGCTCGAGAGTCATAACCCCGGCGGGTCGATCAAAGATCGCATCGGCCTCTCGATGATCGCTGCGGCCGAGAAGTCCGGCGCCCTTGGGCCGCGCGGTCATCTGATCGAGGCGACCGCCGGCAATACCGGGCTCGGGCTCGCGCTCGTCGCCGCACTGCGCGGCTATCGGCTGACGCTCGTGATCCCCGACAAGATGAGCCAGGAGAAGGTCACGCACTTGAAGGCGCTCGGCGCCGAGGTGATCTGGACGCGCTCCGATGTCGGCAAGGGCCACCCCGCCTACTACCAAGACATGGCGCAGCGGATCGCGCGCGAGACCGGCGCGTACCACATCAATCAGTTCGAGAATCCGGCGAACCCGCTCGCGCACGAACAGACGACCGCGCCGGAGATCTGGGAGCAGGTCGAGCAGCGGCTCGATGCGGTCGTGTGCGGTGTCGGCTCGGGCGGCACGATCACCGGCATCTCGCGCTACTTCGCGGCGAAGGCACCCGCGGTCGAGATCGTGCTTGCCGATCCGAAAGGCTCCGTGCTCGCCGGCTACGTCGAGACGGGCGTGATCGGCGAGGCCGGCTCGTGGCTCGTCGAGGGCATCGGCGAGGATTTCGTGCCGCCGATCTGCGATCTGTCGCGGGTCACGCGCGCGTATACGATCGACGACCGCGACGCCTTCGCGACCGTGCGCACGTTGCTCGCGAAGGAGGGGATCCTCGCCGGCACGTCGAGCGGCGTACTGATCGCGGCCGCGGCGCAGTACTGCCGGCAGCGCAAGACGCCCGGCCGCGTCGTGACGTTCGTCTGCGACAGCGGCGCGAAGTATCTCTCGAAGGCCTATCGCGACGAGTGGCTCGCCGATCAAGGCTTGACCACGCGCGAGCGGTTCGGCGACTTGCGCGATGTCGTCGCGCGCCGCTCGGGTCAGCTCGTCGATGTCGCGCCGGAAGATGCGTTGCGCGTCGCGTACGCGCGGATGCGGCTGCACGACGTCTCCCAGCTGCCGGTGCTCGAGCGCGGCGCGCTGGTCGGCATCGTCGACGAGAGCGATCTGCTGGTCGCAGCGCTCGTCGGCGATCACGCGTTCGACCGATCGGTCCGCGACGTGATGACGACGAAGATCGAGACGCTCCCGCCGCAGGCGACGATCCAGGATCTGGTCGCGGTCCTCGACCGTGGGCTCGTCGGGGTCGTCGTCGACCGCGGAGCGCTGTTCGGAATCGTCACGCGGATCGATCTCGTGAATTATTTGCGGCGCCGCACCGCACAAGGGGTGATCTCGTGAAGCCAACGATGATGGACGCACAGCTGACGCTCGATTGGATCGCCGATCGCGCGGAGCGCTACAACACCGACGGCGAGATCGTCTCGCGACGACCCGACAGGAGCCTGTCGCGCACGACGTACGGGCAGATGATCGGCCGGGCGCGCAAGCTCGCGCGCGCACTCGTCGGCGCGGGCATCCAGCGTGGAGATCGCGTCGCGACGCTGATGTGGAATCACGCCGAGCACCTCGAGGCGTACTTCGGGATCCCGCTCGCGGGCGCGACGATCCACACGCTCAACCTTCGGCTTCACCCCGACGAGATCGCATACATCGCGAACGACGCAGGAGATCGGTTCCTGATCGTCGACGACGTGCTGTTGCCGCTCTACGAGAAGATCGTCGCCGCGGGCGCGCGCTTCGAACGCGTGTTCGTCGTCGGCGCTGGCGGAGACGGCAGCTACGACAAGCTCCTCGCAGGCGCGCCCGATCTCGCGCTCCCCAAGCTCGCCGAGACCGACGCGCTCGGCCTCTGCTACACGAGCGGCACGACCGGCAAGCCGAAGGGCGTCGTGTACTCGCACCGCTCGTCGCTCTTGCACGTGCTGGTCGCGGCCCTCCCCGACTCGCTCGATTTCAAGCGCTCGATGACGCTCCTGCCGGTCGTGCCGATGTTTCACGTCAACGCCTGGGGGATTCCGTATATCGCGGCGATGGTCGGCGCGAAGCTGGTGATGCCCGGGCCGTATCTCGATCCACCGAGCGTGCTCGAGCTGATGCAGAACGAGCGCGTGACGTGCGCCGCCGGTGTGCCGACGATCTGGATCGGGATTCGCGACGCGCTCGATGCCGAGCCAGGTCGCTGGAAGCTTCAGCCCGGTATCAGGATGGTCGTCGGCGGCTCTGCGGCGCCGGAGCAGTTGATCCGCGACTTCGATCGGCTCGGCCTCAGCTTGCTTCAGGCGTGGGGCATGACCGAGACCTCGCCGATCGGCACGGTCGCACGGCTTTCGCCGGAGCTCGAGGCCGCGGATGAAGCGACGCGCTATCGCACGCGCGCCAAGCAAGGCCGACCGGTGCCGCTCGTCGATCTGCGCGTGTGCAACGAAGATGGCGAAGTGCCACGCGACGATAAAACCAGTGGCGAAGTTCAGGTCCGCGGTCCGTGGATCTCGGCGAGCTACGTCGGCGGCCACACCCCCGAGCGCTGGACGGCCGACGGCTACTTCTGCACCGGCGACGTCGCGCGCGTCGACTCGCACGGCTTCATCCAGCTCACCGATCGGATGGCCGATCTCATCAAGTCCGGTGGTGAGTGGATCGCGACGCAGGAGCTCGAGAACGCACTGATGGGTCATCCTGCCGTTCGCGAAGCCGCGGTGATCGGTGTCGCTCATCCGAAATGGAGCGAACGGCCTCTCGCTGCCATCGTGCTGAAGCAAGGTGCGAGCTGCACGGCCGACGAGCTCCGCGCATTCCTCGCGCCGAACTTCGCGAAGTTCTGGTTGCCCGATGCGTTCGTGTTCATCGATGCGATCCCGCGGACGTCCGCCGGCAAGTTCAAGAAGACCGAGCTTCGCCAGCAGTTCCGCGACTACCGGTGGACCTAGCGACACGCGCGCGCGACGAACACGTATAGTGCCGCCGTATGATGGTGGCGCCGCGAACGTTCCTTTGTCCGAGCTGCTCGAGCCTGGTCTCGCCGCAAGCCGAGCTTTGCCCGATCTGCCAGACGCAGATCCATGCGACGACCGGGATTCCTCCCGAAGAGCTCGAGCAGGTCCGCCGCGCGGTGAATGACCTGACCGCCGCCGCTGGGGAACCCGCGGATCTCACGGTGCAAGCGAAGAAGTTCAGGACGGCATCACACGTCTGGGGCCTGATCTTCGTGGCCTGTACCGTCGGCGCCGTGGCGTCCAACCACAATCTGATGCCCCTGACTATCCTCCTCGCGAGCATCGCGGGGATCGTCGCGATGTTTCTGTACATCAACGATCTCACGGCACCTTCGGTGCGAGGTCGCCGCGCCGGCCTGCAAGCGCTGGCGTGTTACTTCAAGGGCGTCCGTTACCGGCGCTGGGGTGCGGCGCATGGCTCGCTGTCATCGATCGCGCGAGCTCGCAACGTCACGGTGCCGAGCATTCCGGAGATGCGTTGCGTCGCTGCGCCGCTGCCGTTCGCGACCGAAAAGGACGTCAAGAAATACTGGTCGTCGATCATCCATCCCGGTTCGGGCATGTATCGCCGGATCACCGCGCTCAGGTTTCGACATGTTCCCACCACCGATCCCAACCTCGAGACTTACGTCGTCGACATGGAGATCCAGTACTACCCGACCTGGATCAACTGGTTCGTCCTCGCCGGTGTAATCGTGGCGGTGATCTGCATGCTGATCCTTCAGCGGACACAGAGGATGAGCTTTCCGGTGACGCTCATCAAGCATCGCTCGCAATGGTGGATGCTGTCGGGCGAGGCCTATCCGCGCATCGATCGAGCCCTCATGACCACCGCGGCCGCACTCAGCGCATGACGCGATGTGAGTCATGGCTAGGTGCGGCGAGGCAGCGTGAGATCGACGAGGAACGCCCCAAGACCCGTAGCAACATGGCCTTTCGAACACGGCCCACCGGATAGACCGTCACGGTGCGTGAGGTGCCTCACGCTCCTTGCCTTGTAGTAACGCCCGAAACCCACTAGACCATGTGAGTGGCTACCTCCGTTCGTGCTTTCGTCAAGAACGCGATGTTCGACCGGCTGCCCGGCCTGTTACGTCGCGGCCCGAGCACGACGAGCCGCGTCGCACTCACCTTCGACGATGGTCCAGACGCGCTGACGCCGCGCTACCTCGACCTGCTCGATGATCTCGGGGTCCCGGCGACGTTCTTCGTGCTCGGCGAGTTCGCGGCGAAGCGTCCGGAGATGATTCGCGAGTACCTGCGCCGCGGACATCAGGTGGCAGGACACGGCTACGATCACACGCGGTTTACGAAGCTGTCGCGCCGGCAGCTCCTCGATCAATGCTCGCGCACCGATCAGGCGATCGGCGGTCAGCTCAGCGGTCAGCCTTGGGTGAGGCCGCCGCACGGCTCCCTCGACGCCGCGTCGATCCTGTCGCTCCGCGCGGCCGGTTACGTCGTCGCGATGTGGTCGGTCGATTCCTGTGACTACGGCGATCACGACCCGGCGCAGCTCGCAGAGCGGTGCTCGCCCTCGAAGGTCTCCGCCGGGGACGTGCTGCTGTTCCACGAAGGTCAGGAGTGGACGCTCGAGGCGTTGCCGCGGATCGTGACAGCACTCCACGCCGCAGGACTCGAGCTCGTCACGATGCACGACTTGTTCGCGCGGTAATACACTCGAGCCGTTGATCGATCCGTGCCCACTCGACCGCGACGCGAGCCGATTCCGAAGACCATGGACCGAGCCGAAACCAACTCTCTCTGACCTCGGCGCCTCCGCGCCTTTGCGGTGATCCGGGATCGGTCACACGAGTGGTAACGGCCCACTACGCGAGCCGCGGTGTCAGCCAGGTAGCGAGAGCTGGATACATCTCGCGCACGGCCCGGCTTCCGACGACCGCGCCGACGTGGCCGCCGGTGACTTCGATGACGTGCGTATCGGTCGAGCCGATGTGATCGAGGAGCGCGGTCGCCGCGGGCGGCGGACAGATCATGTCGCGACTCGCCGTGATCACGAGTGTCGGGCACCGGATCTGCGCGAGGTCGACGGCTGCACCGGCAACCCGATGGGTGCCCGAGACGAGCTGATTGGCTTGATAGAGCTCGCTGATGTACCGGCGATATGCCTCGCCGGGGAACGGGATGGTGTCGGTGGCCCAGGCGTCGAGCGCGAGAAACGCTTCGCGCGCTCTGGGATCAGTCGCGAGATCCGGCATCGCCATCAGCTTGCCGAGATCGAGCGTCGGACGCAGCGCGGTGAAGCCCGCCTGCATCTGCGCCGGTGCGACGTTGCCCGCGTCGGCGACGGCGTTCGGATCGAACCATTGCGGGTCGACCATCGAGCGCAACATGCCGCCTCGCGAGAAATCGATCGGAGCGGCGAGCGTGACGAGTGCGGCGAACTGTTCCGGATGCTGCGAGGCGTAGATCGCGGTGAGCGTGCCACCCATGCAGTAGCCGAGCACGCCGAGGCGCTCGGACTTGGTCTCGCGAAGCACTCGCCTGACGGCGCGCCCGAGTCGCGCAAGTACCGCTTCCCAATCGAGATAGCGGTCTTCCGCTTCGGGCACGCCCCAGTCGAGACACCACACGTCGAGCTTGGCGCCAACCAGCGCCTCGACGAGGCTCGCGCCCGGCCGGAGGTCGAGCACGTACCAGCGATTGATCAAAGATGGAATCAAGAGGAGCGGCTTGCCCGTGCGACTCGCCGCTCCGAACCGATAGAGCTTCGCGCCGCCTTCCAACTTGAATTCCTCGCGAGGGGTCTGCGCGAGACGCGGTGCCTTCGCGCGCGGGATCCCGATTGCATCGGTCCACGCCTCTGCGATCACGTTGGGAAGGCGGAACAGCTCTTCCATGCTCAGGCTCCGACGCCCATCTTGCGAGCTGCCTCGGCGCCGAGCTTGCGCGCCTGCTGCGAGAGCTGCGCGCTATAGGCGATCGCGTCCTGGGTCAGCTGCGCCCAGTTCGCGACGCTCGCCTGCGCCTTGGCGTACATCTGCGCCTCGAGCGCGGCGTACTCCTCCGTGAACGCCTGCGCGCGCGCCTGCGCGTCGGCAAACATCTTGTGGAACGTCTGCTGCGCGGTCGTCCACGCGGTCATCGGATCGAACGAGGCGAACGGGGTGTGGGTGGCTTCGGTCTTCGGGGTGGGGTTCTGGGTCTCTGTTTTGGACATGTTCGGGGTCTCCATTTCGAAAGGCACCCTAAGGTCGAGATCGGGACGTGTCAATGCCGAATTGTTGCGGCGCAGCAATGCGCATGTTGCGCACGACCCGCAACTAGCTGTTTATGCGGGACCGATCGCAGGCGCACAATTTTCTCTATTGCAATGCAATATGATCTTCAGTTACTCGATCGTCATGAACACGAAGCCTTGGTGGAGAGAGCCGACGCGCGCGCAATGGGCCGCTTTTGCTGCCGCGTGGGTCGGGTGGGTGCTCGACGCATTCGATTTCATGGTCTACGTGCTGGTCGCCAAGCAGATCGCCGCGGAGTTCGGCGTCTCGGTCGCCACGGTGCTCGGGTCGATCACGCTGCCTTTGATCGTGCGGCTCGGCGGCGGTTCGATCGCGGGCTGGCTCGCCGATCGATGGGGACGCAAGTTCCCACTGCTGTTATCGCTGGTCTGGTTCGTCGCCTTCGATGCGGCGATCTACTTCTCGCATTCGTTCGCCGCGATCCTCGTGTTCCGCACCCTGTTCGGCCTCGGTATGGGCGCGCAGTGGACGGCGGGAACCGCGCTCGCGATGGAGAGCTTGCCGGCACGCACGCGCAAGATCGGCTCGGGCCTGCTCCAGGCCGGCTGGCCGATCGGCGTGATGCTCGCGGCCGCGGTCGCGTACTTTGTCGTCGACGTTCACACGTGGCGCCCGATGTTCATCATCGGCGCGATCCCCGCGGTACTGACGCTGCCGCTGTGGTTCATGTTCCCGAACACGCGCCCCGCGGCCAAGCTCGCGAAGCGCTCGGCGGTCGGCGAGCTCGCCGCGCCCGGCGTGTTGCGGATGATCGTGCTCGGCTCGCTCGTGATGGCGCTCGGCTTCATCGTCTATTACGGGCTCCAGTCGACGTACTCGGTGATGCTGCAGACCGAATTCCACCTGACCCCGCAGAGCGCGATGGTGCACGTCCTGCTGTTCAACGCCGGCATGCTCGCCGGTGTGATCGCCGCGGGCTTTGTCGCGACGCGATACGGCGTGATCGCCGCGCTCGTCACGCCTGCGCTGCTGATGGTCCCGGTGCTTCCGCTGTACGTCGGAATGGTCCCCGGCGCGCTCGCGTTCGGTGCGTTCTTCGGCGGCGTGTTCGGCGTCGGCTACTCGGGCGTGACGCCGGTGCTCACGACGAGCCTGTTCCCCGAGCACGTTCGGGCGCGCGCGATCGGCATCGTCTATCACGTCGGTGCGCTGGTCGGCGGCTTCGTGCCGCTGGTGATCCCACAGATCGCAAGCGCGACCGGGCTACCTCTGTCTCGCATCGTGATGCTCGTCGTCGCGGTCGCGCTCGTCGCGATGGCAGGCGCCGTGTTCTTGTTACGCCATCGGATCGCGCCCATCGAGAAGCCGGCGATCGCGAGCTCGACCGAATGGTCACCGTCCGCGCCGGTGACGGAAGCGCCGGTCGCCGCCGTCGAGCTTGCAACGCTCGAAGTCGCGCGTAGCAGCCGGCCGTTCGAGCGCGTCGGCTGAGCTACGGCTTGCGTTTCTTCTTCTTCGGGCCGAGGCCTTCGCGGATCGCTTCTTTGAGCTCGTCGAGCTCGCGACGCATCGCCGCGACATCATCGCCGCGCTGATCGGCGACCGGCTCCGTATCGCTCCGCTTGCGACCGGGCTCCGTGTCGGCGCGTTTGCGCGGCTCGCCTTCCGGCTCTTCGGGCGGCGGCGGCGGCGCGACAAATTGCGATGGCGGCGCGTAGCCCTGTTGATACGGCTGCTGATAGCCGAATGGCGTCCCCATCCACATCCGGGTCAGTGCATCGGTCGCCGCCATCGGGATCTGCGTCAGCGGATTGTACGAGGCGAGCGTTTGCGCGCCGCGCTTGGCTTGGAGATACAGATCGAGCGCCCCGGTCACGTAACGGCTGAAGAACTCGGCGAGCGAATCGTCGGACAGCCGGATCATCTGCGTCAGCAGCTGGACCGGCAGGAACTTCGCCGCATGCCCGGTCTCGAGCACGATCTGCGCGAGCGTCGCCTGCGTGAGGTCGTCGTTGTTCTGCGCGTCGACGACGCGAATGTCGATGCCCGTCCGGATCTTCGCCGCGAGCTCCTCGAGCGTCACGTAGCGGCTGTCGCTGGTGTCGTACAGCCGCCGGTTGCCGTACTTCTTGATGAGAATCGCAGCCACGGGCGCACCTTACGGGTCGGCATGCCGCACTGCAAGCAGGCTTTTTGCTGCGCCGCAAAAACTGGGCTTGACAGGCCTCGGTCACGGTCGTAGCGTGCGCCCATGTCGAGCCGCCGAAATCACGCTTTCTTGCTGCATCGCAGCATCTTTGCGGTGGTCCTGGCGGGCTGCGGCAGCAACGGAAGCGCTCCATGCACGGCGGACGGCGAGTGCCCGTCGCACTTCTGCAAGGCCGACGGCACCTGCGGTCCCGCGCCGACCGACGCAGCTCCGCAGGCCGACGCGGTGGATGGCAACACCTCCGGTGTCTGCACCCCGAACCACGACGGCATGATCAGCCTGCCCGAGCTACCGCTGATCGCGGGCCGGATGGCGACGTTCCGGGTCGCGACGAACGCGACGTGGAGCACGGCCGGCCAGGCGAACATGGACGGCACGCGAACCTGGGATCTCACCGGTCAGCTCTCCGGTGACGGCGATCATCCGATCACGCTCGCATCTCCCGCGGGTGCCTGGTGGGCCCCCGACTTCGCGACCGCGACCTACGCCGCGTCGCTCTCGTCGTCTTCGACGCTGCTCGGCGTGTTCAACGTCAGCGCGAGCGGCGTCACGCTGCTCGGTGTCGTGTCACCCGCCGCGGGCAACACCAAGACCGAGCTCACCTACGATCCGCCCGCCCGGATCCTCGCGCTGCCGTTCGGCAACGGCGCGACCTGGAACACGACGAGCACGGTCTCGGGCTACGCGCAGGGCTTCATCAGCTCGTATACGGAGAGCTATCAGTCGCGCGTCGATCAAGTCGGCACGATGAAGACGCCGTACGGCGACTTCCCCGTGCTCCGCGTCGCGACCGATCTGACGCGCACTTCGGGGTTCACGACCCTGCTGACGAAGCGATCGTTCGCGTGGATCGCTGAGTGTTTTGGTTCGGTTGCTACCGTGCAGTCGCAGGACTTCGGATCCGGTGCCGAGTTCAGCGACGACGCGGAGGTCCGGAGACTCGCCCCGTGAAGCGCGTCCTCGTCGCGGCGCTGCTCGCGGGTTGCGCGTCGTTTCACGCATCGCCTCTGCCCGGTGCACCGGCGGACGCGAAGTTCGTCGATGTCGATGGCACGCACGTTCACTACCGCGAGCTCGGCACCGGCCCCGCCGTCGTCCTCGTCCACGGCTTCGGCGCTTCGCTCGACAGCTGGGCCGGCGTGGCACCGCGGCTCGCCGAGCACCATCGCGTGATCGCGATCGATCTCAAAGGCTTCGGCTGGACGAGCCGGCCCGAAGGCGACTACAGCCCCGCCGCGCAAGCCAAGCTCGTGTGGGGCGTGCTCGACAAACTCGGCGTCACCGACGTCGCGATCGTCGGCCACTCGTGGGGCTCGTCGGTCGCGTTGTCGATGGCCGTCGCGCATCCGGACCGCACGCGCCGCGTCGCACTCTACGACGCGTACGTCTACGACGAGCAAGTTCCGAGCTTCTTCCGATGGGCGCAGAAATCGGGGGTCGGCGAGATCCTGTTCGGCCTGTTCTACAAGGAGCGCTTCGAGGATCGCGCACCGCTCGCGTTTACCGACGAGCGCTGGGTCAGCCAGGCGCGGATCGATCACATCGAAGGCGAGATCGCGCGTCCGGGGACGACCGCCGCCGCACTCGCGAGCGCGCGCGGCCATCACTTCGCGGCGCTCCACGCAGCGCTCGCCACGTTCGACAAACCGGTGCTGCTCCTGTGGGGCGCCGATGACCAAGTGACGCCGGTGTCGTTCGGTCATCGCCTCGTCAACGAGCTCGCGAACGCGCGGCTCACCGTCTATCCGCATTGCGGACACCTCCCCATGGTCGAAGCGCGCGTTCCGTCGACGCGCGATCTCGTCGAGTTCCTCGCGAAGGACAGCGTCAATGAACAGTCAACTGGAAGCGGAAACGGAAGCGGCGGTGGTAGCGGTGGCGGAGGCGGTGGCGACGGCGGTCACGATCGCAGTGGTGGCGGCGATCAAGGCGGCGGTGGCGCTAGCGGTGGAGGAGCTGGAGGCCGGGCGGTCTCGATCGGCCCGCTCGAAGGTGAAATCGTCACCGGTCGACTTGCCACCAGCGCTGACGATCTCGAGCCGCTACGGCTAAGCCTCCCCGTCGGCGCGGATCTCGCGGCGCTTGGAGCCGAGCTCGCACCGCGCCAGTACGCCGCGCCGCGCGACCGAACCGAGGTCGTCGTTCACGGGTCCCTGCGCACGCGCGAGACCCGGCTCTACAACCTCGATCTCGATCGCGGCCTCGATTCGCGCGGCCAGCCGCTGTTTCCGATCCCGCTCGGCGGCGGTCAGTACTTCGACTCCGGAGATCTGCGCGCGCGCACGGATCTCGCGGTCTACGCGCGCGGCGTCGGCGTCGCGGTCAAGGCTCGCATCGACTGGCTCGATAACGTCGCGCTCGGCGGCTCGCCGGATCTCGCGGGCGGCTCGCCGGCAACGTCCGGTGGGCAACGCCCGAGCACCGTCGTCGTCAAGCGCGCGTGGGCCGAGACCCTGACGCCCGTCGGTACGCTCGCGGTCGGTCGGATGGGCGCGCACTTCGGCCTCGGCATCGCGGCGAATGGCGGCGACTGCGAGGACTGCGATCACGGCGACGCCGCCGATCGGTTCGCGTTCGTGACGCCGCTCGCCGGACACTTATTCGCCTTCGCGTACGACATCGCATCGCGCGGTCCGTTCACGCCATCGCGCGACGGCGGCCACGCGATCGCGCTCGAGCCCACCGACGCGGCGGCCGGCCCGACGTTCGCGATCTTGAAGGTTCATTCGCCCGCCACGCTCGCGCGCCGCGCCAACGCGGGTCTGTCGAGCCTCGAGTACGCGGGATACATCACACGCCGCACGCAAGATCGCGACGTGCCCGGGTCGTATCTCCCGACCGCGATGGTGCCGGCGACGTTCACCTCGAACGACCTCGTCGCGCGCGGCTTTGCAGCGACCGGCACCGGCGGCTGGTTGCGCCTGACCGGCTCGCACTTCCGCATCGAAGGCGAGCTCGCGTATTTCAACGCGACCGTCGCGCAGCCATCGCTGATCCCCGGCGCGGCGATCACGATTCCGGTGAGCTCGAGCCAGCTCGGGGTCGCGGTCGAGAGCGAGCTGATCTGGGATTCGGCACGGGTCGGCGCCGACGGCGGGTATGCGAGCGGCGACAGCGCTCCCGGGTTTGGCGCGTTTCCCAAGGCCGGCGACACCGCCGTCACCGCCGGAGCGTTCGATGGTCCACAGGCGAACCTGCCGCGCGATCACACGGTCGACAACTTTCGGTTTCATCCCGACTACCACATCGATCAGATCCTGTTCCGCGAGATCATCGGCACGATCACCGACGCGATCTATATCCGGCCGCACGCGCGCACCACGCTCATGACCGTGGGCGCCGGCCGGATCGAGCTCGCCGCCGCACTCGTCGCATCATGGGCCGTCGAGGCGACGTCCACGCCAAGCGGTCAGCGCGCACTCGGGTTCGAGCTCGATCCAGAGCTGCGCTACGCGAGCCGCGACGGCTTCGCGTTCACGCTCGACTACGGCCTGTTCCTGCCGGGCGCTGCGTTCGATAACACCAACCTCAAGGCCAAGCCCGCGCAGGCTCTCCGCGCGCGACTTGCGTTTGCATTCTGATGCGCGCCATTCTTGCCGTCTTCGTCCTCGCAGCCTGCGACGTGAACATGACGCCGGAGCCCACGGCCCCGCCAACGCTGCCCTCGTGCGTCCCGAACCGCGATGGCCAGATCACCGCGGCCGAGCTGCCGATCGCGCTCGGTGCCACGGTCGACTACTACACCGGCGCGAACCGCACCGTCGATCTGGCCGGCAAGAACGGGATCTGGAACTTCTCTGAAGAGCGCGCGGATGACACCGTCGTCGCGCTCGGCCCCATCGTGCTCGGCGCGCAGTGGTACGCGCCGCAATTTCCGACCGGCGAATTCGCGGTCGATGGCGGCGGCGGTCTCGACGGCATTTATCATCAGGACGATCGCGGGCTGTGGCTCGACGGCACCGCCTCACGAGATCCCGCGCCCGCGACCAAGACGCTGATTCGCTACGCACAGCCGATCACCGTGTTGCGGTTCCCGATCACGGACGGCCAGTCGTTCACCGTGATCGGCGCGATCGACGGCACGATCAGCGGCCTACCCTTCATCGGCACCGATACCGTCGATGTCGAGGTCGCCGGCACCGGTCGACTCGACGTTCCCTACGTGCAGTTCTCTCCCGTGCTGCGCGTCCGCACGCATGTCGCGCGCAAGGCGACCGCCGGCGGTGCACCCGCCGTGCAGCGTCGCACGACGTCGTTCTTGTTCGAATGTTTTGGCGAGGTCACTCGGGCCGACAGCAAGCAAGATGAGGTCAGTCCGGACTTCACGGTTGCCGCGTCGTTGCGGCGTTTCGCGCTAGGAGTCAGCAAATGATCTGGGACATGTGGAAACAAGGTTTCGCGGCGTGGGAACAGACCACCGCGCACTACATGGAAAAAGTCATGTCGAACCCGGCCGTGCTCGGGCCCGCGGGCGCGATGCTCACCGCCGCGATGAAGACCAAGGCCGCGACCGATCGCGCGATCGCCGCGTGGTGGTCGACACTCGGGCTACCGACGCGCCGCGACCAGGAACGCTCGCTTCACAAGCTGAACCAACTCGAGAGCCGGCTCTACGATCTCGAAGAGCAGCTGCACGGCAAGAAGGTCTAACGCCATGGACGTCACGCCCCTCCTCCAGTTGCAACCGGCTCCGCGCGCCGTGTTCGATCGACTCGGCACGCACCGACATCGCGTGCGCTTTCAAGTTCGCACGCAAGGCGCGTGGCAGCCCGTGACGTGGGGCCAGTTCGCGCTGCAGATCCGCGGTGTCGCGCGCTGGCTCGTCGAGCACGAGCTCGAGGCCGGCGAGCACATCGCGATCTTCGCGCACAACTCCGTCGCGTGGGCGAGCGCGGCGCTCGGTGCCCAGACCGCCGGCGCGGTCCTCGTGCCGATCTATCCCGCCTCGACGCCCGATCAAGTCGCGTACATCCTCGACCACGCGGAGATTCGCTACGTGTTCGTCTCCGGGGCCGAGCAGATCGCGAAGCTCGAGAAGGCGCGCGCGCAGCTGGCGCGGCCACCGCAGGTCGTCGATCTCGACGGCGCCTCGTGGCCGGCGGATGCGCCGGTCCTCGACGGGCGCTCGATTCGCGCCGCCTCCGCCCGCGACGCGGTCGCGCCGACGCTCGTCGACGCTCGCCTCGGTGCGCTCGATCTCGATCAACCCGCGCAGATGCTCTACACGAGCGGCACCTCGGGCAATCCCAAGGGCGTGCCACTGACGCCGCGCAACGTCGGTCGCAACGGCGCCGATTGGCTCGCGTGCAACGCGCCGTTACTCGAGGAAGGCGATCGCGATCTGTTGTGGCTGCCGATGAGCCACATCTTCGGGTTCGGCGAGCTCTGCCTGGGCAACCTGCTCGGCTGGGAGACGTATCTCGCATCGCCCTCCGATGTCCTCGACCTACTCCCCGGCGTCGCGCCGCAAGTCTTCATGTCGGTGCCTGCATACTGGGAAAAGATCTCGCGCGCGATCGTCGCGGGGCCGGGCGCGAGCACGGCGGACGGCAAAGCGGCACGGTGCGAGGCACTCCGGCGCGTCACGGGCGGCAGGCTTCGGTTCTGCTTGTCCGGCGGCGCGGGACTCAAGCTCGAGATCAAGCAACTGCTGCACGAGTGCGGCGTGCTCGTGATCGAAGGCTACGGTCTGACCGAGACCTCGCCGACACTGACGCTCAACCGCCCCGGCGAGTTTCGCTTCGACTCGGTCGGCAAGCCGTTGCCTTCGGTCGAGCTCCGGCTCGCCGAAGATGGCGAGATCCTCGCGCGCGGCGAGAACGTGTTCTCCGGTTACTTCAAAGATCCGGGCGCGACCGCTGCCGCATTCACCGAGGACGGCTGGTTCTGCACCGGCGATGTCGGTCGCTTCACCGAAGACGGCTTCCTGCAGATCATCGATCGCAAGAAGGACATCCTCGTCACTGCAGGCGGCAAGAACATCCCGCCCGCGAACATCGAGGCGAAGTTCGTCGACGATCCGGTGATCGAGCGCCTCGTCGTCTACGGCGATGCTCGCCCGTACCTCGTCGCCGCGGTCTGGGTGCGCCCCGAGGTTCCTGAAGACGATCGCGGTCGCCTCGTCGATGACCGGCTCGCCCAGATCAACTCCGAGCTCGCGCGCTACGAGACGATCAAGCGCCACTTCGTCGCCGAGACGCCGCTCACCGTCGAGAACGGCACGCTGACCTCGTCGCTCAAGCTCCGCCGCAAGGCCGTGTACGACCGACTACGCGATCGGTTCGAGGCACTGTACGCATGAGGGAGCCGAAGAAGTCCCCACTCGATTCGTTGATCGCGCTCGTCAAGCGCGCTCCGAAAGGACAGCCGGCGGTCGGTACGACGCCGCACACCGTCGTGTGGACCGAGAACAAGTGGCGATTGCTTCGGTTCCGTCCCGCGCAGCCGCGCTTCAAGCGGCCGGTGCTGCTCGTCCCGTCGCTGATCAACCGCTGGTACGTGCTCGACCTCGGCCCGACGCGCTCGGTGATCGAGTGGCTCGTCGCGCAAGGTCATGACGTGTTCTGCATCGATTGGGGCACGCCGGGCGACGAAGATCGCTTCCTCACCTGGGACGACATCGCCGGCCGTTATCTCGGCCGCGCCGTGCGGATCGCGGCACGTACGAGCCCGACCGACGACGTTCACGTCCTCGGCTATTGCCTCGGCGGAACACTCGCCACCACGTACGTGGCCGCGTTCCCCGATCACGTCGCCTCGCTCCTGGCACTCGCCGCGCCGATCGACTTCGATCACGGCGGCATCATGTCCGGCTGGACTCGCACGCCGACGTTCGACACGGGCTCGCTGCTCGAGGCTTTCGGCAACGTGCCATGGCCGCTCATGCAGGCGAGCTTCTCGATGCTGCGTCCGACGCTACGCGCCGCGAAGGCGGTCGCGCTCCTCGATCGCGCGTGGGATGACGAGTTCCTCGAGGGCTTCCTCGCGACCGAACACTGGGGCAACGATAACGTCTCGTTCCCGGGCGCGTGTTACGCGCGCTACATCGACGAGCTCTACCGCGCCAATCGGCTGATCACCGGCGGGTTCACGCTGCTCGGCCGTCCCGTCGAGCTATCCGCGATCAAGTGCCCCGTGCTCGCGCTCGCATTCGAAGACGACAACATCGTGCCGCTCGCGAGCGCCGCACCGCTCGTCGATCGCGTCGGCAGCCGCGACAAGCAGGTGATCGCCATGGGCGGCGGCCACGTGGGCGCGGTCGTCTCGCGCAAGGCCGCCGGCAGATTGTGGCCGGTGATGTCGACGTTCTGGGCGCAGCGAGACTGAGGACCAAAATCTCCCTGCGCCGAAGGAATCCCCCGGGGAGACTGAGGACAAAAATCTCCCTGCGCCGAAGGAATCCCCTGGAGAGACCGAGGCAGTATCATCGCGCGCTCGTCCGTGATCATCGCGCTCGTCCTCGTCTCCGCGTTTCTCCACGCCGCGTGGAATGCGCTGCTTCGCGTGGAGGCCGACAAAGATCGCGCGCTCGTCGCCGCGGTCGGTGCGGCGACACTCCTCGCAGCGATCATCGCCGGGCTGCGCTGGGCTCGCGGCGACATTCCGTTTGCGAGCCTGCAGTCGCTCGGGTGGTCTGCGGCCGCGGGTGTGTTCGAGTGGCTGTATTTCATGTCGCTCGCGCGGGCGCTCGATCGCGGTCCGCTCGGGCCGATCTATACGATCTCGCGCGGCGGCGCGATCCTGCTCGTCTGGCCGATCTCCGTCGCGATCTACGGCGAGCACGTCACCCTCGCCTCGGTCGCCGGCAGCGCGGTCGTGTTCGCGGGGCTCGCACTCGCGAGCGGCGGCACCGGCGATGCGCGCTCGACCGGACGCAGCGCCCTCGCGTGGGCGATCGCGTGCGCGACCTCGATCGCCGGCTATCACCTGTTCTACAAGGCGGCGTTGCGCACCGGCGGGAGCCCTTCGGCCGTGTTCGCCGCTGCACTCATACTCGCGAGCGCGATCAACATCGCGCGCCTCGGTGCTTCGGGTCGGGCCGCGGCGGCCACGCTGATCCGGACGCGACTTCCGCGCGTGATCTTGATGGGCCTCGTGTGCGGCGGATCATTCTTGATCTTGATGGAGGCGCTCTCCGGCGGTGGTGCCGGGTTCGTGCTGACGCTACGCAACACATCGGTCTTGTTCGCGACCATGCTCGCGTTCGTGATTGGCGAACGCCCGCGTCACGTGCAGATCGCCGGATCGGTGCTCGTCGCGGCGGGAGCCGTGCTGATGGCGTGGGCGTAGAACGAATGCCGGATTAGCGTGGCGTCTGACATCGTAATCGTACTCGTGCTCGAAAGTTCTGCCTGGCATCGCCAGGTTAATTCCAGTGGTTGATGCACCCGAGCATCTTGGCAACTGACAGCCGGGTCGGGTCATCTCGATGTTGTTCGACCTCATTCGAGCGTCTCGGATGAGATCGACGAGTACGACCACGAGCACGAGCACGAGCGAGATCGGTTAGGACGCACTCGTCTCGCGCTCGAACGAGCAGGTGCTAGAACGGTCGGTGAGCCGACCCGCAAGACTTGTCGACCCGCCTCCTGGATTTCGCGACCACCCGTCGCTGCCGCTCGCGGCAGGTCACGTGATCGCCTCGACGTACGCCGTGCGCTCGCAGATCTCGTCGACCGACACCGGTGCGGTGTTCGAGGCGCGCGACATGACGCTCGATCGGATCGTCGCGGTGAAGATCGCCTGGCGCGACCCCGGGACCCCGGCGTTGATCGTCGAAGCGCGCCGGTGCGCCGTCGTCAAGGATCCTTGCTCGGTCGAGATCCACGCCCTGGGGTTTCACAACGGCGCGGCGTACGTCGTCGCCGAACGAATCGCCGGCTGGATGTTGCGAGACGTTCCCGAACCGACCACCGCCATCTATTTGAAGCGCTTGCGCGCGCTCGTCGCAGCGGTGGCCAAGGCGCACGATGCCCGCATCGCGGTCGGCGACCTTTCCGGCGACACGGTGCTCGTTGGCCCGGGCGATCGGATCGTGCTCGGCAGGCTCTCGCTTTCGCAAGTGCCTGCATTCGGGCCGCACGGCTGCGTGTTCGCGCCCGAGATCGCGCGCGGCGAGGTCGGTGCTTCGGATCCGGCGGCCGCCGAGGCGATCGACTTGTACAACCTCGGGTGCGTCGCACTCGAGATGGCATCTGGCGAGGCGCCATTCGCGAGCGACACCTGTGCCGAGCAGCAGCTACGTCACGCGACCGAGCCTGCACCGCTCCTTTCGGATCTGCGGACCGGCCTTCCACACGAGCTCTCCGATCTGGTCGAATGGTTGCTCGCGAAACATCCGGCGCTGCGACCGCGCTCCGCGAATGACGTCCTCGAGCAACTCGATACGATCATCGAGCGACAAGCAACGGTCTCCTCGGTCCGCGTGCTGATCGTGGTCGACGACGAGCCGCGTGCACGTCTGCTCTGGAGCCTCGCGCGCCGCGCGCATCCCGCTGCGATCATCGACGTCGCGAGCGAGGGCGGCGATGCCGTGACCAAGCTCCATCGCGATCCGCCGGATCTCGTGTTTGTCGATGCCGCGCTGCGCGGCACGATGAACGCACTCGAGCTGTGCATGTATGCCCGAGGGATCGAAGGTGCGGCGCGCAATCAGATCTGCCTGGTCGGCCGCATCACCGACGGCGATCGAGCACTGTTTACGCAGGTCAGCGTGCCATTTATCCCGGATGACGGGCACCTGCCGATCGCGATCCTCGACTATGTCCGGTCCGCCGCTCGCCAGCCCCGCATGACTTAACCTGGCCCGCGCTCGCGAGTCAGATCCGCCATGAAGCTCGCGACGCTCGTCCTCGCATCGATCATGACGTTCGGCGGCATCGCGGCGGCAGACCCCGCCGGCCGTGAGGGTCGCCCGGGTGGCGGGCAATTCCGACAGGCGCTTCTACAACGGTTCGATCGCAATCACGATGGCCGGCTCGGTCCGCGCGAAAAGCGGCAAGCGATCCGCGAGCTGCGCCGAGTCGCGCGCCAGCTCGCGATGTCCAACCGTGGTCGGGCTCGCCGCATCATCCGCAAGTACGACATCAACGGCGACGGTAACGTCGGCCCCGGCGAGATGCCCCCTGCGATGGCACAACGCCTCCGCCCGCTCGATCGCGACGGGGACGGCTGGATCGACGACGGCGACTTCGCACGGTGATTTGCGCTGACTCGCTCCGCGTGGTTGCGAAGGTCGTCTGGGATGGACGCCGAGAGCGCGCTCCCAAGCTCTGATTGCAAACAGCGGATCTCGCGCGGCGTCGTGATCCGTGGTCGTTACAACACGACACGATGGACGAACGGCATCGCTCGAGACTTCCGGCATCGCCGGAACACGAGCCCGAGGGCTAGCGCGCCGAGCGCGATCGAGCCGCCGCCGCCGCCGCTGCTCGAACAGCAGCCGCCGCTGCCGACGTCGATCAGCTTGCACTGCGGCGAGCACGCCGGCGTTCCGGCCTTGCCCTCGTCACATTCCTCGCCGGTGTCGACGATGTTGTCGCCGCACGTCGGCAGGCGGCAGTCGGTGCGACACGCGTTCGGCTTGTCCTCGTTCGCGATGCCGTTGTCGCAGCCTTCGGTCGGCGTCTTCACGCCGTCGCCGCAGATCGCGTACGGGTTCGCGACGATGCAGACGTCGTCGAGCTGCCAGCCGCCGAGCTCGAGCCCGCCGTCCGACTTGAGATCCCACTTGACCGAGAGCGTCTTGCCGGTGAAGTGGCCCGACAGCGCCACGTCCTGGAATCGCCACTCCTTGTCGATGTGGTGATACGAGCTCGAGTCACCCATGTTCTGGGTGCGGTTCTGCCAAGCGGCCTCGTCGTTCGCGGTGATTCGCGCCTGATCGTAGTGGTTGTCCTCGACGGCGAGCCAGCGGCGATATTGCAGACGCACGTCGCTGTACGGATGGATGTCGATCGCCGGCATCTTCACCCACGAGAGCTGCGAGGCGGTGTAGTTGCCGTCGAGCGTCTGCGCGAGGATATGCGTGCCGGAGTACGCCGCGTGCGGATCGGTCGCGCCGGCGGTCGGCGTGCCCCACGTCCACGTCGACTCACCTTTGTCGACGCCGGTCGTCCAACCATCGGCGAACGGATCGGTCTCGAAGCTCGTGCAGTAGAGCGGGATCGTGCGGCCTTGATAGAGCTGGTAGTACGGATCCGCGAGGTTATCGGCGAGCTTCATCTCCGAGCCGTCGGCAAACCCGACGCGGACCTGATAATTCACGACTTCTTGCTTCGCGAGCGGCAGCTCCGCGAAGAATTGATTCGGCCCTGCCGGCGTCGCGTCCGCGGTTCCGGCGGCGGGCACGCCGGTGTAGCTCGGCACCCAATCGAGCTTGGCGCCCGCGACCTGATCACCTGCGCAATGATTCGACAGGCCTGACAAGGTGATGAGGATGCCGATCGCCGCCGAGTCGGCGGTCAACGTTCCCGGCGCGACGACTTCGCCCGTCGCCGTGCGCAGACCGTGGCGGCCGAACGCGTCGCGAATCGCGCACTCGTGTGGAGTTCCGTTCGACAGATCACCATCATCGTCGTCGGTCGCGAGCGCCTCGACGAGGCACGTCGGAATGTTGATCGCGCGCCGCATCACACCGGTGTAGAGCTTGTTCGTCAACGCGATGCCCTGAGCCTGACCGAGTTGGGCGATCAGCGCCTTGCGCAGATCCCAGAACGTGCCGCCGAAGATCTGACCGGTGTGATGGATCTCGCCGATATCGAACGGCCACATCCATTCCGAGCTCATCGGATCGAGCTCGCGGAGCGCTGCGTCGGTAAAGAAGAAGCCGCGCCCCATTCCGGAATCGCCGGTGATCGATGCCGCGAGGAAGTCGGCGACGCCCTCGCTCATCGCACCATCGAAGGCCCCGACCCCGTTGATGATCTCCGCCGTATGCACGCGGTGGCCGTACTCGTGGAACACGACGTCCTGGATCTCGCCGGTGTTCTCGCACTGGTTCATCGCGTCCGGCGCGGTCCTGCGAAAGAAATTGACCGCCTTGCCGTCGAAGAACGCGTTGCAATCCATCGGCAAGTTGACGTTCCCGACCATCGGATCGTCGAGCGTCGGCATCGCAGGATCGATGTTGGCGCGGACGTAGTCCTTGACGATGTTGAGGTCGAGATAGACGTTGAGTTGCGCATCGTCCTCGACGGATCCCGAGGCATCCCACACGCTCTGCCCGCCCGGATCGATCGCCAGCATCGCAACCGCGGGCAGCCCGTTGACCGCCTTGTTCACGACCTGCGCCAAATCTCCGACGATCGAGGTCTGCAGGGAGGCTTGCGCATCGGGTGACCAAGTCACGGCGCCCGTCGGCGAGGTCGTCGCCGCGGCTCCGTTCACCGTGATGTGCGCGCGCGGCGCCGGCCGATCGATCCGGCCACGTCCGGGATAGCGATCGACCCCGTGATAGAGCAACGTGCCGTTCGCGTACTCGTTGAGCTGATGCACAGCGATCACGTTGCCCGTCGCGGGATCGGCATAGGCGAGATAGCGGCCGTCGAAACCACCGTCGATCGTGAGTGGCGCGGCGAGCCGGTAGCCGAGCACGCCTTGATCGGCGACGAGCGGCACGATCACGTCACTGCCGAGAACGGACACCGGTGCGTTCGGCAGCCCGAGCTCGCTCCGCAACTGCTGGGTCGCGCGATCGCGAACGACCGCGCGGGTGCTCCGCGATGTGGGCATCACGACCGAAACGTTGGGCAGCGCCTCCGATCCGATCACGAACAATCGATCGCGCTTGAACCGAAAGCTGATCTGGCCACCGACGACGATCAGCCCGTTCGCGCGTTGCACGAATCCGATCGCGCGGATGTCACCGTCGAACACGTTCGAGACGAGCTCGAAGTCAGAGATCTTCGCGCCCGGCGCGAGCAACGCGAGGTGAGTCGCTAGCACCTGCCGCGCGAACGCTTCGGCGATATCGGCGTGCGCGATCGATCCGGGAGCCGGTAGCCCCGAGCCCCAGATTCGAGACGGCACACCGGTCGCGACGTCCCACTGCGCTTCCCACGTACCGGCAAGACCGGAGATCGGTCCTGCCTTCAGCGTTGGTTGCGTACGCAACGGCCGACTGATGCCAGCGGCCGGCATCGCGGTGAGCGTGTCGGCCGAGATCTTCGGGCCCGCGTGCGGACCGAACGCGAGCGAGCTCAGACAGCCCGCGACCACCGCCGCGCGAAAACCAGGCATCTACCGATTAGAGCGCATCCCGAGCGCCACGAGAAGCGATCCATTCTGACAGCGCGATGCGATTAGCTCGCATTTCGGCCGAGGACGACATCCATCACGTCGGCCCGTGAGGCGCGGACGTCGAGACCGAGCGCCAACTGACCTCTCGCCCGGGCGAGATTGTGCGCGCGACGAGTCGGAAACCGCGCGGGATTCCAGCCAAAATAGCGGTCGTCAAACGCATCGACGGCGAACCGTGCCGCGAGCTCGAGGCAGACCGTCTCGAGACCGACCGCGATCGAGCTGCATTCTTCACGCGTCATTAAAGAATCGGCGACCGCACGAAATCCGCTGATCGCGGCCGCGAAGATCGGCAGCTCGAACCGGACGTCGGCCGCATCTTCGCCGTGAGGATTGCACCACGAGCGCATCGCATCCCCGAGCTCGAACGCCATCGTGCCGCGACCGAGCGTGTCGAGATCGACGAGGCACGCACCACGCAACGGGTAGCGCCGGAACAGCAAGTTCGAGATCTTGAGATCACCGTGGATGTGCCGCAGGGGCAGCTCCGGCATCACCGGCAGCCCCTCGGAGCTCGCGAGGATCTCGCGTGCGAGGTCGATCACCTCGCGCTCGCCACCACCGGCGACGCGGTCCGCGAGCTTTGCGAGGTGCGCGGGCGTGTCGTGAACACCAGCACGTGCGAACCGATATTCGTGCTTCAGATCCGCGACCGCGCGATGAAACCGCCCGACGAGCGCACCGCCCGCCTCGGCCCAATCGAGCGCGGGCACCGTATGGACGCTCTCGCCGTCGACCCACGTCAGCGCGCGCCAGATCCGGCCATCGTCCTCGATCCACGCGCGCTCATCGCGAGTCCTCACGAGGCGCGGCGTCTCGAGCCCGTGCGACGCGAGATGCGCGGTCACCGCGTCGATATCGAGGTTGACCTCGGCACCGAACACCGGATGCAGCCGCTGCAACACGGCGATCGGCCCTTCCGCGCCGCTCACGACGTGCGTCGCGTTGATCAGGCCGCCGGCAAGCGGCTCGATCTGAACCGCTTGCCAGCCCCACGCCGCCGCGACGGCATCGGGAACACTCACGGATGTGGCGGTGCGTCGGGGTGCGCGGGCGCCTTGATCTCGAGGAGCTCGACATCGAACACGAGCATGCCCTGCGGCCGACCTTGTTGGCCCTTGTACGCGAGCTCTTCCGGAATCCAGAACCGGACCTTGTCGCCGACCGACATCACGGTAATGCCGTCGGTCCACCCGGCGATCACAGCTTGCAGGCTGAACTCCGCCGGCTCGTTGCGAACCACCGACGAGTCGAACAGCTTGCCGTCGGTCGTCCAGCCCGTGTAGTGCACGCGCACGGTGTCGGTCGCCTTCGGGTGCGGTCCGCCTTTGCCACTCTTGAGCACTTTGTAGAACACGCCCTTCGCGGTCTTCTTCACGCCCTCGGGCGGCTTCGCGACATCCGGCGGAGTGACCGGCGGCTCGGAGCCTTTTTCGATCTGCACGATCTCGACCTCGTAGCAGAGCTGGCCCTTCGGCATACCCGGCGTGGTCTTGCCCTCGTTCATCTTCTCCGAGGGAGCCCAGAACCGAACGCGCTCGCCCGCGGTCATCGACGTCAACACCTCGGCGAACGGGCCGGGCTGACGATACGGCGCGACCTTCGCCGGTCGCTTGCGAGTCTCGGTCGAGTCGAACATCCGACCGTCCGCGTCCCAGGCGGTGTAGTTGAACGTCAGGTTGTCGTACGGCTTCGCCTTGTCTTTGCCGGTGCCAGGGCGAATCACGACATACTTGTAACCAGACTTCGTCGACTCGGCGGTGTCCGGCGGCTTCGCGACATCCGCGGGAACCTCGGGTGCGGGGACGACCTCGACGACCTCGACCTCGTAACACAGCGTCTCGGGGGTCGTGCCCTGCGGTCCCTGGCCCTTGTAGCCGATCGAAGGCGGCACCCAGAGCACCGCGCGTTCGCCTTTGTGCAGGAGCTGCATGGCCTCGGTGAACCCGGGCGCCGTGGTCGCGAGGTTCAGCGGCATCGGCTGGCCGCGCGTCTTGTTCGAGAAGAACGTCTCGCCCGTCGACTGCTTCCAGCCCGTGTAGTTGATCATCACCGTGTCATTGCGCTTCGGCGCGGTGCCCGCGTCGTTCGCGACGAGCTTCTTGTAGATCAGCCCGGAAGCGGTCTTTACGGCATCCGTGGGCGGATTCTTCAGATCGACCGGCGGCGCGACCTGATCGGGCTTTGGCCGTTGCGATATTCCAGCGCCGCTGCCGGCTTGCTTCGGCGTTAGCTCGGGCGCCGGCTTCTTTTCTTCGGCCTTCTGACAGCTCGCAAGCACAAGAACGCTAAACAGGACTACGGAACCGCGCATGCACGTGAACATACACGCATTTTTCGGAAACGCTAGCCGTTGAACGCCTCGCGAGTGAGGTTACGAATTCCTGCGGCTTCGACCACGATGTTGTCCTCGATCCGAATTCCACCGAACGGACGAAGCTCGTCGATGACGTTTAGATCGAGCGCCTTATCGCGGCCATCGGCGCGGAGCTGAGCGAGCAAGCCCTCGATGATGTACAGCCCCGGCTCGATCGTGAACACCTGACCGGCCTCGATCACCGCCGTGTTGCGCAAGAACTTGTTCTCGGCGCGCGGCAACCGCAGCTTCATTCCAACATCGTGCGTGGTGACGCCGAGCGAGTGTCCGAGCCCGTGCGGAAACAACGCGCGGGTGATGCCGCGATCGACGAGCTCGTCGGTCGAGGCGCGTGCGATGCCGGCTTCGACGAGCATGACAGCGAGCAGGCGATGCGAGAGGTCGTGCAGGTCCTCGTAGCGCATGCCGATCTTGATGCGGCGGCAGATCTCCTGCTGCAGCTTGTCCATCCGCGCGATCAGCTCGCTGAACCGGCGTGCCGCCGGGCTATCGCCGCGAACGTACGTGCGCGTGATGTCGCTGCCGTAGCCGTTGCATTTTGCGCCGGCGTCGACGAGGAGTGAGGTGTCGCCGGATTCGCGAACGCGCTGATACGCGACGTAATGGAGCACGGCAGCATGCGCGCCGAGTGCCACGATGTTCTTGTAAGGCGTCGCGAGATCGTCTTGCTCCGAGGCGGCGAGATACGCGAGATGAAGATCGAGCTCCGAGACGTCGCCGCCGGCAAACTGCACCGCGGTCTGGCGATGGCCGCGCACAGCACGGCGTGTGGCTTCCGCGAGGCTCTCGATCTCGTACGCGGTCTTCTTCGTGCGCAACGCATCGAGCGAAGCGATCAGCTCTTGCGGATTGACCTCACCGGGAGGCGCAGCGCCCGGATCTCGCGTCACGGTGGCAACGCGACCGCCGGGCAGGACATCGCTCGCGTGGCCCGGTTCGGTCGTCACGACATCGAAGTGCTCCCAGAAGTGCTCGTTCTCCGGCGGCGCGGTGGTCTCCCAGAAATCATCGACGACCGTGCGGACGAGCGTCGGCCTCTTGCCCTGCCGGATGACGAGGTACGAGTCCGCTTCGACGAGCGGACACCAGTGCGAAAACGCCGGCGTCGGAATCAGCGGCCACGACTGATCGTCAAACCGATTCTTCGACTGCGGCGCGCCGCTGCACAACACGAGCGCCTCGTACTTGTGCTCGGCAAGCACGCGCTCGGTCGCGCGCTGAAGACCCGCCACATGATCCGGATACGTCTCGGCGAAGCTCACGCGCGCAGCCTACCGCGGGAACGAAAGGACCGGCGCGGCTCGCGCGCACGATCGGACGCCGGCGACCGTAGCCTGCAGCAACCAACTTTGCTGGCAGTTTGATTACGGCGACTCAGTTGTAACGTTTGAGGTCACTAGCGACATATGGACCTCGCACATCGAGCTCACCTTTCGCCTCTGAATTTCGACCATGCTTGGCCATGAAGGTTCCGAGGTCCAGGGAACTTCCCGATGCGATCTCGTCGGCGGAAAGCCAAAGCGAATCGCACTCTGGACACAAGATCGCGTTCCGCTCCAAGTGAACGAGCCGAACGTTGACAAGCCGATCCTGACCGCAGACTGGACAAACGACCTCGTGTTCATTCATTGGATGGCACCGGAGCTAACGATCCCAGATCAGGCGTTTGCATTCGTCCTCCCACTCCGCCGACTTTCTTGTCAGGAGGGTGGCTCCTGGCGCGGTCTCGATGAGATGGAGCAGCGCGAAAGCGAGGCCGAAAGCATCATCAGGACCAAAACACAGACTAGCGCACGTCGTTCGTCGGCCGCGCTCGGCTCCGCCATCGCCTTTCGCCGTTTCCGAGCGCCCCCCGCGTCAACTGAGTCTTCGTCCGACGAGAACGCGTGACGTCGCTGTGGACGGTGATGGACAGCCGCCGCTCTTCGCTCGGTGCCGGTTCGCGCCTGACCACACCGCCCACAGCGCTGACGCCAAACGCGAACGCTCCGGTCCGGAAAAAAACCTTTGGTTTTTGATCGGGAGGAGCGTGGGAGCGAGGGCCAGCGGTTGGGGGCGGCGACCGAAGAGGCTTGTCGAGCTACGCCGCATGACACACATGACGCGGTTGGCCGGCGTTGGTCACAAGCCGTGTCGCCGTCCATAACCGTGCCGCGCGTTCTATTCGGTTCGCTGTGCCGGTCGCGTTCCCAAAAGGGATACTCGGAATTTCCGAGAACCGCGCCGCGAGTTTTCGGCCACGCGAGCACCAATAAAGCCTTTTCCTTCATCACACTCGTCGCTTTCCACCGCATGACCTCGACGGTTGACGGCGTCTCTGACACCGCCTGTAAAGGACGTCCGTGGGCAATGAGCCCGAAGTGTCAGGGATGTCTCGAGGCTGCTGTGTAAACGATCTATGTGATCTGCACCCCGGCTCACTTGTATCCGATTTGGACGTCAGACCCGTGAGGTACAAAAACACTGCGGAAATCATGTCGCCGAAATCACGAAAGAAGCACGTCCAGCTATCACTCGACCGGGCTCGCAAGCCGGACGGGAAGCATGGCGGATGGCGGCCAGGTGCGGGTCGGAAGAAGAAGCCGGGCGCGGTCTCGCATGACTCGCGTGAGTCATTGCCATCGCGGTTTCCGGTGCACGTCACGCTACGGATCGTCGCGGGTGTCGGCTCGCTGGCGCGCGACTACCTGATGAAGGTCATCCGCAAGTCCATCGCGGAATCGCACAAGAGCTGGTTTCGGATCGTCGAGTTCAACGTGCTCTCGAATCACCTCCATCTGATCTGCGAGGCGCAGAGCAAGCGTCAACTTGCACGTGGCATTCAGGGCTTCGAGGTTCGTACGGCACGCAGGCTCAACCGCGTGCTGAAGCGTACAGGCAAGCTGTTCTCGCAGCGCTATCACGTCAGGCAACTCAACAGTCCAAAGGAGGTCCGCAACGCGCTTCGCTACGTGCTGCTAAACCGCAAGCATCACAATGCCGAGCAGAAGTTCGCGAAGTACTGGATCGATCCGTATTCGAGCGCCGCATGGTTCAGCGGCTGGGCCGGTCCGATCAACGTGAACACCGAGTGGAAACGCGAGCTCGTCCACATGGAGCGGCCGAATGCCGAGCCAACGGTTTGGCTACTCACCACCGGCTGGCGCAGACATGGCCTGCTGCGATTTGACGAAGCGCCGGCGTGACTGGCACGCCCGAAGACACCCGAGCCCAATTCAAAACACGTTCCCGCGGGAACGTTTCGGTCGCACGGAGATTCGGCGCGTTCCCCGAGCCACCGCGATCACTCGGTATGGATCTACCGCCGAATGATCAGAGCGCCGCGAGCT
>JAQBQF010000317.1 GCA_028287115.1 Myxococcales bacterium
TCGCGCGGATCGCGGCGATCCTCGGCGCCGTGCCGCGCGGCTCGGTGCTCGTCCAGGTCCGCGAGAAGGATCTCGACGGCGCTCCGCTGCTCTCGCTCGTCGAGCAGGTGATCGCGGTCGCGCGTCCCGAGGGTGCGCCGGTGTTCGTCAATGACCGCGTCGATGTCGCGCTCGCGGCCGGCGCCGACGGTGTTCACCTGCCGGAGAGCGGGCTCGCGATCGCCGACGCGCGCGCCTTGATCGATGCGCAGAGCGCGAAGCTCGCGATCGGTTGCTCGCGTCACGCGACCGAAGCCGTCCGTCCCGCGTTTCGCGAAGGCGCGGATCTCGTCCAGCTCGGCCCGATCTGGGAGACGCCCGGCAAATCGACTCCGCTCGGCGTGAAGGCGCTCGCGATCGAAGTCCCTGTCGACATGCGCTTGGTGGCAGTCGGCGGAATTCAAACGGTCGAACGCGCACGGCAAGCTGCGGCCGCCGGCGCCGATGCAGTCGCCGTCATCCGCGCCGCCTGGACGAGCGACGATCCGGCCAAGCTGATCGCATCGCTCGTCGCGGCCGTCGGCGCCGGACATCTCGCGTAGCGCTGCCCGAGTCGGGCTCCGGAGATCGTCGAGCTACCCAAGCTCGGCGTCGCGTGTGGTGTCACGTGAACATTCGCGCGCAACTCCGACGAGCGGCAGTACGCTCTCGCGATGACGTTTCAGTCGGTGAGGACGACGATCCACGGCCGCTGCGCGCAGACGTTGGTCTGCTCGGTTTGCATCTTGTTCGGAATCGGCGTGGGTATGCGGCTGCCGGCACTCCGATCGCGATCAACAGCTCCGACCGTCGTGCCCGTCGTCATACCGGTTGCGATTCGGGCCCCGATCGCACCTGCGGGCGACCTTCGATGGCTCGCGCCACCGATCCCACCGGGAGCCACGCATGTTCGCCGCGACGCCAGCGAGCCCGCGTTGATCGCCGCCTGGAGCGAGGACCGCGTATTCGTCAGCGTAGGTGCGCCCGATACGTTCGTTCGCGTCGTCGAGGCAGCCCACTCGGTCAGAGACGTCGCGTTCGATTGTTACGGCCGCGTGGTGGTCGTGATGGCGGACCTCCCCGAGCGCCGAACGGACCTCCTGACCGGCGCTACCGACGACATTCCCATCGCGGTGCATCTCACGACGACCGGCCTCGATCAGCTCGAAGATGGGTGCGCACGCGCGTCGGGTGCCGGCGCGAACACGCCGTGAAACGTGATCGGCACGTGGTGATCTAGCCAGATCTTCGCGACGGATCGGCAGCTACGAGACGAGCTTCGTCGAGAACGACGACAACATCGTGTTCTGATCGCTACCGAACGTGATCGGGCTCGCCGCTCGGCCGTAGTATCGTCGGGACATGCGCGGCGCGATGCTCGATGTGGAATGTCCGCGTTGCAACGCGAAGTTTCCGCCGTCGATCGATCAAAAGCTCGTGACGTGTGCGAGCTGCGGTCTCGTGTTCGCGCCGCACGATGTCGTTCATCGCGCACCACTGCCCGATCACGCGCACTTGCCGAGCACGGTCGTCGTACGTCGCGATGGCGACAACATCATCATCACCGCTCCGGTCGACCGGCTCGGCGCGGCCCTGACGCTGTTCATCACCGGCGGACTGATCGCGGTTCTCGTGCGCGTGCTCGCGTCTGACTCGGCACAGCTGTTCTGGCTGCCAGGCCTCGGCGTTGCTCTGTTCGGAGGCTCCTGCATTTACTTCTTTGCGAGCTCGCGCCGCCTCGTGCTCGGCCCGACACAGCTGACCTTTGGCGTCGTGCCGATCGGTGGAATGGCCGTCCTTGGCCGGCGCGAGATCCGAACCGTCTACACGCACCGGACCGAAAAGTCGCGATGGAAGGTCCGCGCCGTGACCCGCGAAGACGAAGAGCTCGTCATCTTCGACACGCCGAGCGCCAAGGTGGCCGACTACGTCTGCGACCTGATCCTCCAGAGCTGGCACCTATCGCTGCATCTCGAGGAATCCCCGCAGCTGGCCCGCTAGCCCTGGAGTCACTTGCAATCGCGGCCTTGGTCGGTTACCTATCTGCCCTCGTTTCGCCGCTATAGCTCAGTGGTAGAGCAACGGTTTCGTAAACCGTAGGTCGCCCGTTCAAACCGGGCTAGCGGCTCAAGATCGTTTACAAAGCGCTTTGGCCTTCCGGGTCGTGATCTCCAAGGAACCAGCAAGGCACCACAAACCATGCTGAACCCCTCTTCAGTGTCAGGGGGAATCACTAGAGTCGGGGCATGGCTATTTCGCGTTGCCCCCGTCCCGACTGTTCGTCCGTTTCGTTCGAAGCAATGGAGTTGGTGCCGAAGGGCTCCACGTTTCGACTAATGGCGATCCAGTGCGCCCACTGCGGCTCAGTCGTGGGCGTGCAGGAGATCTTCAACGTCGCGCATCTGGTGAAGCAGTTGGCTCATAAGATGCGCATCGCTCTGGACTAGCGATGGCCGACGACACATCCGACGAGTTCGATCCAGTTGCGGCTGTGCTCGCGAGCCTCGACAAGATGGCCGCTGACGTAGAAAGCGTCTGCCGGGAAGTGCAGATCCTCTCAGGGCGCCTCGATCTCATCGATCAATTCCAAGCAGGTCGCGCTTTTGCACGAGTTTCACACCTGGCTTAGGGTCGCGGAACTGTCGCCAGTCACAGCGAAACTCGACGAGGAAACACGCGTCAAGAAAGCAGCGCAATGCGCTTTCGATCGGTTCGTTGAATTCTTCCCCGAAGAAACCAAGAAGCAGCTGATGACCGCACGCGACAAGATGATCGCGACCCTGATCGAGTCGGTCGCCGACGTTAGAGAATTTAACTAGCCACCCGCCAATTCCCTGCGAGCTTTGGTCGCTGCGACGCGCGCAGGCATCACGAACAGAGCGTGAAGCACCTCCCCGGTGTACCCGAGTAGCTCGTCGACGTTCTCGACTGTCACGTCAACGAACGCGATCTCGTCCGGGTGCGCCGCTTCGTTGCCGACCAGTCTGACTTGATGCGCTGCATCGCGGAGTGTTGGTGTGAATCTGTCCGGCGCGACTGCCTGAATCTCGGCGTAGAGAGTCGAGCGCTCAGTTACTACTGAGCGCACAGCCGCTTGGAGCACGCGTCGCCCGACCAAAGCGGCCCCGAGCAGGTAGCCCGCGCTGCGACATTCGAATGCTTCGCGGAAATCGCGAGCCATCGATTCAGGCACGCCGGATGGTGCGTAGTCCGAGCGCGCGACGGGGTACACGAAGGCCGGATTGTCCCCCTTCGGTGGAATCCCTCCCGAGGCATGGTGTTCGGCAACGACGAGCGAAATACACTCGCAATCTCCGCACCCGACGACAAACGAACTGTGCGTCGCGTCGCCCTTGCGGGTACTGGCGTAAAACTGCGCGCTCGCATGCGTACGTATTCCGCACCAAGGACAGATGATCCGAGCGGTAGTCGAAGCTCGGTCGCCACTGCCAGACTCCACAGAGATCACGTTGATCGGTTTTCCCGCCACGAAGTGATGATAGTCGAACGGTCCGACATCGCGGTCATCGCGGCGCCTTCCCGCGCGTCTGCTCGGCGAGCCACGTGCGAACCGCCGGCACGTGATATCGGACCGCGGCGCGCGACCTTGATAAACGGCGGGCCCTCGGCGCGGCATCGCATCTGCTGCAGGGTCTCGCGACTCATCCCGATCCATTTCGCGAGGGCCTTGTCATCGATGTACTCGGCGTCCGGTGCGCCGGGGTGTCTCGGGCGTGGGGACCGGCCGGACCTCCGCGAGCGACGCGCGCAGTTGGTCGCGTACGAGTTCACGGAGCATCTCTCTTAAGGCCCGCCTCTAAACGCACGGGATCCAAACCCGCGACCGGAGCGCGCGGTTCCGTGTGTTTTCGTGGAACCCGATTGCCTGGCCGCGGGTTCTGGCCTTGCGCTCAAAGACTCAACCACCCGAGCGCGAGGATAACCGATGCAGAAGGTACCGATCACAGTCCGAGCCCTGGAGCAACGCCTCAAACGTCGACACGCGCGCGACGGAGAGGCCTTTCACGTCACGCGCAGCACTCGCTGGTACAGCGACCTCGGGCACTGGCACACGATCACCGATAACAACTTCGTCGGCGCGGCCTGGCGAGACCTCGAAGCGCTCATTGAGCACGCGCGCGACCAGGGCGTACTCAGCCACACGAGGAGGTGGCGTCGTGACGCGCCGCGGGCTCGCGTCTCAACTTCGAGCACGCGCGATTGCGCGGAACCCGACCCGGGTCATATGCGCTTGTCGATGCAGCAAATGATGTTTGCGTCCCCCGTGCACGCGCCTTGATAGTAGTAGGTCGTGCACGTGCTCAACTCGCGGCACGTGCCGAGCTCAGTGTGACCGGCGACATCTGCGTGCTCGACGATACATCGCTTGCCGATGTTCGGATCCGGCGGACTCGGCAACGATGGCAATGAGTCCGAGTTAGGAACCGCTCCGACCTGAAGCAAGCCACACTTCGCTAGCGCATCGACCATCGGCGCGTTGAACTCATCCCGCTTACC
>JAQBQF010000332.1 GCA_028287115.1 Myxococcales bacterium
CGGCGTCAACTTCACCGACTTCGCGAACGCGACTCTCGTACCGGCCGACGTCCAGCTCAACCACGACCCGGTCCTCGCCGAAGAGTTCATCTTCTACGGCGGCGGTGTCTCCTACGCGATCAACGACGCGATCGCCATCGGCGTCGTCGCGCGGTTCTTTCTGCAGGGCTACAACACGCGCGATCAGAGCCTCTACGGCCTGAACCTCACCTGGGACGCGCTCTGAGCTGAATCGCGCGGCCCGTAAACGTCGATCTACGTCTGGCGTAACGTAAACCTCAAACGGAAGCGCCCGTGCCCGGCGTGGGATCGCTAGAGCGGCAAGCCGAAGATCAGAGCCGCATCCGGAAGATGAGGCGCACTCCGAGATCGGACGTTTACGTCGACGTTTGCGTTTACGATCTCAGCCGCGCGTCGACCGAAGCACTTTGCCGGGCCGCGCCGCGCTCTCGCCCTGCCCGTTCTCGAGCAGGACTTCGCCGTTGACGATCGTGTAGTGGATGCCGCGCGCACGCGTGACGAGGCGGCCCGTCTTGCCCGGGAAGTCGTAGACCATCTCGGGACGGAGCGCCGAATCGATCGTCGCCGGATCGAACACGACGATGTCGGCGGCGAGCCCGGTCGCGAGGCGGCCGCGGTCTTTGATTCCGAAGAACGCCGCGGGCTCGGACGTGATGCGCTGCACGGCGCGCTCGAGCGTCATGACCTTCATGTCGCGCACCCAGGCGCCGAGCAAGTGCGTCGTGTAGTCAGCCGTGCAGAACACATCGATGTGGGCGCCGGCATCGGACAGGCCGAGCATCGTGCGCGGATCCGTGATCAGCGCGCCGACGCGCTTCACGTCGACGTTGAACAGCCGGACGCTGTACCGAAGCTTGAGATCATCCTCGAGCGCGAGATCGAGGAACACGTCCTTGGGATCCTGTCCGCGCTCGTTCGCGATGTCGCGGATGTTCCGGCCCTCGTACTTCTTCAACGCCGGTGACTCGACGCCGTAGACGTCCGTGCGATCCCACGGCCAGTCCATGCCCCATTCCTTCATGTCGGCGCGGAATCGCTCGCGGAACGCCGGATCTTTGTACGTGCGGATCTGCGTCGCGACGTCCGCACCGAACAGCGGCTTCCACGAATTCATGTTCGAGAGCGAGATCGCCGGATTGTGGAGATCGAACTGGATCGTCAGCGGCGTCGGCATGACCTGCGGGAAGCACCTGCGCGCGATCAACGCCTCGGTGCGACGCAGAGTCTCGAACGCGGCTTCCGGTCGATCGTCACGCGCGAGCAGGAACACCCAGGTGACCGGACGATTGCTCTCCTCGACGAGGTGCTCGAGGATGTCGTACTCGTAGTCGCCGACGACGCCCGTCTCGGCGAGCGCGAGCTGGATGATGCCCCTGTCGAGATCCTTGAGGACGTTCGCGTAGGCGGTGAGCTCCTCGCGACTGGCGAGGCGGCACGCGAGTGGCTTGCCCTGATCGCCGAAGTGGTGCTTGAGGAACGTCGTGCTGAAGCCGAAAGCACCGGCATCGACCGCCTCGTGCAACAGCTTCGCGATCTCGCGGGTCTCCGTCGGCGTCGCGGCGCGCTCGGTCGCGTCGTCGCCGAGCACCCAGCGGCGGAACGGGGTCAGCGGCGCGATGAAGCCGACGTTGATGCCAAGGCCGCGCTTCTGAGCGGACGACATATAGTCGGCGAAGGTCACCCAATCCCAGGTGACGCCGCGCTCGAGCACGTCGTACGGGATCGACTCGATCGCGACGAGATCCATCGCGCTCTTCTTGCGGTCTTCGGGTTTAGACGGGGCGAGACCGACGCCGCAGTTGCCCATCATCACGGTGGTGACGCCGTGCCACGACGAGCAGCTGAACAGCGGATCCCAACAGATCTGCGCGTCGTAGTGCGTGTGCGGATCGATGAAGCCGGGCGAGACGACCAGATCGGTCGCATCGATCGTGCGCTTCGCGGGGCCAGTCACTTGGCCGATCTCGACGATCTGACCGTTCGAGACGGCGATATCTCCCCGGTATCGCGGTTTCCCCGTTCCGTCGACGATCGAGCCGTTTTTGATGAGAAGATCGTACATGTTGGGTGCCCGTTGCCATCGTAACACGGGGCTGTCTTGGTCCGTTTTGCGGTGTCGCTCGTAACCCTCGCAGGCAGAGACGTATTGCCTCTGCTGACCAACTCGACCTCGATCGTCGTCGAGGTGTGTGTCGAGCACACAGATCACCGAACCCGCCCGTCCTTGCGAGGTGCCGTGTGCTCTGTTAACAATAATGCATGCGTCGGAGATGGGTCGACGTGTCTGGAGATGCGTGATGAAGTGGAACCTCGCGGCTAGCTTGTTGACGGTTGTCGTGATGATGCAAGCGCCGCCGCCCGCGGATGCGTGCGGGGTCAAGCTGACCATCAAGACCTTGGGTCCGCGCAAAGCGGTCGCGCGCACATCGAACCCGTCCGAGGTGCTGTTACTCGGCAACCCACCGCGTCGCCTCGAGCGTGATCTATCGGCCGCGGGACACCGCGTCGAGGTCGCGCCCAAGGCATCCAACGCAAAGAAGAAGCAGTACGCGGTCGTGATCGTCGACTCCGATCTGCAGGAAGAGGCGCGCTCGAACTTCGCGTCGTCCGTCGTGATCGTGCGCTCCGGTGACGTGGTCGCCGACATGCGTACCGTCGAGAAACAGGTCGCTCGTACGCCCGTTCGCGCAGGCACAGGTCGCGAGGTCGTCGCGGCTGGTCCGAACCGTGAGGTTACGGCGGCCGGTCCCGTGGCGGTCAAGGCTCGCCAGATCGTCGGTGCGGCCGACCCGAAAGAAGACACTGCGACCGAAACTGCGCCGGCGGGCGCTGTGGTCAAGGTTGCCGTCAAGCACCCTGCCGAGCCGACCCCGAAGGTCGTCGAAGCGCCGAAGCCGCCCAAGGTCGCCGAAGCGCCGAAGCCGCCCGTCGAAGAAGTCACCAAGCCCGTCGTCGTCGAGCCCAAGCCCGTCGTCGTCGAGCCCAAGCCCGTCGCGGTGGCAACGACCCAGAAGCCAGCGAAGACGGAACACTCGAAGCCCGCAGCCGCCGCGGCGGCGCTCAACAGCGAGCTCTACTTCGGTCTCGGCAGCGCGAGCGGAAACACCTCGAGCCTCGCAAAAGCCGTGCGCTGGCTCAGCGACAACGCGGACGCACACGTCGTGATCGAGGGACATGCGGATCCGACGGGCAATCCCGACGACAACATGGCACTTGGCCAGAGGCGCGCCGAATGGGCGCGCGATTACCTCGTATCCGCGGGCGTCGACTCGTCGCGCCTCGAAGTGATCTCGTACGGCGACACGCGCCTCAAGTACGGCAAGACGGATCACCGGAACCGTCGCGTCGCGATCGTCCCGAAGCAGTAGAGATCGTAAGCGTCGAACACCGACGTCAACGAAGATCCGGCTCCACACGCGCGTGTTCTCTCGCGGAGCGGAAGTCGTCTACTACGGGCAACGCGTGCGTACGCGGAGCTCGTCAACTATGGGCGACGCGTGCGTACGCGGAGCTCATAGGCGCGTCAACGCGAGCTAAGCGCGTTGCGGGTGGGGCCTCGAAGCGAATAGCGGGGAGATGGTCCAGTCAAGCGTCGGCGCTGCATGGGGCGCAGGGTTCAGCGGTCGCGCGAGCACTCCGTCCCATGCG
>JAQBQF010000350.1 GCA_028287115.1 Myxococcales bacterium
CGGCGCGATGGAAGTGAGCGAAAAGGGCGACATCGCCAATTGGATGATCCCCGGCAAGATGATCAAGGGCATGGGCGGCGCGATGGACCTCGTCGCAGGCAGTCGTCGCGTGATCGTGATGATGGAGCACACGACCAAGGACGGAGCCTCGAAGATCCTCCGCGAGTGCACGCTGCCGCTCACCGGCGTCGCTTGCGTTCACACGATCGTGACCGATCTCGCCGTCATCGACGTCACTCCGACGGGCCTGACGCTTCGCGAGCGCGCGCCGGGCGTGTCTGCCGAGGAAGTCGCGAAAGCGACCGACGCTCCGCTGACCTACGGCAGCAACGTGCCCGAGATCCGGGTGTAGTTACGCGTCGTAAACGTGAACGGACCCCTGATCCTTGACGTGCACGTGAACGTGATCGAACCCGTGATCGTTCACCGCACCCGTTGACGATCGCGGCGCGGAGGGCGCGGCCTGGTGAGCACGCCCCCGTCGAGCGCCTTGCGGAGTGATCAGAACCGCCGATCACGGGCCCGGTGGACGATCACGGGCGCGTTCAGGTGCACGTGCAACGATCACGGGCGCGACCACGATCACCGTCGCAACGTCGACGGACCTTACTTACAGACCGGGCACGGGCCGTTGTCGCAGCTCGTATCGAACGGGTTGTATTGCGACGGCGGCTGACACTTCGGTTTCGGTTTCGGCTTCGGTGTGTCCGTGGCCGGGTGCGGCGTCTTGTGCTCGGGCGGTGTGTCGCTCGTCGTGTGCTTGTGCGTGTCGACCGCGCTGGTGTTGGCTTTGTGCGACTCGGTGACGTTCTTCACCGGCGTCGCCTTGTCCTTCATCGGCACGGGCACGGCCACGTGGTCCTCGGCTTTCTTGAGCTCGACTTTCGGCTTCGAGAAGTCGCCGCCGAGGTCCATCCGCGTCGTCACGTCGACGTAGCCTGCCTTGTGAATCGTCAAGGTCGAGATGCCCGACGCACGCTTGTATTTCTTGATCAGCGGCGTCGTGCCGATCGTCTTTCCACCCAGGATGACGTCGGCGCCGTGCGGATCGGAGTCGATCGAGAGCGTGATCGTGTCCTCGACTACTACCTCCGCCGCACTTCCCGGATGCTTGTCGTCTGCCGCGCTGCCCGTGTCGTGCTTGTCTGAGGCGCCGCTGCCCTTCGCATCGATCTGCTTGTCCGCGATCGGCGCGATCGCGCTGCCCTTCGCCGGCGCCGCGCTTCCGAGGTCGGTGCGCGCGGGCTTGACGATGGCTGGCTCGGTCGCGCTGCCCACGCTACTGCCTTCGGACGGCGCGGCCTGCTCGTCCGTCTTCGCGTCGCCGCCGAGGGCGACGGCGATGATGATGATGAACCCGAGCACCGCGATGCCAAGCCCGATGAACAGCGGCCGGCGATTCGGCTTGAGCTGCATGTCGGAGAGGTCGGCGGCCGGCGGCTCGTAACGCGGATACGACAGGTCGTTCGTTTGTTGCGCGCCACTCGCGTAGCCGTGGCGCGTGCTCGGAATCGCGGGCATCGCCGGGCTCGAGTGAGAGCCAGAGCCCGGCACCGCCGTGAATTGCCCGGATGGAACCTGCTGCTGATGGCCTTGCGGCGGCGTCGGGAGGTTGGGATGCGGACCGACTGCGGGCGGCGGCAGCGGTGACTGCATCTGATAGGTACGGATCATCGCGTCCGGCGGCAGCGTCGTATTCGACGCGATCGCCGGCTGCATCTGCGGATACGACTTCGCATTCCATTCCGCGGGCGCTGGCTCCTGATTCTCTTGATCGCCAGGCCTCCGCGGCAGATCGAGCACGGTACGCCCTTGCACGCTGCCGCTATCGGGGAACCGTGCCTCCGAATCGGGGATTCCGAGATCGCCCTCGCTGAGGGCACGTCCGATCGCCGGAGCCGACACGTTACTGCGGCCGTCCGTCGAAGAGATCGTGCTCTCTTTCGCCTGCACCGGCTGCACGTTGCGGTTCTGTTGCAGCCAGGGCTCTTGCACCTCGCCGAACGTCTCGCGCATGAATCGGCCGAGCGACATCGTCGACATCGCCATCCGCGCGGACACCGCGAAGCTCTCGATGGCCTCGAGCAGGAGACCGGCGCTCTGGTAGCGCTGATTCGCGTCGACCGCGAGCGCCTTCATGACGATCGCTTCGAGCGCTTGCGGATAGCCCTGGATCAGGCGCGTCGGCCGGACGACGTCACCGGTGACGATGCGATGCATCGTGTCGAAGTCGCTGTCGGCCCGGAAGCAGCGATGCTGCGTCGTGATCTCGTAGAGGATGATGCCGAGCGAGAACACGTCGCTGCGGCGATCGACGTCGCGGCCGCGGCACTGCTCCGGCGCCATGTACGCGAACTTGCCCTTGATAATCCCGGACTGGGTCTCGACCGAGCGGTGCGTCGCTTTTGCGATGCCAAAGTCGAGCAGCTTCACGGCGCCGTCGTAACCGATCATGATGTTCGACGGAGATACATCGCGGTGGACGATGCCGAGCGGCTGGCCATCGCTGCCTCGCCGTTCGTGGGCGTGGTTCAAGCCCGCGGCTGCACCCGCCGACACCGTCAAGGCGAGCTCGAGCGGGATCCGCATCCCCTGGCTGCCCGCCTTCGCGAGGAGCGCGCGCAGGTCTTGCCCGTGCACGTACTCCATCGCGAGGTAGTGGATACCGAGATCCTCACCAACCTCGAAGACCTGCGCGACGTTCTGGTGATTCAGCGAAGCGGCGAGCCGCGCTTCATCGAGGAACATCTGGACGGCCGTGTGATCGTTTGCGCGCTCCGGTGTGATCAGCTTCAACACCACGTGCCGTTCGAAGCTGCCGATGCCGGTGCTTCGACCGATATAAATTCGCGCCATGCCACCGGCCGCGAGCGGCAAAAGCAGCTCGTACTTGCCGAGACGATTGGGTAGGCCCCCTGCCGTGGCGACGGCTGGCACGCTCAGGATCGTTTCATCCGAGGGTGTTCAAGTCAACCAAAAGGCCTCAACGATCTCGCATAGCTAGGATGTAGGTTCGGGTGGTTTCTCGACGAGCAATCAGCGCGAGGTTCCCGCGAGCGTCATGTGCGACACGCGAAACGTCGGTGCTGCCGTCGAGCTGCGCAGCTCGAGATCGTCGGCCACGGCATCGATTCGCTTCAGGATCTGGTCGAAGTTCGCGGCAATCGTCACTTCGCTAACCGGATATGTGAGCTCGCCGCCCTCGATCCAGAAGCCCTGTGCACCGCGCGAAAAATCACCGGTGACCGGATTGAAGCCAAAGCCCATCAGGGAAGTTACGTACAGGCCCTTGCCCGTCGATCGCAGCAGCTCGTCGCGCTTCATCGTGCCGGCTTGCATGATCAGATTCGAGGTGGTCGGGCCGGGATTGCCGCCGACCCCACGGCCGGACGACCCCGTCGACTCGCGACCGAGCTTGCGAGCCGAGTAGACGTCGCACAGCACCGGCGAGAGCACGCCTTTGTTGATCACGAAGTTCTTGCGAGTCGGCAGGCCGTCGCCGTCGAACGGGCGCGAGCCGGGGGCGCGCGGGATCAGCGGATCATCGATGATCGTCATCAGCGCCGAAGCGACGAGCTCGCCTTCCTTGCCGACGAGGTAGCTCGACTTGCGCCAGAACGCCGAGCCGTTCGCGACCGAGAAGATCGTTCCGACGATCGATCGTGCGACCTCGGGGTCGAACACGATCGCGCACTCCTGGGTCTCGACCTTGCGCGAACCAAGCGTCGCGACGGTCCGGCGCGTCGCTTCGATGCCCACGGCCTCGGCCGCCTCGAGCTTGTCGAGGAACCGCGACGCGGTCCACCAGTAGCCGTTTCGCTTCTTCGGGTTCTTCGGATCGGTCATGTCGTCGCATAACGGCTCGACGACCAGGGACGCGTAACTCCCGCGATAACCGCCGCTGAACCCACCGCTCGTCGCGAACGCCGACGCGCCGAGCACGCGCGACCACGTCGCGCCTTCGGAGTTGGTGACGCGCGCATCGTGCTTGCGTGCCGCCGCTTCGCCCGCGATCGCCTGGCGCAGCGCCCACGCGGCATCGACTTCGGCGACTTTCGGATCGTAGAGATCGAGCTCGGGAAACGTCTTCGCGAGCAGGGATGGATCGGGTGGCATCGAGAACTCGTCGGGCTCGGCGAGCTCGGCGAGCGCGACGCTCTCGGTGCACAGCGCTTCGAGCGCTTCGCGCCGCAAGTCGCTCGTGTATGTCACCGCGCGCCTACCGCCTTTGATCACGCGCAAGCCGAGCGCGCGGCTTCCGGCTTCCTGTACGAGCTCCGGCTCGCCAAGGCGGATCTTCGCGGTCAGCTCGCTGCCGTCGCGCACGACGACTTCGGCATCGTCGGCGCCCGCCTTCTTCGCGAGCTCCACGGCGAGCTGCGCGACGTTCTCGAGCTCGCGGATCGTCTGTTCGGTCACCTGGACGCCACTCATGCCTGCGTTCCTCCCACCGTGATCGATGCGATGCGCACCGTCGGTGTCCCGACGTTCACGGGCACGGACTGGCCGTCCTTGCCGCACGTCCAGATCCCATCGGAGAGCTGGAAGTCACTACCGAGCATATCGACGCGGCGGAGGACATCCGGTCCGTTGCCGATCAGGTTCACGCCCTTGAGCGGCTGCGTCAGCTTCCCGTCTTCGATCAAGTAACTCTCGGATAGCGAGAACACGAAGTCGCCGTTCGAGATGTTGACCTGCCCGCCCGAGAAGCGCTTCGCATAGACGCCGCGCTTCACGGATCGAATGATGTCGTCGGGGTTGTCCTTGCCGCCGAGCAGCGACGTGTTCGTCATCCGCGGCAGCGGCATCGCGCGAAACGATTCGCGGCGGCCGTTGCCCGTCGGCTTGATCCCGAAGTGCTTCGCCGACATCCGATCGTGCATGTAACCGACGAGCACGCCGTTCTCGATCAGCACGTTGTTCTGACCGGCGTAGCCCTCGTCATCGACGTTGATCGCGCCGCGCGAGTTCTTGATCGTCCCGTCGTCGACGACCGTGCACAGCGGCGACGCCACCTGCTTGCCCATCTGACCCGAGTAGTTCGAGGTCTCCTTGCGATTGAAGTCCGCCTCGAGCCCGTGGCCCACGGCCTCGTGCAGCAGGATTCCGGAATCGCCGGGTCCGAGCACGACCGGCATCTCGCCGGCGGGTGCATCGACTGCGTCGAGCATCGCGATCGCGACGCGCGCCGCTTCACGGCCGTGTGCCGCCGCGTCGTGCTGCGCCTCCGTGAAGTAGTCCATCCCGTAACGACCGCCACCGCCGCCCGATCCCGATTGGCGCTTGCCGGCGTCCTCGGCGACCGCCTGGACGCCGAACCGCATCAGCGGCTGGATGTCCTGCGCCGTTCGGCCGTCGGACGTGAACAGCAGCACTTCCTTGATGCTCTCGGCGAACGACGCCTGGACCTTCACGATCCGCTTGTCGTACGCGCGCGCGGCCTTGTCGGCGGCGCGCAACAGCGCGAGCTTGTCGACGGCAGGCACGACGAGCGATGGCGTTGGCACCGCGTAGAAGCTCGGCGTCGGGATCGACGACATTCCCGCGATGTTGACCGGCTGGTGGCCGCCGCCGACCGCGATCTGACCCGCGGTCCGTGCGGCATGCGCCATCTTCTCCCATGCGAGATCTTCGGTGTACGCATAGCCCGTCGCATCGCCTTTCATGACGCGCACGCCGAGCCCGAGCGTGATCCCACGGCCGAGCGTCCTCACCTGCTCTTCTTCGAGCGCGTAGTCGGCCGAGACCCGGAACTCGAAGTAGAGGTCCGCGTAGTCGCCGCCGGCCTCGAGCGCATGGCCGAGCAACCGATTCGCGAGCTGCGCGTCGATGGCACCTGCCCCGCCGGGAGCAAAGGGCGCACGCAGCGCCTGTGGAAGCGTCGTCGTCATGCGTGGACTCTAGCAGCGGCATCGCGAGACGGCCCTGTCAGATCGGCTGGTTTTCTGATTATGATGAACGACCATGCCTGGCCTACGTTCTCTCCTGATCGTGTGCGTTTCACTCGCAGCCGCGTGCGGCGGCGATCCGGTTCGTCATACCCCCGATGCACCGCCGGGCAGCCCAGACGCGTACGTCGATGCGGTTGCTTCGCACCTCGTGTCGATCGCCGTGACGCTCGGAGGTGTCGGGGCCCCGGGCATCACCGTTCACTTCCAGAACGCAGATTCGACGGTCGTCTCGAGCACGGTCACCGACGCTCAGGGCACGGCCAGCGCGATGATGGCGGACGGCGGCTACGTCACGGCGAGCGAGCCGATCGCCCCGAACGAGCTCTACACGTGGGCGGGCGTCAAGGGCGGCGATCACCTGCAGCTCGATCGGCCGGAGCGCCCCCCGAGCATGTTCACGCTGACGTTCAACGCCGACTCGAACGACGTAAGCGTCTCGTACTACATCTTTCACAGCAACTGCAGCCGCGCGATTCGCGTGATCCCGAGCGGGAGCACGATCTCGCTCTCCAGTTGTGGGCCGACGATCGACGTCCTCGTCGAGGCGGTCGATGGTGCCGGCAACACGCTGTCCGCGTTCTTCCATCCGGATGTTCCGGTCACGGACGGCGCCACGGTCGCGTTGACCGACACGCTGACGTTGGTCACCAACACGACCCTCAACTTCACCAATGTCGCGGACGTGATGGGCGGGAGCCTGTACGTCCGGGGCCAGCTGGCGTCGCCCAAAGGCGTCGTGCATGCGTTTCCACCCAAGAGCCTCACGCAGACTGCTGGTGCGGCGACCGCCACGGTGCCGCTGCCGACGTTCACAGGTGCGCTTCAGATCATCGAGACCGACACGATGGTGACCCAGAACGGCGACCAGCACGTCATCGACTGGAAACCGCAGGCCGCGACCTACAACCTCGACGTCGAGGCCGCGCTCCTGCAGAGCTACGACTCGTTTCCGCAGTTCGACCCGACGACGCACTCGTTCACGTGGACGCTCACGGGCACGACCACGCAGGGCGATTTCGTGATCGGCTCGGCGAACATCCTCCGCGAGCTCGCCGGTCGATCGTGGTACTGGACCATCGCGGCACCGGCCACGGGCACGACGCTCGCACTGCCGGTGATCCCTGCTGGCACGTTCGACTTCAATCCAGCGGCGACCGACATCGGCAGTCTCAACCAGCTGATCACGGCCAAGATCCCCGGCGGTTACGATGCCGCGCGCGCGCGGGTTCTCTCGGTCGACAGCCCCGCCGATTTCACCGCGGGCACGAGTGGCACGATCGTGTACGAGCGGGTCAACTGAGCTACGCCTTGGCTTCGCGGCCCTGAATCTTCGCGAGCGCGGCTTCCGCGCCGGCCGCGGCGGCTTTGATCTCGGCCTCCCAGCCGCCGAGCCAGAGCCGCCCGAACGCACCGAACGAGATCACCTCGAGCAAGTGAATGTCCGCGGCCTTCTCCGCTTCGTTCGCGGCGATCGCGGCGTACGCGGCGGGATAGACCTCGAGGATGTACAGCGACTGATCGGCGACGATCATGTCCCCGTGCCGCATCCGATTGATCAGCTGGCTCTGGTGACCGTCGATGCCGGTGATGATCTGCGACGACACGACCTTCGGCTTGATCCGGTCCTCGCGCTTGACGCCCATCCGCTCGACGATCGCATCGACCGCCGCTTCGACCTGGCCCTTGTCGCGATCATGCAGCTCGAGCATGCCGTACGCGCGCTCGACGATCTGCATGCCCGGACGACACGTCGTCGTCTTCAGCGCGACGTCGGTGAGCTGATTGATCGCGATACCCGGTGCGATCTCGATGAACGCCGCGGCTTCTTTTTCGAGCGGCATGAAGCCGGCACACACGGTTTGCAAGAACCCGGTGAGCTGCGGCTGCAGCGAATCGAGGATCGTCAGGGCTCGGAGCTCCATGAGGCTCGCGACGCTACCACAACGTTATCGTCGACGCGGGCCCGGACGCGGCGCGCTCGACTTTCCGAAGTTCCCACCGCTGCGCGCCGGACGATCTCCGTCGCCGCGCCCGCCCGCCGCGCGGCCAGCACCCCGCGTGCTGCCGTCGGAACGCGGCGCGCTACCGCTCGACTCGCGAGCCGGTCCGCGTTCGCCGCCACCGCGCGATTCACGTGCGGGCCCGCGCTCGCCACTTGCGCCGCGCGATTGACGGCTCGTTCCGCGTTCGCCACCACCGAAACTTCCGCGCGATTGACGTGCCGGCCCGCGCTCGCCACTTCCGCCGCGCGATTCACGGCCCGTTCCGCGTTCGCCACCACCGAAGCCTCCGCGCGATTCACGTGCCGGCCCGCGCTCGCCACTTCCGCCGCGCGATTCACGTGCCGGCGAGCGCTCGCCAGTTCCGCCGCGCGATTCACGGCTCGTTCCGCCTTCGCCACCACCGAAACTTCCGCGCGATTGACGTACTGGGCCCCGCTCGCCGCCACCGTCGCGCGATTCACGAGCCGGTCCGCGTTCGCCGCTGAAACGTCCGCGCGATTCACGGCCCGTTCCGCGTTCGCCGCCACCGCCAGAACTTCCACGCGATTCACGTGCCGGGCCCCGCTCGCCGCCACCGTCGCGCGATTCGCGAGCGGGTCCGCGTTCGCCGCCACCGCCAGAACTTCCACGCGATTCACGTGCCGGGCCCCGCTCGCCGCCACCGTCGCGCGATTCGCGAGCGGGTCCGCGTTCGGCGCTTCCGCCGAAA
>JAQBQF010000335.1 GCA_028287115.1 Myxococcales bacterium
CTGTCCAAGCGCATCCCGAATTCGTCCCCGAGATAGCGGACCAGCTCCTCGCCGGCCGCGTCGAGTTGATCGGTGCTGACCGCGTCGCGGTCGCACGCGAGTCATTGCAGACGACGAACCACCGACACGCCATCGCGAGTTGGATCGCGGCGTTCTTGCGCGCGGTATGAGAGTCGTACGGAGCGCGCTTGGGAAACGGGGAGGCATCATGGAGGCACGCGGATCGCCATACCGCGTCGGGTATAGCGAGCGATCCAGCCGGTGACGAACCGCGACCGGATCTTGAACGAGATCCGCAATGCTGCGACCGGACTCTCCGATCGGGAGCTTTGCGAACGCACGGGCATTCAGCCTCACCAGCAGGTGAACCAGATTTGCCGCGCGCTAGCCGAACAAGGCCTCGTGAGGCGCGGGCCGCGCGATGACGGGATCATCGTCAACGTGAGTCTCACCGGACGCTCGCAACCGGCAAACGACGCAGCGGATGTTCGGCAATCGTTGCCGAAAGCCGCGAAGGCGACAGCGCGCGGCGGCGTCGACGTCGACAGCTCCTCGACCCTGTTCGTCGTGACGTGTTCGGCCCGGAAGTCGCAGGGAGGCTCCCCCCGGCTGCAAAGTCGCTCGATCGTCGATGTGCTTCCGAGCGCGCTCGGTGAAGAGTTGACGCGGGCACGCACAGCTATCGCCAGCGCCGCAAACGTCGACGAGGGACTCGTCATGGCCGCCCGCGATCGTTATCGCGGGCACCAATACCACGCGGCAGGAAGCGCGTTCGCTGATGCGGAATCCGTTGGCGCGACGACGGCAATCGTGTCGGGCGGGTACGGAGTCGTGCTCGCCGAAGAGCCGATCGGGTGGTACGACCGGCAGTTTCGGCCCGGCACCTGGCCTCGCCGGCTCGTCGAACGAGTGCTCGCATCGCTGGCGGCGTCGGTGGGCGCTACTGACGTCGTGGCCTTTGCGGGATCGTCCACGCAATACGCGGCGGCGATGAAGCGAGTGTCGTGGCCACGCTCCATCCGGACCGCGCAACTCGTCAGCATCGTCGACATTCGCGGTGGCGCGCAGATCGCAGTGCCGATGGCACTTGGTGAAGCGTTCCGCGAAGTTGTGACGGCCGGATCGATCACGACGGATTGGCGGTCGCAACGCGGCCTCGGAGTCCGATTGGAGCGACTCGTATGAATGATGTCGGCTTCGAAGATCTCGTAGACAGGCTTACGAAGGAGAGCAACGCGGGAGTTCCCGCTGATGTCGCGCGGAGTAGCGATGCGCAACGCGCTGGGCTCTACTCGTGGTGGGCCGACGAAGCGGCCCGAAGGGCACTCGCTAAAGGGCTTGGTCACGAAATCGGACCTCTCATCTATGTCGGACAGGCGGGTGCAACGAGCAAACACTCGGCCAAGGCGTCGAATGCGACGCTCGGTTCGCGCATCCGAAACAACCACCTCGGCGGCGACATCGGCTCGTCGACGTTCCGGAAGACGCTCGCAGCCTTGCTTCGTGACGAACTTGCCCTTGAAGTCGTCGACGAAAATCGGCTGAGTCCGCCGAGCAGCACGCGGCTGAGCGAATGGATGGCCGCTCATCTTCGCCTGACGATCGTGGCCGTGGATGACCCGGTGTTGCTGACGAGTCTCGAAGAGGCTGTTGTCGGGCGCATTGACGCTCCGCTCAATCTCAAGGGAGTCGAGCGCACTACCGGCAGGACAATGCTCCAGCAGCTGCGACGCGCGCTCCGCGAGCAGCTGGAAGAAGATGAGCCAGCAGCCGACTCGCCGATCACCACTCCCCACCTTCATGTCGTGCAGAACGAGGGAGGTGTCGAGGTTGTCGACGGAGCGTTGGGTTCGATGATGAGACTCGACATCGGCACCCTCGAAACTCCAAACACCGCCGAGGCCTCGCCCCAAAGCACGCTCCTCGCCGTGGCGGCGCTTGCCGCCAAGTTCCCCGAAGTGCGTGCGATGTTGCAGCGGTCCGACTCGATTCATGTCGCCTTCACGCCAGAGGTCACTCGGCTACTGCGTGAAGGGCACTACACGATGATGAGGTCGAGCAGCGAGATGTTTCCGATCGCGCTCGATGCCGGCGGCCGAATCGTCAGTACCGCGCGCGTCGTACCAGAAGCGGGCGCGATCGGTGGCGTCGCACTCGGCACGGCCGGCGTCGTTGCGTGGCCAGTGCTCCTTGCCGCCGCGGCCGGAGCCGCTGCGGCGTACGCAGAACAGCGCTGGCTCGAACAGACCTTCGGCGAGTTGCAACGCGCGGTCGAACGAGTGGAACGGCGTATGCGCGACGACGACGCCGGAGTCCTTGAAGGGGCGGCTCGCCTGGTCGCGGTCGCTCGCCCATCAGTGACGCGCGGCATCTTCGCCGACCAGTTCCGGCTCGAACTTGCGGTCGCGCGCCGCGACGTAGACGCGCTCTACTTCTCGCGGCGTCGCTACATACACCGCTTCACAGCAGCATTGGAACAGGACCAGAACAAGCACGAGTCGAAGACGGGGGAGCGCTACGCGTGGGCGCCGGGCGTCTCGGACGAACTCGGCGACCGGAAATCCGGCCTACTCGATGAACTCGTCTTGTTTTTGCAGGCGATGATCGCCCGGGCGCAGCTTGGTGCGTGCACTGCGGCGGCGCTGGCAGCTGACGGCGATAGTGGGCAAGCACTGCGCCTGCTCGAGCAGCTTCACCAGGAAGTGCGCGAGGAGTACACCAACCTCGCGCGTCGCATCCGTCCCCTGGCCGGCACGAGCCCGCAAGCCAAGTGGCACCGCCTCCGAGACCTGTCCGACCGATGGAGCGTGCCGTTCTTCAATGGCATCGAGGACGGGCGAGGCGCGGACCTCATCCGTGCGCTGTACGAGCAGATGCACGCGACGATCGGCGTAAACCTTCCCCCGCGCGACGCCGAAGTGCTAGTCAGTGTCCGTTCGTCCGAAGTGCTTCAACTCGCCCAGGTGAGCACGGATGAAAAGTAGCGGGGACAAGGGTGACGCTCCCCGAAACTGACGTCGGCTATGCACAACGGTGGGTCAAGGCGCGCAATGAGCGGCTACCTGAGCATGTGCGCGATCAAGTGCGCTACGAGCTTGAGGTGGATCCGCGATCGCTCACAGTCGTCGAGTTTCGTCCGCCGTGGGATCCTCGACGCATGGGCGAGGAGTGGACACGTTCACCGATCGCA
>JAQBQF010000035.1 GCA_028287115.1 Myxococcales bacterium
GAGAATCGATGCCGAGCTTGGCAGCGAGCTGTAAGTGCTTATCTAAGTGGTCCCACGTGCTCCCGACCAGCTCGAAGAAGGTCGGCAGGACCCCCTCCCCCGTGCAGGCGGTCGCTTCGACGATCGCGCGCTGAGGATCTCCGAACCGCTCGCAGTCCTCGAGCGGCATCCGATTCGGAAGATCGCGCTTGTTGTACTGCAGGACGATGGGGACCTTATCGATCGAGGACGAATGCAGGTTCGCGATCAGGTTGTGCCACGCACTGCGGTTCGCTTCGCGCTGATCGGGGCTCGAGTCCGCGACGAACACCACGCCGTCGGCGCCCTGCAGCACGACCTTGCGCGTTGCTTCGTGCACCGGCTGACCTGGCACCGTATAGACCTTGATCCGGAACGAGAAGCTCGAGGTCCGAAAGAAGATCGGCAACAGATCGAAGAACAGCGTCCGGTCATCACGCGTGTCGAGCGCCATCAGGCGGCCGCGGTTGAGCTTGTCCACCTTGTCGTGCAGCGCACGCAGGTTCGAGGTCTTTCCGGACAGCGGCGGCCCGTAATACACGAGCTTCAGCGTTAGCTGCCGCTCTGCAAAATCGACGAGGGCCACGGCTGAAGAGTAGCTCAGGGGAGGCGTGGTTGGCGAACAGTTGGCCGGGGTGGAGGGGCGTCCTCACGCACGATCGAATAGACGAGCCAGGCCGCCACGATCAGCACGAGGGTGACGAGCACGCCGATCGTCCGTACCAGCGCCTTCTTGGCCAGATCGGGGCGCCCGGTTGCCGTGGCGAGCAGCTGCGCCTCGGCCGCGCGGCGGACGCGCTCGAGCTGCCCGCCGCCGATCGTGTCGCCGGTGCGCTGCCGGATCGCATCCCGATAGCGCCCCGCGGCCCACGCGTACGCGCTGTGCTGGCTGACCAGCCGGAGCAGCTCGTCATGACGCGCGGGCTCGGTCCAGGCGTCCTCGACGCGGCCCCAGGCAGCACGAACGCTGTCGGGAACGGCGGCATCGCGCGCTTGGGTAAACGCTTCCATCTTGTCGGTCGCAAGGCCGCAGCTCTGGCACGCGGCCGCCGGGGTCCGCGGCGCACCGCACTTCGGGCACAGGGGCGTGCTCGAGACGTCCGCGGGTGCGGTCGAAACGGCGTCCGGCGCGTTCGAGGAAACACGCGTGATCGACTGACATGCCGAGCAGGTCGCGACGATCTCGCCGCCGGTGATCGCGAACGTCGCGACCGCTAGCTCGTGGCACGACCCGCACTCGACGCGCACGCGCGAAGTATCTCACAGAGCCGGTCGCATGGGCACCGGCGTCAAGATCAGCAAGAAGATGACGAGCATCGCGAGCGCGAGCTTTCGGCGCAGCGGATCGAGCGGCACCGCGCTGACCGGCGGATGGTATTCGCCCGCGCTCCGCCGCATCGCGCCGAGCAGCAGCGCCCAGATCGTCCACGGGATCAGGCCGTACTTCGCGTAGCTGAGCGCGTCGACCCAGCCCTGGCCCGACGCGAGCGCGATCCCGAACATCACGCCGAAGACCGTGAGCCCGATGATCGGAAGCGCGACGTGTAGCCGCGCCGACCACTTCTCGTGTGACTGCCCGAGCGCGGCGCGCGCGATATGACCGCCATCGAGCTGGCCGATCGGCATCAGGTTGATCATCGTGACCAGCAGACCTACCCACGCGGCATTTGCCATCGGGTGGAGGTTCACGTCGACGCCGTGACCGGGGAGCCAGCGACCGAACACGGCGTACTTGAGGATCGCGTACAGGATCGAGTTGCCCTCGAGCGTCGCATCGTCGGGAATCGGGCCGACCGTCGACAGCGAGAGGCCGATCACGAGCAAGGGGATCGCGACGACGAGCCCCGCGATCGGACCCGCCGCACCGACATCGAACAGCGCGCCGCGATCCTCGATCGGATTTCTCATCTTGATCACGGCGCCGAGCGTGCCGAACGAGATGACCGGCGGCATCGGGATGAAGTACGGCAACGACACGTCGACACCGCGGATTCGGCCGACGAAGTAATGCCCGAGCTCGTGGCACAGCAGGATCGTCATCAGCGTCGCCGCGAACACCGGACCGCTCGCCCACCACGTGGTGCCACACGCGGCGAGAAACAGGGCCGGATGGATCCACAGCTTGCGCAACCCGTGCAGCTTACGTCATCCGCGCGCGCGGGCCAGGCGTGATCACGGTGCGATGATCAACTCGTCGCCTTGGACTTCGAGCGTCGTCGGGACCCTGACGAGCTCGCCATCGACATCGAGGCGCGCTGGGCCGCACGCTCCGTCGTCGAGCTTGCCGCGAGACAGAGCTGCACGCAGGGCCGCTCTCGGATCGGGCGAGCCCGCGGCATCGTGGCGCGCCTTCGCGACGAGCGTCGCGGCATCGAACGTCTCGGCCGCCGCCGAGCTCGGTGCGCGACTCGTGCGTTGCAGGAACGCCGCGCCGAATCCCGCGGCGACCTCGCCTCCCGCATCGCCGGCAAACACGTCGATGATGAGCGCGCCCTGCACCGCCGCGCCACCGCGGATCGGCAAGCTCGGGTGATGCCAGCCGGCGCCGCCGATCAGCTGGACGACTTGCGGCATGTGGCCACCGTGCTTGCGCTGGAGGCGCGCCGTATCTGGAAACTCGCTCGTGCGTAGCTCGACACCGAAGTACGGCAAGAACGCGGCGACGATCGCAGCGCGGTCATAGCGATCAGGAACGTAGAGCAGCGAGTACGGGATATCAGGCGAGAACGTCTTCCAGCCTTTCGCCCCTTGCTTCGCGAGGTGCGCCGCGAGCCGCGGATTGCGCGCCGGAACCAGATCGAGGAACTGCTTCACGTCGGGTTCGAGGTCGCCGCCCGTCGGATCGTACGAACCGATTCCCGTGACCTGCAGGCCGAGGCGTTTGGACTCGGCGATAAACGCCTCGGCTGCTTCCTGGCCGATGTCGTCGCGCGGCGCGAACACCGCGACCGTCGGGAAATTGTCTGCGTGCGCGAGCTGGGCGATCGCGCGACCTTCGTCCGCCGGTGAGCCGACGACTCGGAACACACCACTCGCGGGATCCGCGCCGTCCGCAGGAGCGAGCAGCGCGATCGGAATTTGCCGCAGCGACGCGGCCCGTGCAGCCGCGAGCGTCTCGCGAGCACCGACAGGGCCAAGGATCGCGACCGCGCCCTGCTTGGCGGCGGCCTCGACCGCAAGTGCGGCAGCCTCGGGCTCGCCTTTAGTGTCGAAGAACTTCCACTGCGTGCCCTCGGCGGGTGCGAGCTCGATCGCGACCTCGAGCTCGCTGCCGATCGCGGCGAACCGACCTGATAGCGGCAATAGCACCGCGACGATGGCAGGATCGACCGGCGCCGTCGCGAGCTCGCCACCGAGCGCCGCGAGCTCCGCGTGGACTTCTGATTGATCGGCGGCCGATGCAGCTCGCGCGACGAGTGCACGTGCCTCGGCGTCGTCGCCGCGATGATGGGCGAGACGCGCCGCACGCAACGCAAGCCGCGCGGCAGGCTTGTCGTCGCCGGCGCGATCGAGCAGCGCGTGCACGGTGACGTCATCGAGCTCGTCGATTGCAGCGGCATCGAGCTTCACGAGATCGACAGGCGCAGCGCCTCGAGCGATCGGTGTCGCCTTCGTGTCGTGGCGCTCGGTGCGCGCCTCTTGCTCTTGCCAGCCCGGGGCGACCTTGGGGCCGCACCCGGTGGTTGCGAATGTGAACACCAGCGCAACTCGAAAAGCTCGGAGTTCAGGTCGATTCAAGGTCGAGCCTACTCGTCGAGCAGCGAGCGCACGCGATCGATCAGGCGCTTCTTCTGCGGCTCGGTCGGCTTGCCGTCTTCGCCGGTCGTGCGCGCGAGCTCTTCGATCAGCTCGCGCTGGCGAGCGGTCAGCTCGGTCGGGACTTCCACCTGGACATGCACCAGATGATCGCCACGCGGCGCGGTCTTGCCGGAGGCCTGCGGAATGCCGCGACCCCTGATCCGGAAGATCCGGCCGGGCTGCGTGCCTTCGGGAATTCGCATCTTCACGGGGCCGTCGAGCGTGGGTAGATCGAGCACGGCACCGAGCGCCGCTTGCGTGAACGAGATCGTGTAGTCGCTATGGACGTCGATGCCCTCGCGCCGGAACGTCGCATGCTCGGCGACGCGCACGATGACGTGGAGATCGCCCGGCGCCGCGCCACCCTTGCCGGGCTCGCCCTCGCCTTTGATCATCTTGACGGCGCCCTCTTTGGTGCCGGCGGGCACGACGACCGTGAAGTCGCGATCGTGGCTCGAGCCGTCCGGAATCTGGATGACTTTACTGACGCCGAACGCGGCCTCTTCGAACGTGATCTCGAGCGTGTATCGAAGATCGCGGCCGCGCTGTTTGTTGCGGCGGCGCCGTAGGACGTCGTTGATCATGTCTTGCGCCGCGTCGACGACTGCGCCGAGACCGCTCGCGCCCTCGTCCGCGTGTCCCCAGCGATCGTAGCGTGCGCGCGCATCGGAATCGCACAGCACCGCATAGGCCTCGTTGATCTCGCGGAAGCGCTCGCCGGCATCGCTCTCGGTCTGCACGTCCGGGTGATGCTTGCGCGCGAGCTCGCGAAACGCGCGCTTGATCTCGATCTCGGTCGCGCTGCGCGTCACGCCAAGCACGGCATAGTAGTCGCGCTTGCGCTTGGCCATCTACGTGCCCCCACCGGAGTCGGCGGCGGCGTAGATCGCTTCGCCGATGCGCTGTGCCGCGACTTCGAGCCGCGCGACCGCGTCTTGGACCGATGGCAGGTCATCGCCTTCGATGATCGCGCGACACTCCGCGATCTCGGTAGCGAGGAACTCGCGCTCCTCCGCCGGGAGCATCGCGCCGAACTCGACGAGCGCCTTCTCCGACGAATAGAACAGGCCCTCGGCCTTGTTGCGCGCGTCGGCGAGACCGCGGCGAAACCCGTCGGCCTCCTGCATCTGCGACGATTCCTGGACGAGCCGATCGATATCGGACTCGTTGAGGCCCGTCGTCGGCTGGACGCGCACTTTGTGCGAACGCCCGGTGCCGTGATCGCGTGCGGACACACTCAGCACGCCGTCGGCATCGATGTCGAACGCGACTTCGATCTTCGGTACGCCGCGCGGCGCCGGCGGAATCCCGGTGAGCTCGAACGTCGCGAGCGACTTGTTGTCGATCGCCATCTCGCGCTCGCCTTGGAGCACGTGCACGTTGACGAACGGTTGATTGTCGATCGTCGTCGAAAAGATCTCGGTCGCGCGCGCGGGCAAGGCCGTATTGCGCCCGATCAGGCGCGTGAACACGCCGCCCGCGGTCTCGACGCCGAGTGACAGCGGTGTCACGTCGAGGAGCAACACCTCCTGCACCTCGCCGGTGAGCACGCCGGCCTGGATCGCGGCACCGACCGCGACGACCTCGTCGGGATTGACGCTGCGACTCGCTTCTTTGCCGAACATCTCCGCGACCAGCTTGTGGACGCGCGGCATCCGGGTCTGACCGCCGACGAGGATCACCACGTCGATGTCCCGCGGGGTCATGCCGGCATCGGCGAGCGCACGCTTGCACGGCTCGAGCGTTTGCTGGACGAGCGGCTCGACGAGAGCTTCGAGCCCGGCGCGGTCGAGCGACATCATCAAGTGACGTGGCTGGCCATCGCTGCCGGCCGCGAGGAACGGCAGGTTGATCTCGTGCATCTGCACGCTCGACAGCTCGATCTTCGCCTTCTCGGCGGCGTCCTTGAGACGCTGGAGCGCCATCCGATCGCCGCGTAGATCGAGACCGCTGTTCTGCTCGGCGAACTTCGAGAGCATGTGCTCGACGATCGCGTTGTCGAAGTCCTCGCCGCCGAGGAACGTATCGCCCGCGGTCGACCGCACGCGGAACACACCGTCGGACAGCTCGAGGATCGAGATATCGAACGTGCCACCGCCGAGATCGTAGACCGCGACGCGCGCGGCGCCTTGGGTCTCGACACCGTATGCGAGCGCCGCGGCGGTCGGCT
>JAQBQF010000337.1 GCA_028287115.1 Myxococcales bacterium
CAAGCGCCACCTCCTCACGGGTCGCTCGAAGAAGATGAAGCGCCAGGCGCGTCAGGCCGGCATCGTGCCGCCGGCGCACCATCACCAGATCGAAGCGTTGCTGCCGTACAGGTAGATCGACAGGTAGAAAGCCATGCCACGCGCAAAAAGAGGATTCAAAGCCCGTCGTCGCCGGAACCGTCTGCTCAAGTGGGCGAAGGGTTTCCGCGGCAAGCGAAGCAAGTGCCACGCGATCGCGAACGAGTCGGTTCAGCACGCGTGGATGCACATGTACCGGTCTCGCAAGGTCCGCAAGCGGGACTTCCGCTCGCTCTGGATCCAGCGCATCAACGCTGCAGCGCGCACGCTCGGCGTCAGCTATTCGAAGTTGATCGGCAAGCTCGGGACCAACAAGATCGAGCTCAACCGCAAGATGCTCGCCGAGATCGCGATCAGTGATCCGGTGGCGTTTCAGGCGATCGTCAGCGCATAGCGGACCGCTTCCTACGTAAGAATCACGGCGGCCCGCGCGAAGGGCCGCCGTTTTTCGTTTGGGTTTGATCCATGTCCAACGCCCCTGAAATGATCGCGAACCTCGAGAAGCTCGGCGACGAGTTCCTCGCGGTGATCCGTCCGCTCGCCGACGAGCAATCGATCCGCGCCGCCCAGGCGCAGTTCCTCGGCAAGAAGGGCAAGGTCTCCGAGTTGATGAAGGAGCTCGGCCGGCTCCCCGCGGGAGATCGGCCGCTCGTCGGTGCGGCGGTCAACAAGGTCAAGCAGACGATCGAGGATCAAGTGCAGTCGCGGCTCGTCGAGCTCGCCGACGCCGTCGCGCGGCAAGACCTCGCACGCAAGGTCGACGTCACGCTACCGGCGCGGCCGATCGGCGGCGGGCACTTGCATCTGCTCACGCAGGTCCGGCTCGAAGCGGTGCAGATCTTCGCAGAGCTCGGTTTCGTCGTGGCCGAAGGGCCGCAGATCGAGACCGACTGGCACACCTTCGAGGCGCTCGCGATTCCGAAGGATCATCCCGCGCGCGACATGCAGGACACGTTCTACGTGTCCGAGGAGATCGTGCTGCGTACGCACACGAGCCCCGTGCAGGTGCGCACGATGTTGACCCAGCCGCCGCCGATTCGAATCGTCGCGCCCGGGCACGTGTTTCGTCGCGATGACGATCCGACGCACAGTCCGATGTTCACGCAGATCGAAGGTCTCGCGGTCGACGTCGGGATTTCGTTCGCCGATCTCAAAGGCACGCTGCTGCACTTCGTGAAGCGCTTCTTCCAGCGCGACCTCGGGATCCGGCTGCGGCCGAGCTACTTCCCGTTCGTCGAGCCCGGCGCCGAGGTCGACATGCAATGCAGCTTCTGCATGGGCTCGGGCTGCCGCGTGTGCAAAGGCACGGGCTGGGTCGAGATCGGTGGCTCCGGCATGGTCGATCCCGAGGTCTTCGGTCTGTGCGGGGTCGACGCCGAGAAGTACACGGGCTTCGCCTTCGGCATGGGCCTCGAACGGATGGCGATGCTTCGGCACGCGGTCAACGACATCAAGTTCTATTACGAAGGCGACATTCGGTTCCTGGAGCAATTCTAGTGAAGGTCCTGTGGAGCTGGCTGCTCGAATTCTGCGACTTGGACAAAGTGCCGTCGGTCGAGGAGGGCGCGCATGCGCTGACGCGCGGCGGCCTCGAGATCGAAGCGCAGACGAACCTCGGCGTCGGGTTCTCGGGCGTCGTCGTCGCAGAGGTCGTCGGCAAGAAGCCGCACCCGCAGGCCGACAAGCTGACACTCGTCGATGTGATCACCGAGCGCGGTGGCACGGCGACCCAGGTCGTCTGCGGTGCGCCGAACGTTCCGATGCCCGGGCGCAAGGTGTTGTGGGCGCAGGTCGGGGCGACGCTGCCCGGCGGCCTGACGCTCGCGCCGAAGCCGGTGAAAGGCATCGTCTCGCCCGGCATGTTGTGCTCCGAGAAAGAGCTCGGCCTCGGTGATGATCACGCGGGCATCGTCGTCCTCGACGAAGACGATCGCACCGCGCTTGGCTCGCCGGCGCAGCGCGCGCTCGGCATCGATGACTGGCTGCTCGAGGTCAACGCGCCCGCGAACCGCGGTGACGTGCTGTCGCATCTCGGGATCGCGCGCGAGCTGGTCGCGGCGTTGCGCGGCAAGCTCGTGCTGCCCGACGTCGATCTCGCGGCGTATCGCGGCGGCGCAGCGCCGGAGCTGCGGCTCGCGATCGCGGACGCCGAGGCATGCCCGCGCTATCTCGCGCGCGTGATCGATGGCGTGCGGGTCGGGCCCTCGCCGCGCCGCATCGCGCAACGGTTGCGCAATGTCGGCGTGCGGCCGATCTCGAATCTCGTCGACGTCACGAACTATGTGATGTTCGAGCTCGGTCAGCCGCTCCATGCGTTCGACGCGGCGACGCTGCACACGCAGGTCGTCGGCGTCTCGCCCGCGGTCGACGGCGAGAAGTTCAAGACCCTCGATGGCGTCGAGCGAACGTTGATCCCGGGTGATCTGATGATCCGAGACGGCGAACGCGGGATCGCGCTCGCCGGCGTGATGGGCGGCGCCGAGACCGAGGTCACCGAGAAGACCACCCGCGTGCTGCTCGAAACCGCGAGCTTCAAGCCGATCCTGATCCGCCGCACCGCGCGGCGCCTCGGGCTGCACTCGGAGGCCTCGCACCGGTTCGAGCGCGGCGTCGATCCCGAGCTCGCGACCCTGGCGTCCGCGCGGACCGCGCGCCTGCTGTGCATGGCCGGCGGTGGCAAGGTTCTGGGCGAACCGGTCGATGCGTATCCGGGCAAGCGCACGCCACGATCGATCGCGGTGAGGTTACCGCGCGTGCAAATGCTGACCGGCGTGCCGCTCACCGCCGCCGAGTGTCGCGATGCGCTCGAGCGGCTCGGATGTGCCGTCGAGACTGCGACCGATGGCAACTTGAAGGTCACCCCGCCGTCGGCGCGCGCCGACATCGCGCGCGAGGTCGACGTGATCGAAGAAGTCCTGCGGCTGACCGGCTACGAACAGGTTCCCTCGACGGTGCCGGTGCTTCGCGACGGGCCGCCGGTACGTCCTTCCGATCGCTCGGATGTCGCGCGCGCCGCACTCGCAGAGGGCGGTGCGTCCGAGGCGATCACGTACGCGTTTCAGTCGGTCGACCGCTGCGGCGCACTGAATTTGCCCGGCAGCGACCGGCGCACTCAGCCGATCGCCATTCGCAATCCGATGAGCGTCGATCAGGCGGTGATGCGGACGTCGCTGCTGCCAAACCTCGTCGCCGCGGTCGCGCGCAACCATAGTCACGGCCGGCCGGATGTCGCGCTGTTCGAGGTCGGCAGCGTGTTCTTGCGCCGCGGCGAAGGCGCGGGCGAGCGGCCGCTGACCGAGCTCGCCGACGAGCCTGCGATCGCGGCGGGCGTGCTCGCGGGTCACAGACCGGGCCAGCTCGGCGCTGGACCCGCGTGGGATGCCTTCGATGCCAAGGCGCTCGCGCTGATCGCGATTCGTGCGGTTGCCGGCGACGTGTCGGTCCGCGTTCGCGCGACCGGCAACGTTCCGTATCTGCATCCCGGCGTCGCCGGCGAGCTCGTGCTCGAAGGCAACGTGATCGGCCTGTTCGGCGAGATTCATCCGGATGTCCGCACCCGACTCGGCGTCACGACGCCGGTGTTCGCGTTCGAGGTCGAGCTCGACAAGCTGCCGCTCGCGCCACCCGCACAGATGAAGCCGATCCCGCGATTCCCCGGGTCGGCCCGCGACGTGTCACTGCTGCTCGCCGAGGAAATCCCGGCAGCGCGCGTCGAGGATGTGATCACCGGTGCCAACGAGCCGCTGGTCAGCAGCATCCGGCTACTCGAGGACTATCGCGATGCGAAGCTCGGTGCCGGCATGAAGAGCATGCTGTGGTCGATCGCGTATCGCGCACCGGATCGCACGCTGACGGACGCCGAGGTCGAGAAAGCCCACGAGACGATCGTCGGTCGGCTCGTCGAGAATCTGCCGGCCCAGCGCCGTTAGCCCAATTGTCCATTGGGGATCTGGCGACTTGCCACAAACATCAAGAATTCGGATAGATTAGCGGCATATGGCGAGAATGACCAAAGCGGACATCATCGAGGCGGTCTACGAGAAAGTAGGCGGGTTCTCGAAGAAGGAAGCGGCGGAGATCGTCGAGACGGTCTTCAACGTCGTCAAAGAGACGCTCGAGCGCGGCGAGAAGATCAAGATCTCCGGGTTCGGCAACTTCGTCGTGCGCGACAAGAAAGACCGGATGGGCCGTGATCCGCAACGCGCGGTGCCAATCCTGATCCCCGCGCGTCGCGTGCTCACGTTCAAGCCCAGCCAGGTCCTCAAGAACATCCTCAACGGGCTCCCGCCCGTCTAACGCTCGGTCAGTTCAGGATCTCAGCGGCGTATTCGTACTCGCTGACAAGAAACCGGCAGAGTTTCAATGAACTGGTCGACGTTGAGTCCTCTGACCAGGGCGGGAATTCGCTCGCGAGGCGGCAAGCATACGTTTTTCATGGGCGAACCTGCGTGCTCGCGGGCCTCGAAAGCGGGGTGCGGATTGTGTCGAGCACGAGCACGAGTACGAGCACGAGTACGAATCGAATTGCCACACTCGCCTCCGTTGCGTCTAACACCCTTCGGGCCGTCCGGCCGCGGCATTGACGGTCCGATCCAGATCGGTTAGACCGTCACTCGCCCGTACGAGGCGTAGCGCAGCCTGGTAGCGCACCAGACTGGGGGTCTGGGGGTCGCAGGTTCAAATCCTGTCGCCTCGACCAAAGCACCGGCCGATCGCCCCCAGCGATCGGCCAACTTTTTCCCGATGCGTCCCTTGGTCCTTTGCTCGAACGACGACGGCATCGAGTCGCCGCATCTCAACGAGCTTGCGGATCGGATCGAGGCTTTCGCAGACGTGCTCGTGGTCGCTCCCGAGCGCCAGCGATCGGCGGCCTCCCACGCGATCACGCTGCACAAGCCGCTGCGGCTCACCGAAATCCGGCCGCGCCGCTACTCGCTCTCGGGGACGCCGGTCGATTGCGTCTATCTCGCGGTGTTGAAGCTCTGCGATCGCAGGCCGGACGTCGTCGTCTCGGGGATCAACGATGGCTACAACCTCGGCAGCGATGTCTTCTACTCGGGCACCGTCGCCGCTGCGGTCGAAGGTGCGCTCCGAGGCGCCGCCGGAATCGCGATGTCGATGAACAGCAGGCCGAGCGATCCGGCGCACGCGATCGGCTTTGCCGCGAAGGTCGTCAAGGCCGCGATCGAGGAACCCATTCCGCCGGGCACCGTCCTCAACGTCAACATGCCCGCGACCGGTGGCGATGAATATCAATGGACGACGCTCGGGCGCCGCGAATATTCCGACGATGTCGTCGAGCGCAAGGATCCGCGAGGCCGCTCGTACTACTGGGTCGGCGGTGGACCGACGGGACACGAGCACGTCGAAGGCACTGACTGCGTCGCCGTCTCGCGCGGCTGGAACAGCCTCACGCCGATGCACCTCGACCTGACCGATCGCGGGCGCGTCGCGCAACCACCGTGGGCGATCGAAGGCTTTCGCGTGATGGTCGGCCCGGGCCCAGTAGGGTAGTGTCCGCAGCGATGAAGCGGTGGATCCTCGTGCTCTTGGTGGCATGCGCGTGTCCGAGCAAGAAGCCACCGGTGCCGAGCGCCGGTAGTGGAAGTAGCGCGGGCACGGGCAGTGCGGAGGCCACGCCGACCACCTGCGAAGACGTGCGGCCCAGGATCGAGCAGCTCTATCGCACCGAGGCGCTGGCCAAAGAACCCAAGCGTGTCGATGAAGCCGTCGCGGACAACACCAAGATGGTGATGACCGATTGCGCGAAGAACCCAGCGAGGTTCGTCCCGTGCCTTGCCAATGCCGCATCGGTTGCCGAGCTCGAGAAGCAGTGCCTCGTGCCCCTCGATGACGAAGGCACCGAAGGCGAGCCCTCGAAGCGATGAAACTCGGCTGTCGTGGAGGTGTCCGCATCATGATGAAACACTTGATTCTCGTAGCGATGCTGGCCGCGTGTGGCGGTAAGCAAACCCCGGCCGGTAGTGGCGCTGGATCGGGATCGGGTAGCGAGCCGCCGTCCGGCCTGACAGACACGCGGACCGCGCTCGAGAAGCGCCGCGATACCGCGTGCGAACAGCTCGCGCCCAAGATGACGGCGTGCGCGGTCGAAGATGCGAAGGCCGACCTTGCCGCCGGCAAAGTGACACAAAAGCAATTCGATCAGGACACCGCTTCGGGCGTGCTCAAGAAGAACTCCGAAGAGTTCATGAAGAAGTGCCAGGTCGAGATGTCGTCGCGCCAGGTCCGGGTGCTCGAAGTGTGTCCGCACGAAGAGACGCAATGCGGCCCGTTACTCGCCTGCCTCGAGAACCTCAACAAGCACTGAATCCGCGATCTGGGCTATCGTCCGCCCCCATGAAGCGCACGTTCGTTCTCGGTCTCGCGATCACCGCCGCAGTGACGGGTGGGTGCAAGAAGAAACAGGCGGCGCCTCCCCAGGCCGGGTCCGGCGCTGCCGCCCAGCAAGATGTTCCGAAGACGCGGCCGTCGCAGCAGCCGCTGCCGCAGCTCCCCGATCTCGAGCTTGCCGCCGACCCGAAACGCGCCGAAAAGATCGAGCTCGGTCACGCGCTGTTCTTCGATCAGCGTCTCTCCGGCGGCAACGATCGCGCGTGCTACTCGTGCCACAAGAACGAGGACGGCAATGGTGGTCACGATCCGGTCGCGATCGGCTCCGGTGACAAGCCGCTGACGCGGCACGCGCCCGTGATCTGGAACGTCGCCTACTTCAAGGGCTCGTTCTACTGGGATGGCCGCGCGAAGACCCTCGAGGATAATGCCAAGGGCGCGTGGGGCGGTCCGAATATGAACGCGGGTAAGGACAATCTCGACAAGAAAGCCGCCGAGCTTGCCGCGATCCCCGGCTACAAGAAGTTGTTCGACGCCGCGTTTCCGGGCACCGAGATCAAGGCCGATCAAGTCGCGAACGCGCTCTCGGAGTACGAGCGCACGCTGATCTGCAAGGACACTGCCTATGACAAGTACGCCGCGGGCGACAAGGCTGCGCTCGACGATCAACAGCAACGCGGGCTCGACGTGTTCCTCGGCAAAGGTCAATGCGGCATGACCTGTCACGCGCCGCCGTACTTCTCGACGGCGATGGGCGCCGAGGGTGGTGTCTACTTCAACGTCGGTATCGGGACGGATCAGCCCGAGGACAAAGTCGATGTCGGTCGCACGAAGGTCTCGAACCGGCCGGAAGACTGGGCGGCCTTCAAGCCCCCGAGCTTGCGGAACGTGACGAAGAGCCCGCCGTACTTCCACAACGGATCGGTCGCCAAGCTCGAAGATGCCGTCAAGATCATGGCGACGGGCGGTATCGCGAACAAGAACAAGAACCCGGCGCTCGCCGATCGCGGCCTGACCGACGCCGAGCGCGCCGATCTGATCGCGTTCCTCGGCGGGCTCGAGTGCCCGGGCAAGCTCGAAGAGCCGAAGCTGCCGTAGCCCGGATAATTCACCAGTCCGTCGGCTGCGACCGTCGCGGCTCGGGCGTCTCGGGACGTACGGCCGGTGTTGCTACGCAACCATCGATCTCCTGGCTCGGCACGTACAGAAAGTACGTGCTCTCGCTCCGCTTCCGGGCGTGCGCCCCGACCCGCCGCGACCCGCTTGGTCTCGCTCGACGTCCTGGTGAATTATCCGGGCTAACGATCGTCGCGTGGCATGCGCGCGTCGACTTCTTCGACGCGGATGATCATGTGAACCTCGCAGCCGGGCATCGGCAGCGGAGCCAGCGAGATGATCAGCTCGAGAGGAGGGATGTCCGCACCACGGAACACGCGTGCTCGGCGTTCGATGGCCTTGTGATCGAGGTGCACCGTCTTGATCGCGCGCATCAGGCCAGGCACGAACTGCATCAGCGCGGTCTCGCTGATCTGGGCGTTGTCGAGGCTCTGGCCGTCTTGCCCGACGAGCTTCGCGAACGACTTGTTCGCTGTCGCGATCACGCCCGAGATCGAGAGCAGCGCCTGAGGTAGGCGCGATCGATCGAACGCTTGCTGGACCAACGATTCGCGGGTGTCTTCGCCGCGACCGCCCGTGCCGCGCGCGCGACGGCGGCTCATCTCGAGCATCTCCATCACCGCATTGAGCTCGTAACGAAACGATGCGGCGCTGCCGTGCCGTTGCGACGGGTCTTTGGCCATCGCGCGCAGGATCAGTGCCTCGATCGCCTCGTCGATGCCCTCACCAAGGCGCTTCGAGGGTTGCTCGGGCGGCTCGTGAATGTGCGCCATCAGCACCTCGACGACGCTGCCCTCGAACGGCAACGTACCGGTGAACAGTAGATAAGCGAGGACACCGAGCGCGTAGATATCGGTCGACACGCTCGGCGGCCCACCAGACGCGCGCTCCGGCGCGAGATAGTGCGGACTGCCACTCACGCCACCGCTGAGCTCTTCTTCGTGCGCGCCACCGCGTCGAGCCAAGCCGAAATCGAGCAGCCGCGCGACCCGCCGGCGACGTGCGCCATCATTCTCGCCCGACAGCATGATGTTGTCGGCCTTGACGTCCCCGTGAATGATGCCGCGCTTGTGGATGTGCTCGAGCGCGTCGGCGACTTGCGCGAGGATGTCGAGCGCCCGCTTGACCGACATCGGCAGCGAGCCTTCGGCGACGAGCGGCTCGCCTTCGACGAGCTCCATGACCATGTAGGCGCCGAACGTCGCGTCCTCGCCGAAGTCGACGACCGACACGATGTTTGGATGCGAGATCTCGCTCGCGAGCTTGGCTTCTTGGTTGAACCGAGCTCGTGCGTCGCTGTCCTCTGCGAACGCGGGAGCGATCAGCTTCAGCGCGAACGCCTTCCCGAGCTGGATGTGGCGCGCGCGGTAGACCTGGCCCATCCCACCTTCGCCGAGGCGTCCGTCCAGCGCGTACCGCCCACCCACGGTCTGCATGTCACCTCCATAGTACAGAAGGCTCGAAGCGGTTGGGGCGTCACCTGGGTTCAAATGACAGCCGTGGCCAGAAGCCCCGCTATTTCGTCGCGGCGGGAGTTTGCTTCGCGATCACGAGGTCTTTGAACTTCTTGTAGTTGGCAGCCGGGACGATCTTCTTCGAGAGCAGCTGATCCTTTTTCGCGTACGGACGGCCGGCGATGATCTTCTTCGCGTACGCGTCGCCAATTCCAGGAAGCGCTTCGAGCTCCGCGGTGGTCGCGCTGTTGAGATCCACGGGTTCAGCCTTGGCCGGCTTTGCAGGCGAAGCCGGGGCCGGTGCGGGTTTCGAAGCCACGGGCTTGGTGGGCGCCGTATCCGCGAAGCTCGTGGTGGAGCCGAGGGTCATCGCGAGAATCAGGGCGAGGCGGCCGAGGGTGTTTTTGATCATCATGATGGGTCACATGATTACGCGTTGTGACCCTCGATATTCAATGACGCCGGCCACCGGGATATAGTGCCCTGCGCGCGTGGCCGGGCTCGGACCGAAGGTTTGCGCTCGATCGTCACACTGACATTGATCCGAATCCGATCGAATGGTTCGAGGCCCGAGGATGTTGCCTGGCCCTCGAGTTGACTTTCTTTTAGTGGACCTCCAACATGAGATTGTGAGGGTTCATGGGTCGGGCCGCGGCGTCATGGTCATACTGTTATTCGCGCGCCCGCTGCTCGCGCAGTCGACTCCGACGGGACCTGCCGCGGCCGTGCCGACGCCCGTCGAGGCAGCAACCGCGGCAGAGGAACGAGCCCATCCGGACGCCGAACAGCTCGCCGCCGATAACGCAGAATTGCATGCCGAGCTGAATCGGATCCGGCGCGATCAAGCCGCGCTGCAGAAGCAGGTCGATGTGCTGCAACCGCTCCGCAGTCGCGTCACCGGGTATCTCGACTTCGGCATGTTTACAGTACGGAGTAATGATGGCAGTGGGATCAAGACTGCCGCCAGCCTTGGATATCATACTCCGTACGGAATCGACACACCGATTGCCGACGGTGGAGGCGTACCGGACACCTGGATCTTCCTCGGCGATCCGTTGTCAACGACGATCAACTCGCGTGGCGACCCCGCTGATACCGGCGACTCGCGCGCGGTGACGTTCAATCCAATCGGCAATCACGGGAAGCTCTCGTTCATCGTCAACAACTTCCAGGTCGCTTTCCTAGCCGTCGCTACCGAGCGATTGTCAGTAACGTCAGTCATCGACTTCCTGCCACGCGCGCGAAACGTGTCCAAGCCTGGCGTCGGGCTAGGAGACTTCGTGGACATCAAGCTCGCGTACGGCGAGTACATTCATCCCCTGAGCACGATAGGCAAGCTTACGCTGTATGCTGGTAAGATCGATTCGGTCCTCGGTATCGAGTATCGAGGACAGGAGTCGCCGGACCGGATCGCCGTTAGTCCGTCGCTGGTCTGCCGATATACGTGCGGCCGCCCGCTCGGTGTGAAGGCTCGGGCCCAACTGTTCGGTGACGCACTCACATTCATGATTGCGCTCACAAACGGCAGCTCGGTCGCCGAGCAGTTTCCGTTTGGCAGCGAGATCGACGACAACACGTCCAAGACAGTCTCAGGCCGGCTCTCCTACAGCCTTCCCTTCGGCAGTGGCCTCGAGATCGGCGCTTCCGGTTCCTACGGCTCGCAAGATTTTCAGACGAAGAACTCTGTGACGCACTGGCATGCCGGTGTCGATATTCACCTCACCAATCTGAACGGACTCGATTTCAGCGGCGAGTTCGTTCAGGGCAATTTCGAGGGACAGACCGAGGTGGGAGGGCCTCGGTGCGGAGTCGCCGATTGCCTACGGTATAAGGGTGCGTACGGACAGATCGGCTATCTCCTGAACAACTGGCTCATGCCATATACGCGCATCGACTGGCGCAGCGCGCTGCATCGTTCTGGCGTCAATTTCGCCTATATCTCCGACTTGGCACGCGCGACAGTTGGCATTCGATCTGAGATCGGAACGAACGTCATCGTCAAGGCCGAATACACGACCATCCGGGAGCTCGGTGGTCAGCCTCAGTTCCCGAATGATGTCGTCACCAGCTCCATGGTCATCAAGTGGTAACATCGCTGCTGGGCTTCAGTCCTTGCAACAGGACGACGATTTCAGATAGAGTGAGATGATTGTCATGGAGTGACCGCGGGGTGGTCGCTCATCTGACGCGCGCTACCGCGCGCAAGAAGGGGGCAACATGGGAAACATGCTCGCGGGTAAGATCTGGATCATGATGGGGCTTCTCGCCGTCGTCGGCGGTTGTAGCGACGATCCGGGAACTGGCCCGGGAAATGGCCTGATCGATGGCGTGTTTACGCCCGCCGAGTGGGACAAGGTCAACATGCTGTCGCCGCTGCCGGCGCCGCCGGCGAATCCGACGAACCGTTATGCGGACGACGGAGCGGCGGCATGGCTCGGCCAGAAGTTGTTCTTCGAGACGAACTACACCGGGGCGATCTTCAGGGGAACGGTCGACCACGGACAGATCGGAACCTGTTGCCAGATCGAGCTCCACGGTTGCGTGAGCTGCCATGATCCAAAGAATTACTTCATCCAGACCAGCTCGATGCCGAACAGCCTGACGATGGCCGTTATCGGCTGGTTCAAGCGCAATTCGCCGACGTTGATGAACAATCCGGTCTACTTGCGCTGGAACTTCTGGGATGGTCGGCGGGATACGATCTGGGCCAACGTCCCGAACAGCGAAGGCGCTGCGCGTGCTTCGCGCGTGCACATCGCCCACATGATCTATGCGAAATATCGCGACGCATACAACGCGATTACCGACGGTGATCCAAATAGTCCTCCATTGCCGAGCGCCCTCGATCTCAACGATCCCGGGGCTGCGCGGTTCCCGATCGATGCGGGGCCGTTCTCCCACCTCCAGACGAAGAAAGACGCATGGGCAGCGATGGCGCCCGCGGATCAAGTGATCGTGAATCGGATCCTGGTCAACTGGGGCAAGTTCCTGGAGGCCTACGTTCGCAAGCTCGTGACTCCGACCTCGCCGTTCGATTCCTATGTCGCGGGTGACTTGACAGCGATCAGCGCCGCGGCGAAGCGTGGTCTACTTCTCTTCATCGGCAAGGCGAACTGCATCGCTTGCCATACGGGCCCGTCATTCAGCGACGACAAGTTCCACAACACCGGGATCGCGCAGAGTGGCAACATTGCGGCGCTCCTACCGGATCCGATGAACGCGGGATTCGGCGTGCCTGATGTGGGTCGCTACGGTGCGTTCACGCATCCCTGGGGTGGTCCAACAACGTATGCGTTTAGCTCGAACGGAATGTACAGCGATGCTCCAGCCTTCTTCGACTACACGGGCGTTGTTCAGGCTGACGATCAGATCGGGCAGTTCCATACGGTAGGGCTTCGCAACGTCGAGCATACCGCGCCGTATTTCCACGCCGGGCAGTCTCTGACGCTCGAGGACGTCGTCGAGTTTTACGACCGCGGTGGAGACGACTCGGGGTTCAGTGGTGTCAAAGACATGCTGATACTGCCTCTACATCTGACGGTCGACGAGAAGGCGGATCTCGTCACGTTCTTGAAGACCCTCACTGCGACTAAATATCCAGACAGTGCACTACTCGTGAACACCGCCAAGCCAGGGCCGGTATACACGACGGCGGATCTGCCGTGTGCGCTGGACACGCCGCCGCAGTGCACGCCGTAGCCAATCGAACGCCTTGACGGTGTCCATTCCCGGAACGTATGCTGCGTCGATGGGTCGGGTCGGACTGATGGTGGTGTTGGCGTCGCTGGTGGGCTGTACCCGGCCGCTCAAGTCCGATCCAGGATTCCAGACGCTCGTCGCGACGCAGAACGAGTCGGCGCGCAAGACGGCTGAGCTCGAAACCAAGCTGACCGAGCTCGCCGGGATCATCGCGCAACTTCATCGGGAGATCGCAGCCGCTCAAGTCACGGCCGCTCAGTCGGCCGATGTGGCAGCTCAAGCGGCGACCGATGCCAAGGTCGCGGTCGCGGCAGCACGAGCCCGAGACGTTCTCGTCAAGCCGCCCGACCCGATCAAGCCGCCCGACCCGATCAAGCGACCGGACCCGATCAAGCTCGTAGCCAGAGCGACTCCAATCAAAGGGTCGGTTGTGGGTGGAGTCATCGCCGGAACGGTGACGCTCTCAGGGTCGGGCCTGCCTCTCGGCGGCGTCGTTGTATATCTGGTCTCTGTCCCAAAAACGAAGACGACCTCTCCCGCTCCCATGCCTTCGGTCGAGATCCACCAGAACAACCAGAAGTTCACGCCGAGCCAGACCGTGGTGGTGAAGGGAACCAAGGTCGATTTCCCGAACGACGATAAGGTCTTTCACAACGTCTTCTCGCTCTCTGAAGCTTCACGCTTTGATCTTGGTTTGTACAAGAGCGGATCGAGCAAGACCGTGGAGTTCACGGAACCCGGCACCGTCAACGTGTTCTGCAACATCCATCCGCAGATGAAGGCCAAGATCAAGGTGCTCGACAACGCGTATTACGCGTACACGAAGGCTGACGGCACGTTTCAAATCACAGGCGTCCCTCCCGGGGCACTTTCGTACGGCATATGGCGTGCTGATCTGCGCGAGCACATTGGCTCCGTGGCGGTCAAAGCGGGCGAGAGGGTTGTGGTGAACGTCGCCGCCACCCGCAACGGCGAGGTCGATACGCACGCGCGTAAAGACGGCAGCCCGTATGGCAGATACAAATGATCCACTCGTAACGACGTGCGTTGGTCTGTTGATGATCAGCATGCTCGCCTGCGACGATAATGCCGTCTCTCATCCGCGGGTCAGTGGCGCGAGCTCGGATGGATCTCCACGCGACGCGGCGCCGGGAACCGCACCACCCGCAGATGCCAACCTTCCGAGTGCGGGTAGTGCGGCAGCCGAGCACACCGCGACGATCGATAGCGCCAGAGGGTTCGTGTTTTCGTCGGTCCGATGCGGCCAATGCCACGCGGCGACCGAGAAGCAGTGGGCATCGGGTGCGCACTCGGTTGCGTCTTCGACACCGCTCTACCTGGCCATGCGTGCCCACGGTAGTGAGGGGTGCGAGCGTTGTCACGAGCCGATGCAGGCGATCACCAACGACGCTCGAATCGCGAAGGAGGGCGTCACGTGCCTGGTGTGTCACAGGATCGACAAGGTCGAGGTCCAGAAGACCAGCTCCATGTTTTCACCGCAGTTCGATGACAACGTCATGTTCGGGCCACTCTGCGATGCTCGTAACCAGTATTTTCACAAGATGGGGTGTTCACCCCTGCACGCGAAGTCGCAGTTCTGTGGCGCGTGCCATCACTTGCTGCTCACGACGCCCTCGGGCGTTGACTTGCCGGTGTTCACCGAATACCAAGAATGGCTGGCAAGCCCCTATGCTGCCCGCGGGGTCGACTGTCAGGAGTGCCATATGCCCGGCAGACCCAGACATGTGGCCGTGGGGTCCCGGATGCGTCCGAACGTCCACGATCACGGTCTGAACGACAATGCACAACAAGTCGCGGGAGCGATCACGGTTTCCGTCACGATTTCGAGCTCACCGGAACAACTACTGGTCACGAGCGTCGTCGACAACCTCAAGGTGGGTCATCACGCGCCCAGCGGGCTACCCGGGCACGAGCTCGTACTGCGACTACGGATCTTGAACGAGGCTGACCTCCACGAGGAGGATCGGGCCGAGCGCCTGTACAGCAGAGTCCTCGTCGACGATCACGGCAACGAAGTGCCATTCTACGCAGCTCGACGGGTCAAATCCGATACGCGGCTCAAAGCACAGGAGAAACGTCGCGAGACCTTCGCGTGGACGACGAAGGCAGGTGGCCGGCTCGTCGCCGAATTGTTCAGCCGGCCGATCTCACCCGCGCTCGCGACCGCACTCGGGTTGCCCGAACCGAGGGAACAGATCTTGGTCAAAGCGGAGATCTCGTTCAAGCGAACCAGCTCGAACGGCCAACGTCCTGGTCTTCCAGTGACGATGTTGGCCGAGCCTGTGAACTGAGGGGACATGCGCTTCCGAACCGCCTTGCTCCTCGGCTTTTCGTTGGTAATCGCCGCCATCTTGGCAGCGACGATCGGCAGCGTCGCATTGATCCTGAAACGAGAAGCTCGGCATCGGCTCGCCGAGGAGCTGCAGCGAGCCGCCACGGTGTTCGAGGACCTGCAGACCTATCGAG
>JAQBQF010000071.1 GCA_028287115.1 Myxococcales bacterium
CCGTCCGCTGCGAGCGCCTTCGCGCGGCGAATGTCGTCGTGATAATGCGAATTCCCGCCATCGATGATGACGTCGCCCCGACCGAGCAATGGGCGGAGCGCCGCGATCATCTCATCGACCGCCGCCGCCGGCACCATCAACCAGATCGCGCGAGGCGGCTCGAGTTGCGCGACCAATTCTTCGAGCGTCGTAGCGCCGAGGGCGCCCTGGTTCACGAGTGGCTCGGTACGCTCGCGATGACGATTGAACGCGACCACCTGGTGGTGCGCGCCGAGAATTCTGAGCGCCATGTTCGCGCCCATGCGACCGAGTCCGATCATGCCGATTTTCATCTGCGCTCTCCTTCCGTCACGCGCGGCCACTTCTAGCCACAGGCGCACGCGTGTAGCCCCGCGGCTGCGCGTCGGCGAGAATCTCGCGACCGAAATTCTCGTTGACCAACACGGAGGCGCGGTCCTGCGGCACACCGTCGTCGATCGCCTTCAACAGCGCCGCATACATCATCTGCTCGGCGACTGCGAACTGTGCCATCGGCTCGAACGACTCGTAGTGATCGGCCATACGCGCATCCACTGAGCGATAGCGACTGCATCGCGAATGCCACCGGCGCGGCGACCCAGCGTTTCTCGCGAACGCAGCATCGCGCGAGCCGATCACTCGCGAGGCCATGCGAGCGGAATGTTCTCTCCGACTTGTCGCGACGTCGTGAAGGACTCATCTCGAAGAGCGAAACGCCGCCGAAGCTCCGATCAGGTCCTGAAGATCGGCCACGGTTGCTCGTGCATGCCGGACTGCCAGTTATCGTGGCGACCGTCCCAGTGACCGAGCGGCAGGACGTTCGGATCGACGTCGTCGAGCGCGTTCATGTTGATCGACAGGAAGTCGCCGCCGAGCTCCGCGAGGTGACCCGCACCATAGAGGTGCACGCCGCACGTCTTGCAGAAGTAGCGCTTCGCGACCTTGCTGCCCCACTCGTAGAACGCGAGGTTCGACGCGCCGGTGACCGCGAGCGAGCCGAGCTTCGCGCGGCCTCCCACGGTCGCGAGCTTCGTGCAGATGCTGCAGTTGCAGCGCGTGCCCTTCGTGGCGTCCATGACGACCGTGAACTTGACCGCACCGCAATGGCAGCTGCCTTGATGTTGCTTTTCCATAACGCGAGGATGGAGCCCCAAAGTGACAGCGTTCTGTCAGGTTTTATGACCGAGTCGCGATGCGCCTACGGCAACCCCTATCAGGTGCCCGTGACAGCCTGCGCGTCTTGTGCGGCCGCTGACGTTCCATCCCGCAGAGACACGGCCGCACCAAGTAACTCGAGCTCGCGATCGAGCGTGGTGACGTCGAGGCCGCGCAACGCCGCGCCGTTCGTCACATGTCCCGGTCTCGATCGCGAGACTGCCCCCATCGTGCAAAGCGCTTGTATCGGTCCGCTGCTTGTTTTCCATGTTCGTCCCCGAGCCGCGCGAGGAAGCGGGCGCTGTGGCCATAACAAGGCGAGTACGTGACGTGCTTGCCATCACGAAGTGAACGCTTCTCCTCGCGTGCAAGGACCTCACGCAACATCGCGATCACCCGAGGGTCGTCGCGGCGCTTCTTGAGTGCGTGCTCGGAATACGGATGTGCTGCGCAAAAATGCTCGATGAACGCCGTGAACACGCGTTCATCGCCGCCGGCGTTTTGAAGCAAGCAGAACGCGACCTCGCGGAGCAGTGTCGGGCCGAGCGCGCTGTCGCGAGGGGCATGGATCGGCAAGACAGGGGCATCGCCTGCCAAGTAAGGCAGCCATTCTTCGACGAGGTCCGCGCCGACGTCGGCGAGGTGCACGTAGGCATCCGCGATCGAACGATGGGTCGCGGGCTCGTCGCCCGGTGAGGGATGACGCAGTAGCGACATCAGGAAAGGAGCGGCCTCGTGGACGGCGCCGTCGATCAGGAGCTGTAACGCTCTCGCGTATGCGGCTCCGCGCAACCCGAGAACGATCTGCGGCCACGCATCCGCGATCTCTCGCGCCAGGTGTCCGTCGACTTCGGTGTCACCGCCCCAAGGACTCAGCTGCGAGCGCAAGAGCGCGTAGCCGTGGCGCGCGATCGGATGCAGCTTGTGAATCCGGTCGAGCAGCGGATCGATCGAGGTCGCGGGATCTTCGGCGTGCCAGCGTGCAGCGTGATCGCGAAGCTGCGCAGCACTGTCGAGCGTGGGTCGATTTGGAGAGGCGAGAAATCCGCGCTTCTCCGCATCGGTGAGCGGGCCGTGCAGGATCTCCGCGCGGACGGCATCGGCGCGCGCGACGTCGCCGCGCTCCTCGAGGTGATCGGCATAGACCAAGCGCGTCGCGGGATCATCGGGCTCGGCCACGAGCGAGTCGAGCAGGGCGGCTTCCCTCGGATCGATCTCGCCGACGAAGATGCCGGCTGGAGGCTGAAGAACTGTGAGGGATTTGACGAGCTCGGGCGAGAGCTCGCTGCCTCCGGCGAGCACGCGCTTGATCTCGCGGATCGGAACATCGACCAGGAGTGCGGGAGCTCGGCGCTTGGCCATTCGGTAGCACTGTTCGGCGTAGGTCGCGCGGAGCTCCGGCGTGACGCTCGCGCCACGCGGTCCACCAAGAAGCTCGAGCAACTCGAGTAACGCATAGAGTGCAACTTCGGTGGTTAGTAGCTCTGCAAAGTTCGAGTCGGCGGCGGCTTCGTCACGCGCTGCGAGTGCATCGAGGAACGCTCGGCGTGCGAGACCCGGCTGGGCGATGTACAGGGCAGGGGCTCCGAGGTCGAGCGCATCCGTTTCGTCGTCGACGAGCAACGAGCTCAGTTTGTAGTCAACGAGAAACGAGTGTGTCAGCCCTCGATCGAGGACGAACGGGATGAGTCGATCGAACGTGCCGATCGGAAGCACGTGTCCACGCGGGTGCAGGAGCACCACGTTGTCCGGCGTCAGTGCGACCGCCGCGAGCCCATGCCGATCGACGCCGAGGACGACGCCTCCGCCGAGCTCTCGATCGCCAAGCGTTGCCCAGTGACCGGACCCTCGCAGCGCGACTCCCTGAACACGCAGCTTGTTCTGGAGGACACCGAACTCGGGCGATGTCGGATCCGGTAGCTCGAACACACCGCACAGAACGCCCGGGCCCCAATGCGCCATGAGCTCGATATAGAGACGCGGCCAGGCGCTGACCTGTTCGGCAAGCGCGCTCATCGCGACCGGCCGAGCATTCCCGCGGAGCGTGACTCCATTCATTCGGCTCGAGCATCGCACCTTGGCGAAAGGTCATGAAGCGGCTGACAAACGAACGAACGGACACGTTCAGCCGCCGAGCTGATCGTGATTCGGAAATCCGTGCTGCTGCCGGCCTACGTCGCCGTCGTACTTCGCGGTGGTCTTGAACAGCTCGAACCGGCCGTCGCCGGCGTAGATCGCGGCCTTGGCGCGGATCCGCGCGAGCTCGCGCTCGGCAAATGGCTCGAAGCCACCCGCGAGGTTGAGGTTCTGGTGGAGGACGGCGAGCGAGTCGATGCCGCTGATCAGGATCGAGATCGGGAGGCTCATCGTGTAGCCGAGCGCCTCTGCCGGCGTGAGCGCGCCGCGTTTGATGGCTTCGCCTTCGCCGCTCATCGCCTTCATGCCGATCGGCGCGATGCCTCGGTTGCGCAGCTCGGGAAGCACGCGCTGCTCGAAGCTGCGGAAGCCGGTGCCGTCGAACGCGTTGAGCGGCATCTGCACGGCGTCCCACGGAAAGCCGTGCGCGAGCATGTCGAGGTGCATGTCGGGAGACTTGTGCCCTGTGAAGCCGACGAACCGCACCTTGCCTTGCTGCTTCGCGCGCTCCATCGCCTCGGTGACACTGCCGCGTTGCGCGTAGAGCTCGGGCTCGTTCTGGTAGATGACCTCGTGAACTTGCCATAGATCGAGGTGATCGGTGCGGAGCCGGCGCAGCGAGTCCTCGAGCATCTTCATCGCGGTGTCGGCGCCGCGACCGTGGGTGCAGACCTTGGTCATCACGAATGCTTTGTCGCGGCGATCGACGAGCGCCTGACCGAGCCAGTCCTCGCTCTTGCCGCCGTGGTACTCCCACGCGCAATCGAAAAATTCGATGCCGTGATCGAGCGCTTCGTGGACCAGTCGCTTCGCGTCATCGACGGTCGGGAGAGTTCCGAGGTGGTAACCACCGAGGCCGAGGAGCGCAAGCTCGACGCCGGTCTTGCCGAGCGGACGTCGCGGGAGCGGACCTTTCATCGCGAGCGGCACGTCGCCGAGATCGGGAGGGCCGTGCTCGCTCGCCGGCGGCCTCGGCGGATCACTCGCCGCGTGCGGACCGACGCTCTTCGGAGCGCACGCCGCGAGCGTGGTTGCGGCGAGAAACCTGCGGCGCGAGAGGGTCATCATCGAGTCTAGGTCGGGTCGACGATCGTTCAACGCGCGGCTCGGCGAGACCCGCCTTATGTTGGGGACACCGTTCCCTGATCGTCAGCGCGCCTGCCGACACGAATCGCCCCTCGAGCCGATTCGGTTGCACCGCGCCTTGCCTGGATCCGTCTCATCGCTAGCGGACATGTGAACCGCTGCGCGATTGGCATTGGGGGGCATCTGCGGATGCGATCAGCGCTGTGTAATCGGGCCCGATTTCAGCGTCGTCGCCGACTCTGCGGCCATCGGCAGGAGCTGGCGCAGATGCCACGCGTTTACCGAATTGCGATGTTGGACGGCGGTGAGCACCGCACGAAATCGCACGCCATAGAGTCCACCCATCACGATGCATCCGATGCTGACTGCGAGCGGGATAAGCCTCTCGGGTACGGTGTCCGGAAATTCCTACATGCGCGGCACGATGCACATCATGTCACCGCGGTAGACGAATGAGGGACCCAGGACGACGAG
>JAQBQF010000112.1 GCA_028287115.1 Myxococcales bacterium
CGATGAAGCGGCCGAGCGCTATCGGTCGCTGATGACGAGCGAGGAGTCATCCGTCGCGGCGACCACCGCGGCGCTCGCACTGGGCGATCTCGCAGCGGCACGGGGCGACACGGTGATGCGCGTCGAGTCGACCGCGGCGCTTGCCGGCCGCACGACCGATACACGCCTCGGCGCCGCGCTCGCCGAGGACAGCGGTTGGCTCTACGCCCTCGTCCTCGAGGATCTCGAGCGCGCGGCACAGTCGTTCGAGGCCGCGATCTCGCTCGAGCCGACGCGCCGCGGTGCGCAGCTCGGTGCGGCCCTGGTCGCCGCCAAGCGCGCCGATCCGACGCAGCTGGCGCAGGCGTACGAAGGTCTTGCCGCTTCGGTGCAGATGCCGGAAGCCGCCGCCGCGCTGCTGCTCCGCGCCGCTGCCATGGCGGCCGCGAACGGTGACATCGATCTCGCAAATCAGCGCGTCGCAGCCGCACGGACTGCCGCGCCCGACGATGCGAGCGCGTTGCTCGTCGTCGCAGAGACAACCGCCGCGCCGCAAGTCGATGCGGCCGATCCATTCGCAGCAGTCGATCCGCTGCTCGCACGCGCCGAGATCCTCGAGATGCGCAGTGCGCTCGCCGATGATCCGGCCGCACGCGCGACCTGGGAGCTCGATCGCGCGGAAGCTCTCGAGCTCGCGGGGCGCATGCGAGAGGCCGTGTCCGTCGTCGCCGCGGTGCTCAAGACGCAGCCGAACGACCTGCGCGCGCTCGCGTCCCTGCGCCGGATGGCCCATCGCGTCAGCGATAAGACGACGTGGGCACAGGCGAGCTATCAGCTCGCGCGCGAGATCGGCGATCGCACCGCGAAGCTCCAGATGCTGCGCGACGCAGCGAGTGTCTTCGACACCCCCGGCCTCCAGCGCAACACCGACCACGCCCTCGCGACCTACAAGCGAATCGTCTCGATCGAGCGCGGCGCGCCGGAGCACGAACGCTTGCTCGAGTTGTTGCGCGAGCGCGCCGATGTCCGCGGGCTCATCACCGCGATCACCGACCGACTGACCTGGGTCGAGTCGGAGCCCCAGGCCGGTGCGGAGACGCGGCTCGTGCCGCTGCTCCTCGAGCGCGCGACCGTGCTGCACGGTCTGCAAGACACCGCCGCGGCGATGGCGGATCTCGATGCGCTCCTCGATCGCATGCCGGATAATGTCGAGGCGCTCCGGTTCCGCGCCGATCTCGCGATCAATGCGGGCGATGTCGATGGCGCGGTCAAATTGTGGCGGCGCTATCTCAAGGCCGAGACGCGCGCACCTCGCCGCGCCCAGATCGAGCAACAGCTCGCGCAAGTGCTGTCGGAGAACACCGACGATGTAGCAGGTGCGATCGAGCAGCTCGAGCACATCGTCGAGGCGAATCCGGAGGACGTGCAGCTTCGCGAGCGCCTGCTCGGACTGTGTCTGCGCACGAACGATTGGGATCGCGCGACACGCGAGCTGCGGTCGCTCGCGCGGCTCCGTCCGACACCGCAGGAGAAGGCGCGTGAGGAGCTTCGGCTCGGCCTCATGCTCCGCGATCGGCTCGGCGATCGCACGAGCGCGCGGTTGGCATTGGATCGCGCGCGCGCGCTCGATCCCCTGAACCTCGACGTGATTCGCGAGCTCGCCGATCTGCTTCAGCCCGACTCGCGTGCACAGGTCTTGACCTCCACCGCGCAGAGCCTCCGCGCTTCGATCGCGCAGAGCCCGAGTCGCGGCATGTTGTACGAGCGCCTCGCGCAAGTGAACGCGTGGGAAGCCGATGTCGACGCGCGATGGACCGCACTGTGTGCTGTCGAAGCGCTCGCGACGCCATCGATCGATCAGCGGCAGGTCCTGGCGCAGGGCAGGCAGCTCCTCAAAGGACCCGGTCGCATCAAAGTCGACGAGTCTTCGCGAGCCGCCCTGCGCGGCGCACTTGGGGGACCGCTCGCCGAGCTGTGGCGCGCGATCGCACCGTCGGTTCAGATCGCGACCGGTGTCGATCCGGGCAAGCTCGGATTTGCGCGCGGTGACAAGATCGCGGTGAAGAAGCTCGGCGACAAGTACACGGCGCTCGCCGTCGCGCTCGCGAACTTCGGCATCGAAGACCTCGAGATCTATATCAGCGCAGGGCGCAGCGGTATCGCGCGCGCGTTCGCCGCCGAGACGCCGATCCTGTGCCTCGGCGCCGATGTCGCGGCCGGTTCTGGGCCACAACAACGATTCTTGCTCGGCCGCAGCATCGCGACGATCGCCGAAGGCGTCGCAACGTTGCCGGAGCTGCGCGATGTCGAGCTCGGCTGGACGATCGCCGCCGCGTTGCGCGCCGTCGATGCGGCGATTCCGCCCGTCCTCGCGGAGAGCGTCGTGGGCGACGACACGAGCATCGCCGACCGCGCGAAGATCCTGAAGAAGGAGATGAGCCGCAAAGCCAAGGCGACGGTGCAACAGCTCGTCCAGCGCAATGCGGAGCTGTCGGATATCGACGGGCTTCGCCGGAACGCGCTCGCCGTGGGCCACCGGGCGGGCCTTTTATGGGCAGGGGACCTTGCCGTGGTGCTCTCGCTGCTCGACGTCGGGACCGGCGGACGGGCGCTGACCGATAGCGCGCCCGCGCTCGATCTCGTGGCGTGGTCGGTGTCCGAGGACTATCTCAAGCTGCGCGACAAGCTCGGTGTCGCGCTCAAGGGATCCAGGTAGCGATGGCGGACAAACCCACAAAGCCACCCAAGCCGTTCCTCGGTGACGAGGAGCTGTCGTCCGAGCTCGACGCGTGGGACAGCACGTTCGACGCGCTTCACGGCGGTGACGAGGGCGGTGCGCCCGCGAGCGAACCGGTGATGGCGTGGCCGACGCCGGCTCCGGTTGCTGCGCCGGCTCCCGTCGCGGCGCCGGCACCCGAGCCCGCGCAGCCCGAAGCGAGCCATACGCTCGAGGATCTGCGCGGCGTCGATCTCGAACACGAGATGCAGCTCGACGAGCGGCGAGACGCACAGCTTGCGATCGATCCGCCGCCCGCTCCGCGAGCAACGGCGCGCGCCAATTCGGACACGTTTGACGCCGATCCGGGCGAGACCGACTTCTCGGATGTCGGCGCCGAGGGTGCACCGGCGGCGCTTGGAGAAATGCTCGGCAGTCGGCCGGTCACGCAACCGCCGCCACTCACGTTCGACGATGAGGTCGAGGGCGACGAGACACGGCTGACGCAGATCGAGCGCAAGGGATACGAGCGACCCTCGACCCTCGACCCGATCGATGAAGAAGAGGTCTACACGTCCGCATCGCGTCCGAACGCGAAGGCATACGACGAGGATCTGTCCTTCCCCGAGGATCCGGTAGCCCCGCCGCCGCCCTCGGCGGCTCCGAGGGTCCGCGCCCCGATCACGCGGCAGCCGACGGCGCCGCCGATCGCGATCGCGAGGACGATGTCGCGTGGACCGGCGATCATCCGTCGGACTCCGGTCTCGATCCCGATTCAGAAACCGCCACCGGGATACGACCTTCCGAACGACTTCGGCGAAGAGAACACGAAGATCGCCAACGTCGAAGAGATGGAGCGAAACGCGCTGCAGTCGCGCCACGAGGCGCGCCACAAAGCGCCGACCGCGCCGCCGCCGATGTTGGCGCCGCCCGAGGACGATTACGAGATCGAGATCGGCGGCGATTCCGTGGTGCAAGCCGCTGCCCCGGCTCCGCAGCAGGTCGCGGCCCCCGAGCCGGTCGCGACCGGCCGCCGCGCGACGATGCACGTCGTCCGCCGCACGCCGGCGCCCGGCGTTCCGATTCGAACCTCGGCGTCGGTCCCCTCCGCGCAGATCAGCGACATCGACGCCCGCAGCAATCCAGTTCCGGTCCCGATCACCTCGACCGAGGACGACTTCTCGGACGTCGCGGCGGCGGTCGGTGCCACGGATGATCTGCTGCCGCCCGAGCCAGCGATCCCACGCCGCCGTCCGTCGACGCCGCGCAGCGAGCGCGAGCCCGAGCCCGAGGGCTTCGATGCCGCGATCGAAGAGGTCTCGTCGGTCGCGATCGTCGCCGCCGAAGACCTCGACGATCAGCACGAGGACGAAGCGATCGATGCGCTCGGCGCTCTCGATCACGCGCAGCCGATTCCGGCTCGGGCCGACTCGCTCGAAGAGGTCCACGATCGCTCGCTCGAGACGGTGATGAGCTCGCCGCGCAACATGCGGACGATCGCCGACGAAGTTCCGGACGAAGCGCCTCGCGGCTTGCCGACCCTCGTCGATCCGGGGCGCGGTTCGCAGCGCCCGCCGGCGCTCGTGGATCTCTATCCACGCGTCAAGACTCCGACGTCGGTGCCTCCGCTCGGTCAGCTGGCGGAGGCCGCGCAGCAAGCGGGGCTCGATAAGCAGGCGTCGCACACGCTGCTCGGGATGCAGGCTCCCGCTCAGCCGCCGCGTTCGGTGCGGCTCGCGACGCCGGTTCCCGACTACGTCACCGAGAGCCCGGACGTCGAGCCGTCGATCGATCTCGAGGCGATCGGTGCCGATAGCCCGTGGCCGGAGCAGCTACAGCCGTTCCCGAGCTCGCAGCTCGACGAGGATTTCGCGACGTCGCTCCTCGTATACGAGAGAGAGGTCGCGACCGTCGACGACAGCGCGGCCTCTGCGGCGCTGCGTGTCGAGGCCGGGCGGCTGTGCGAGAGGCTCGGCGATAACGAGCGAGCCCGGTCGCACTACGATGCAGCGCTGCTCGCCGATCCTCGCGCGACGGCGGCCCTGCGCGGGCTGCGCCGGATCGCGCGCTCGAGCAGCGATCTGTCCGAGGCGACGCGCCAACTCGACGCGGAGATCGCGGTCGCGGGTGCGCTCGAACGGCGTCCACTCGGTCACTACCGGATCGATCTGTTGCTCGCGAGTGGCGAGCACGATCTCGCGCGCGTCGCGGCCGGTGAGATTCTCGATCACGCTCCGTCGGATGTGCGCGCGTTGCTCGCGCAGCTCGAGCTGGCGTTTCTCGACGGGCGCGCCGACGAGTTCGGATCGGGCCTCGAGCAGCTCGCTCACGCGGTGACCGACAACGAGCTCCGCGCCTCGGTGCAATCCGCGCGCGCGATGCTCGCGGCTCACAACAACGACACGGCGGGAGCCGCGACATGGTTTGCGGCGGCCGCCGATTCCGATCCGGGTGCGCTCGCAGCGCGACTCGGTGCCGTGCGACAAGCGGCCCAGCAAGGCGATGGCGAAGTCGCGGCACGTGCGCTGCTCGATCTCGCTCATCAGATCGAGACCATCGATCCGATCACCGCGGCCGCGATGGCGCTCCGCGCGCAAGGCTCGACGTCCGGCGAGACCGCCGCGGCAGCCGCTCAGCTGGCGATGAAGCTCGTGCCTGCGGACCCGCTGGTGGCACGGATCGGCGCGGAGACCGCCGACGCCGGTACGGATCCAGCGGTGAAAGGCGCCGCGTTCGCCCATTGGGCGGCTTCGCAAGCGCCTGCCTTCGAGCGTGCGTACGCGGCGGGGCGAGCCGCCGAGCTCGATCCCGCACGCGGTGCCGAGCTGTGGAGCCTCGCGCTCGAGCTCGATCCAGGCGACGACTATGCCGCGGCGCAGTTGCGAACCGCGCATGTCGCTGCGGAAGCACCCCAGCTCGCGATCGCGGTCGATCTGGCGGTCGCCGCTGATGTCGAGCGCGATCGATCACGGCTTCGTGCGGCGTTCGGGATGATCGGGCAGGGCGAGCTCGAGGCAGCGATCGAGCTGCTGACGCGCGCCCACGCCGAGCGGCCTGACTCGCTCGCACTCGCGGAGGCGCTCGCCGAATCGCTGGCCGCCGCCGGCCGCTGGACCGATCGCGCAAAGCTATTCGCGTCGCTCGCGGCGAACCCGGGAGAGCAACTCGATGGCGACGTCGCGCAACTGCGCAGCGCGCTTGCGTGGGAAGAAGCCGTCGGCGCGGCTTCGGAGTCGAACGACAGCGAGCTCCAGGCGAGTACCGTCGCTGCGCTCGGCGCGTGGGATCGTGTGCTCGAGCGCGACAAGCAAGCCCCGACCGCACACGCGGCCGCGATGGTCCTAGCGCACCGGCTCGGTGATCGCGACGTGCTCGCCGACGTCCTCGCGCGCGCACAGGCCGCCGAGCGGTCGCCGTGGGCCGCCGCGAGCCTGGGGTTGCGCAGAACCCGCCTGCTGGCCGGCGACGATCCGGCGCGCGCGGAGACGATCTTGCGTGACCTCGGCGCGCGTCAACTCGACGATCCGCGCCTGACCGTGTGGCGCGTCGTGGCTGCCGCTCGCCGCCACGAGCTCGGGGATGCGGCGACCGCACTCGAAGAGCGCGCGACCCAGCTCGGGGATTCCTCCGAGGGCGCGGCACTTCGCCTGCGTGCGGCGCAACTCGCGCTCGATAGTGGCGATGCGGCGAAGGCCACCGCATTGCTTCGCGAGGTCGAGCAAGCGCTGCCGAGCCTCGGCATCGTTCCCGATCTGCTCGCGGCCGCACGTCGCCGCGCCGGCGATCGCGCGACCGGACCGCAGAAGCGCATCCGGCGCGATACGCCCGCTCCGACGGGTTCCGCGGTTGGCGACGAGTTCGCTCGGATCGTGCGCGATGCCGACCTCGCTGCCGCCCAGAACGACGGTGGCGCCGCGGTCGCGCTGTACCAACAAGCTCTCGAGCTGCAGCCCGGCGATCCGCTGGCGTCGGTTCCGCTGATCCGCGTCGCGACGCAGTTGCGCGAGCCCGCGCCGATCGCTGCGCTGGCGCTCGCGCAGCTCCGAACCGCCGAGTCCGCCGGCGACGCAAATCTCAAGGCCGAGGCCTACGAGCTGCTCGCGCACATCGACAAGGAGCTGCGCGGCGATTCGCCGTCGGCACAGATCGCGCTCGAGAGTGCGTCGCAGGCCGATCCATCGCGGATCGATTTGTTGCACCGGCTCGAGCGCGAGTATTCGATCGCAGACAACATCGCCGAGCTGCTCCGGCTGCGCCGCGGCGAGCTCGAGCAGATCTCCGCCGAGTTCGCGCGCGATCGCGCCGCGATCATCATGGATACCGCGGTGCTCGCCGAGCGCGATCATCGCCCGGACGCCGAGCTGACCGAGCTCTATCGCGCCGCGCTGATCGCCGATCCGCGGCGGCGCCTCGCGCTCCTCTACCTCGAGTCGATCGTGCGCCGTGCGGGTGCGTCGACCGAGCTCGCGCAACTCGAGGATCAGATCGCGGCGTACTTCGATGGCGATCCGCGTACCCAAGCCGCGTTCTTCACGCGCGCCGGCGAGACGCTCGCGGAGATCGGTCAGATCGACGCAGCGGTACAGAAGTTCGGCAAGGCCGAGCAAGTCCTGCCAGGTCACGTCCCGGCGCTCGAGGGTTGGCGACACGCCGCACTCAAAGGCCAGCTCTGGATCGACGTCGCCGAGGCGTCGACGCGGCAGGCCGGCATCACCGGCGATCTCGAGGTTCGCGCGAAGCTCCACCATTTCGCCGGCGTCGTGCTGATGGACAAGGCGCTGATCAACGAGCAAGCGCAGCTGTCATTCCGCCGCGCGCTCGAAGCGAACCCGGCCCATTCCGATGCGTTCCTGCGGCTGCGGATCCTGCTCGAAGAGGACGGCAATCACGACGAGCTCGCGATCCTGCTGACCCATCGGCTCGACTACGAGACCGAGCCGCGGCCGAAGATCGAGCTGCACCGCGCGGTCGCCGAGCTCCACCGCAACTTCCTCGACTCGCGAGACGTCGCGAAGCAGCACTATCGCGAGATCCTCGCCGCGGATCCGAACGACCTGCGCGCGCACGCGGCGGTCGCAGACATCGCGTGGGAGCAAGGCAGCTGGCAGGAAGCAGCCGACGCGCTGATCATGCTCGCGAAGCTCCACAGCGATCCGGCGACGCTCACGAACCTCTGCTATCGCCTCGGCATGATCTACGCCGATCGCCTCGGCGACTTGCAGATGGCGCTCAAGGCGTTCCAGCGCGCGCTGACGTATCAACCCGACGACGAGAACACGCTCGTGCGGCTCGCCGATCTGGCGACCCAAGCCGGCGAGTGGAAGCTCGCGCTCGGTGCGTGCGAGCGACTCGTCAAGGCAGAGCAGGTGCCCGACAAGCGCGCGGTGCACCTGTCGCGCGTCGCGAAGATCTTCAAGCAAGGCTTTGGCGACATGAAGCGTGCCGAGCGCGCGCTCAACCTCGCGCTCGACGGCGCACCGACGAACGATGACGCACTCGCGGAGCTCGTCAAGTTCTACCGAGAAGCCGGCGATACGACGTCGTTGCGTGTCCACCTGAATCGCGTCACCGGGACGATGCGCGCGCGCGTCGCGGTCGAGCCGAAGGAGGCCGTCGCCTATCGCGTGATCGCTCGAGCGATGGCGGCGCGCGCGAACGCCGGCGTCGACGGCTCGCTTCCGATCGCACGCGCGGCAGCGGAGCTCGCGCAGTTGCTCGGTGCTGCGGGAGAGCCGGAGCAACAACTGCTCGCGGAACAGCCGCGCATCGATCTGTCGCTGCTCCTCAAGCCCGACGCCGACGAAGCGCTGTACCCGCGCGGCGTGCAGACCGAGCTCCGGCAGATGTTCCACTTGCTGGGCGACCGCGTCGCGAAGCATGTCGGCGTCGATCTGCGCGCCTATGGCGTCGGACGCGGCGACAGGCTGCGAGCGCGCGACAGCCAGGTTGCATCACACGCGCAGGAGGTCGCGACCGGCCTCGGCTTCGGTGAGATCGACGTCTACGTGTCGAGCCGGCAGCCGTACGCGATGGTCGCCGAGCCGACGAGCCCGGTCTCGCTGGTGCTCGGTAACGCGATCGCTCAAGGCGATCCACGCGGGATCCGGTTTGCCGCTGGCTCGGCGCTCAAGCTCGCGCAGGCGTCCCTCGCAATTCCTGGGCGGCTCGCCCCTGATGATCTCGGCGTGCTCGTCGTCGCGCTGATGCGGCTGTTCCAGTCCGACTTTCCTTCGCTCGGGCTCGACGAAGCCGCGATCACGACGCAGACCCAGAAGTTGCGGCGGCTGATCCCGACCGGTCTCTCGAACGAGCTCAGGCCGTACGCGCTCGCGATCGATGCCCAGCGCTTCCATCACCGGGATTTGTCGCGAGACCTCAGAATCAGCGGCCTGCGCGCCGGTCTCGTCGCGTCCGGCTCGGTGCTCGCGGGCCTCACGATCTTGGCAGCACAAGCCGAGACCGACGTCCCGAGCTTCCTGGCGGATCCAGTAGCCCAGGGTCTGGTGGCCTTCGCACTTGCTGAAGATCACGCCGCCGTCGCGCGCTGACCGGAAGTGCTCGTTCCGCAAGGCGGTTTCCCGGCGAGATCGGTCGGCTAACTGCGACCTGCGCCGTACAAGAGCTTGGTTCAGTCCTTGCTCGATACCCGGTATCCGACAGCCATCGGATCAGCCCGGGAAGGACAGTCATGAGGTTAGCCATACTCGCCAGCAACCAACGTCTTCTGACCGGCACTGGCCTTCTGTCCCTGGCTACTGCAGTAGCCTGCAGCGGCGGCAACCCTCCCGAGCTGAACGGTCTCAGCGACCAAGTCGCCCAGGTCGGTACCGAGCTCAAGATCGATCTCAATGGCACCGACAAAGACGGCGACAAGCTCACCTACGACTTCCGCGCGCCCGATCTGCAGGATCTCGACGGTCACGCCCAGGTGACGGTGTCGCCCAGCGGTGCCGGCGTATTCCGCTGGACGCCGCTCGCGGCGGACGTCGGCGAGCATGCCTTCGACTTCGTCGTCTCCGATGGCGGCCACGATACGACCGTCACGATCAACATCAACGTTCGCTCCGCGATCGGTTCGGCGACCGCGCCGATCTTTCGCCAGCCTCTCGGCACCGGCACGACGATCGACCTGTCCCACACCGAGTGCCTCGACCTCGATGTCGTGCTCGATGATCAGGACACGCCGCAGCTCAAGATCGCGCAGGAAGAGCCGCTGATCGAAGGCGCGACGCTGACGGTTCAAGACGGTCAGTCCGCGACCTGGCATTGGTGCCCGACCCGCGCGCAAGCTGCCGACGAGCGCTACACGCTGGTCCTCTCGGCGGACGACGCGGAGAACCCCAAGACGATCAAGAACTACCTGATCGTGCTGCGCGCCGGCTCGGGCATGAACTGTCCGGGAACGCCGCCCGCGATCACGCACATGGCCGCGAATCAGACGACGCGCCTCGATCTCAAGCCGACCGCGACGGTGACCGACGACAAGGGCCTCAAGAATGACCCGCTGCTGTACTACACGGCGACCAATCCGGGCGCGACCCCCAACCTCACGACGATGACGCAGCTCTCGATGACGCGGCTCTCCGGTACGTCGACCAACGGTCAGTACTCCGCTTCGATTCCCAATCCGGTCGCGTCCGCGAATGCCGGCACGACCGCGACGGTCTACTACGTGTTCGTCGCGGACGACGATGACGACACGATGGGCTCGTGCGATCACACGACCCAGTCACAGGTCTACTCGATGGTCGTCACGGCCGGTGGCACCACGACCGCGGGACTGTGCCAGACCTGCACGGCAGACGCTCAATGCGGCACCGGCAACGAGTGCGTGTACATGGGCGCGATGGGTGACTCGTACTGCGTGCAGGCCTGCGGCACCGGTTGTCCGACGGGTTACAGCTGCTCGTCGTCGACGATCTTCTCGGTCGACGGCAATCAAGCCAAGCAGTGCGTGCCGGTCAGCGGTAGCTGCCAAGCGCCGACCGGTGCCTGCGCCGATGACTCGTGGGAAGCCAACGACACGCGCAGCGCGGCCGCGCTCAACCCGGTGCTCACGCCCAACACCTACGATCTCGTCAGTTGCCCCAGCACGACGAGCACGACGCGCGCGAACGACGACTGGTACAAGTTCGTGGTCGCCGCGGATTCGCGCGTCGATCTCCAGATCGCAGGCGACGGTGCGACGGACCTCGACCTTCACCTCTATCACTCGGACGGCACGGTCGTGACCGCATCGACCAGCCACAATCCCGACGAGCAGATCAACACGTGCCTGCGGGCGGCGACCTACTACGTGAAGGTCAACGGCTTCGGGCATGCACGCAGCGACTACCTGATGTCGTACGACACGCAACCAGAGAGCTGCAACACGACATGCGTCGACGATTCACACGAGGACGACGACACCTACAGTCAGGCGCGCGCCACGACCTACCCGAACTTCTCGGCGACCGCGAACACGATCTGCCCGAACGACGACGACTGGTACAAGGTCCAGCTGTACAGCGGCGAGACGCTGACCATGGACCTGACATTTACGCAGAACACGTCGACCCAGGATCTCGACTTCCATGTCTATCGAGACAGCAACGACCTGTGGCCGTGCAGCCCGGCGGATCCGAGCACGTGTACGACCGCACACGGCCAAGGTGCATCCTCGAACGAGCACGCGGTGTTCACGGCGCCGTCGACCTGTGGTGCCGGTTGTGACTTTTACGTCGTCGTCCGCGGTTGGAATGGATCGACCAACACGTACGGGATTACGCTTGGGATCCAGTGATGCGGTCTTGGTTCGCCATCCTCACGATCGTGTTCGGCGGTTGTGCGAGCACGATCGCGCCTGATCCCGGGCTCGAAGGGCTCGCGCTCGCGAAGGTCGCCCCGGGCACGATCATCCCGGGCACGAAGGTCGTCGTCACGGGCGAGTCGTTCGTCGACGATCAATGGGGGCAGGCCACACTTCACCTCGTCGGCCAGGCCGGCGGCACGAATATCGACGTGCAATGGCCCGCGAGCTTCGTCGATTTCTCGACGATGAACGTCAAGGTCGACGGCGGCGAGATCGACAGCATCGGTGGTGATGTTGACTTCCACGGCGCCGCGACGATCGAGTTCGTCGCGATCAGCGATGGCCGAACGTACGGCAGCGATCCGGTGACGATCGATCTGTCGTTCCGCAAGCGCCTGACCCCGACCCCGACCGCGGTCATCGACGGCGTGATCTTCGTCAACGATCAGATCGAGGTCGACGGCGACGGATTCTTGCTCGGCGGCGACGAGGGCACCACGACGGCGCGCATCGCAGGTTGCTTCATGCCCGACGCGGGCGGTGGATGCACGCCGATCACGTCTCGGGATCTCCAGCTCGGCGCAGTCGAGCCGTTCTCGCGGAAGAAGGCTCAGTTCCCGTTCTCGCCGAAGCTCGCCGGGATCAAGCCCGGGCAGTTCACCGGCACGGTCACGATCATCAATACACAGACCGGCATCGCGCCGATCAAGGCCGATCCGACCAGCGTCGCCTTCACGCTCGTGACCTCGCAGGTGTTCTCGGTCGATCCGCCCGCCGCGAGCCTCGGCCAGTTCGTGTTCGTCCACGGCGGCGGTTTTGTCGGTGGCGAAGCCGGCGCGGACACACAGCTCGAGCTCACGGGCACGTTCAACAAGACCGGCGGAAATCCCGCGCAGGCGCAGATGGTCCTGATTCCAGAGTTCGTCGAGGGTCGGCTGGTTCGCTATGTGATCAACACCGACGATGCTCTCGGACACGCGCTCGACCTGCGCAAGGAAACCGGTCACTTCACCGGAACGATCACGCCGATCGTCACGTACAACGCGACCACCGTCCGCGGTGTGTCCTCGCCGGCGACGTTCGATCTCGCACCGGTCAAGCAAGTCGTCTATCTCCACTTCGAGGCGGGCTACGTCGAAGAGCTGCGTGACTTCGGCATGCGCGCCGTTACCAAACAGCTCCGCGATCGGATCCTCGCCGTCGTCAATCGCGCGTACAAAGGCGTCAATGTGGAATTCCGCGTGGATCCGCCGACGGACTTCGCGCTGTTCGAGAACGTCGACCTGACGGGCGTCGATCCGAACAACATGGGTCTGTTCGGCTACGACAATTCGCCCGGCAAGGACAACGGTAACGTTCGGCTCTACGACAAGCTCGGCGGCGTCAACGCGACGACGCAGCAAGACGGCTATCCCGGATACGGCGGCGTCTTCGTGCGCTCGCTGATGGGGTTCTCGAAGCATCCCGGCTCACTCGCGCAGAGCGTGCCGGGCGCCGACGACATGTTCGATGCGACGTTCGATCCATTCCGCGCGGATCGCGAGGGTAGCCCGATCACGTCGGCCGATCTCGCCGGTGGCGTCACGGCCCTCACGACCGGCGACAGTTGCCCGAGCGGCGATCGAACGACGCAGGTGCAGTGCGCGATCTTCGTGATGGGCAACCTGATCGGCGGCACGCTCGCGCACGAGATCGGCCATTCGCTCGGCCTCGCAAATCCGTACATGGATGGCTTCCACGATTCCGGCGATGCGCCGAATCGGCTGATGGACGCCGGCGGTGATCGGCCGTTCCTCGAGCGCGCGGAGCTCCAGGGGCAGGGCCCCGGCGTGTTCTGCGACGACGAGTACACGTACCTCCGCGGCGTGCTGCCGTCGAGGGATCCGCCGAACCCTGTCACGCGGCCGAGCTGTTTCTAGTCATCGATCGGCTTCGGCGCCGCGAACGTGATGTGATCGATCGTCAGCGGCTGATTCGGACGATCGAGGTAACTCGGTACGCGAGCGAGGTTCTCGACCAGATCGACCTCGTGGCAGCGACCGAAAATCGTGTGACGTCCGTCGAGCCACCCGGGGCTGCCCTCGGTGATGAAGAACTGGCTGCCGTTCGACGCCACGTCGCCCTTGTTTGCCATCGCGAGCATGCCCGGGCTGAAGTGGAGGTCGGCGCTGATCTCGTTCTCGAAGGTGTAGCCCGGGCCGCCGGTGCCGTTGCCGCGCGGGTCGCCGCCCTGGATCACGAAGCCCGGAATCACGCGGTGAAGTGTCAGCCCGTCGTAGAACGGCTTGCCGCGCTCGGTCGCGCCGGTCTCGGGATTCTTCCAAGGCTTCTGTCCGGTGGCAAGGCCGATGAAGTTCGCCACGGCGATCGGTGCCTGGTGGACGTACAGATCGCAGTGAAGCGCGCCTAGGTTCGTGTCGATCGTCGCGACGATTCCATCGTCTGGCGGCATATCCTTCGTGTACGCCACGAGATCTGCCGCGACCGGAGGCCGAACATCGTCGAGCGGTGCAGGCGCGAGGCGCGCATGACGTTCGACGCAGTGCCCGATCTTGTCCAGTGGCTGGCGGATCTCGACACGCCTCGGCCGGCTCGCGATGAACGCGAAGGCAGTCGCCGCGAGCGCGCCTGTCAGCCAAACGAACCGAGCGCGATGGGTCAGGGTCACGGCGAGCGTTGGCATCATTGATTTACGATAGCATCGCGCGCAGATGGCCAAGCGCAAGCGAAAGGAAGGGCCCACACCAGCGGTGACGCCCCTACCAAGTGCTTCGTCGCGCACGCGTGACGTCCGGCCATTCATCTATTACGGCCTTGGGCAGCTGTTTGCGGTCGGTTACGCGTACGTGATCAGCGCGGTGATCCCGAACCGACTCCCGAGCGCGCAGATCCACCTGTGGTCGATTCCGGTGTGCACGCAGGTGATGGCGCTCGGAATGCTCGGCATCCTCGGCGAACGAACCCGAAAGCTCGGGTGGTGGACGTCGGTCGGTGCCGGCTCGTTGCTCCTGCTCTCGACGATCGTGCTGATCGTTCGGATCCTCGTGTCGGCGGCGTTCCTTGCGGGCGTCTACGGTGCGTTCGGCCAGGCCGCTGCGAGCTTCGCGCTGATCGCGGTCGCGCTGATCGTCGAGGTGGTCGCGCTGCTGCCGATCGTGCAGATCAAGTACCTGATGTCGCGCACGGGCCGGCGCGTGTTCGGCCTGGCGTGAGGAAGCGACATCTCGCGCTGGTCCTCGTGTGGACCTTGCCGAGCGTGTTGTTCATCGGCGCGACCGCGAGCGTGTACTTCGCGTTTCGGATCCCGCCTCCCGAGCGGCTCGATGCCACCGAGCGCGCTGCGATCATGGCGCCGATCCGAGCCGCTGTCGAACATCGCGAGTCACCGCCGTGCACGCTGCATCGCGGCGGTGGTCCCGTCGTGGTGACGATCTGGATCGGTGGTCGCGCCGCCGCGCGCTTCGACGGCGCTGGACCCGACCTCGGGGCCGCGACGGACACGATCGCGAAGGCCTTGCGCGAGGTCCAGCTCGCCGGTTGGGAGGACGCGCGGATCCAGGTCGACGTCATCACCGGGCGCGCGCCGCTCGGAGGCGGGCAGTGGCTGTTCGACGCACTCGCAGTGCCGGGGATCGGCGAGATGCTCGCGATCGATCCGGGCAACGAAGGCATCGGCGCGGATGTCGGAGGTCGCGCGGCGCTCGTGTTGCCGCACGAGCTCGTCGCGGCGAAGCTGCTGTCGACGAAGCGGCCATCCGATGCCGTGCAAGACTTCGCGATCGGTGTCGATCTGCGCCGGATCGCGCTGATGGTCGGGTCGCGCGCGGGACTGCACGCACCGATCGCCGCGACCGAGCTGTATCGATTCCGCACCGATACGTTCGTCGAGTCGCCTCATCATGCGGGTCCGCCCATCCAGCTCGTACGCGGCATTCCGCCCACGCCGGCGCTGTCCGCGAAGGCGTTGCGCGAGGCGGCGCTCGAGGGCGGGCACTATCTGGTCGCGCATCTGTCGCCAACCGGTCGCTACATCTACGAGCACGATCTCGCGACCGGCGTGATGACGGATCCGGCGTCGGGCAACTACTCGATGCCGCGTCATGCAGGCACGACCTACTTCCTCGCCGAGCTGTATCGGATCACGAAGCAGGAGTGGCTCCGCGAGCCGATCGAGCGTGCGTTCGCGCACCTCGCGACCTTGCTGAGGGGAGGTGCGTGCGCGGGCGAGCTCCCCGACGGCACGGAGTTCGACTGCGTCCTCGATGCGCGCGAGGACGTCGCTCACCTCGGATCGACCGCGCTGACGATCGTCGCGCTCGTCGAGTATCAACGTGCGACCGGCGACAACCGCTACCTACCGCTCGCGCACAAGCTCGCGGTGTGGATCATGTACATGCAGCGTCCCGATGGTTCGTTTCGCCACCTCTACAATGCGAAGCAGAAGAAGCCCGATGACGACTCCGAGCTCCTCTATTACTCGGGCGAGGCGAGCCTCGCGCTCGCGCGGATGTACCTCATCACCGGCGATCGACAGTATCTGGATGCAGCCGAGCGCGGCCTCGACTGGCTCGTCGGGTGGTACGACTTCTTCCTCGGCGGGTTCGTATATTTCGAGGAGCACTGGACGTGCATCGCCGCCGAGGCGATCTGGCCCGCGGTGCAGAAGCCCAAGTATCGGGAGTTTTGCGCCGGGTACGCCGCGTTCCTGCGGACCCAGCAAGCCGGCGCGGGCGATTACCCCGGGCAGGATGACCTCGCCGGCTCGTACAACGTCACGCCGTTCGTGGCCCCGTACAACACACCCGCGGGCTCGCGCACCGAAGCGATGATCTCGGCGTATCTGCTCGGCGAGCACCACGGTCATCCCGATCCGCGGATTCGCGAGCAGATCACGCGCACGCTGCAATACGCACTCGGACAGCAGATTCGTCCCGATGGCGACTTCGGCGTGATCGGGCCGGGAGACGGTGGGATGCCGGCGAGTCCGATCGAGCGCGGCGTGCGCATCGACTACGTCCAGCACGTCTGCTCGGCGATGATCCGGGCCTCTGAATGGCTGGCCGATCGATGATGGTTCGACCTGTAGGGCCCCCAAGCTGCTAGAATCAGGGCCGGGTGGCCGAAGACAAGAAGACCCAGATCGGGACACCGCCGGGGCGCACGCATCGCCCGACGGGGAGTCAGACGCCCGTGGCCGCGGCGGGAACGCCGGCGCCCGCGTCCAAGCCACCGAGTGTGTCGGCCCAGATCAAGACTTCGTACATTCCGCAGACCGAAGACCCGCTGATCAATACGAAGGTCGCGGATCGCTACCTGATCCAGCGCAAGCTTGGCGAGGGCGGCATGGGCTCTGTCTATCTCGCGACCCACATGGTGCTCGAGAAGCAGGTCGCCTTGAAGGTCTTGCACGGCGAGTTCGCGCGGAAGCCGGATCTCGTCGAGCGCTTCATGCAAGAAGCGAAAGCGGCGTCGCGGATCCGCCACGAGAACGTGATCGATATCAGCGATTTCGGCTCGACGCCCGAAGGCATCGTGTTCTTCGCGATGGAGCTGCTGAAGGGCCACGATCTGCACGACGAGGTCGCGCGCGCGCGGCTGTCGGGTCACCTACTGCCGTGGTCGCGCACGAAGAAGATCTTCTTGCAGATCTGCTCGGCGCTGTCCGCCGCACACGCGAAGGGGATCGTGCATCGCGATCTCAAGCCGGAGAATGTCTACCTCGTCGATTTTCTCGGCGAGCACGACTTCGTGAAGCTGCTCGACTTCGGGATCGCGAAGCTGACCGAGGTCAACGACGAGGGCGGCCGCAAGCTGACGAAGACCGGCATGTTGTTCGGGACGCCCGAGTACATGTCACCCGAGCAGGCGCGCGGCGAGCACGTCGATCATCGAGTCGACGTGTACGCGATGGGCTGCATCCTGTTTCAGCTGATCACGAATCGCGTGCCGTTCGAAGCCGAGAACTTCATGGGCGTGTTGTCGCTGCACCTCACGGAGGAGCCGCCCTCGATCGCGCCCGAGACGTTCGACATGATCGGCGCGCCGCGTGCGCTCGCCGACGTGATCGATCACGCGCTCGTCAAAGATCGCAACGAGCGCTATCAAACCATCGACGAGCTCGCGAACGCGGTGCGGACCGTCTGTGGGGATCCACTGCCCGCAGAGCGTTCGCAGCCGGTGCGCGCAGCGAGTGTTCCTGCGCCCGCGTCGGTGACGCGCGCTCGCTCGCCAAGCGCGGTGGTGCAGCCGATCCAGCGCGATCCGACCGGCCGGGTGAAGACCGAGTGGACCGGCAACCTCAAGGTTCCTGAGGTGCTGGCCGCGGATGCCGCGGAGCCGAGGAAGAAGTCGAAGTTGCCGCTCGTGATCGGCGCGCTGGTGGTGATCGGAGGCGGCATCACCGCGGCGGTTGTCGCGTCGCGTGGTGGTGGCGAGGCGGGGCAGGGAAGCGGATCGCAGACGGTCGTCAGCGCACCCGCACCGGCGCCGGTAACGCCGCCGGTGCCCATTCCGCCGCCGCCGCCGGCAGAACCGCCGCTTCCGGACATGGTGAAGATCGAGCTCGACTCGATGCCCCACGGCGCAACGGTCACGGATCTGACGACGAACAAGGTGATCGGCAAGACGCCGCTGCAGTACTCGCTGCCCGGTTCGAAGACCGCGCGTCAGTTCGGCTTTCACCTGCACGGCTACTCCGACACCTCCGTCGAGCTCGTGCCGAACCGCGCGACGATCGCATACAGCGAGACGCTGCAGAAAGGCGCTGCCGGCGCGGTCGTCGTGCACAAGGTTCCGGATCCGACGCTGAAGACCGTGCCGCTCGCGGAATCGGGCTCTGCGGTCCCGAAGCCCGAAGTCGCCGGCACACCGGTGACGAAGCCGGAAGCCGGGTCGGCCGAGGTGAAGCCGCCGGAGGGATCCGCGGCCAAGCCGCCCGAGGTCAAGCCGCCGGACGTGAAGCCGCCGCCGAAGGATGACTGTCCCGAGGCCGACGACGGTCTGCCGTGCCTCAAGAAGCACGTTCCAGGCCTCGCCGGCAGCGGCAGCGGATCTTGAACATGACGCCGACGAGCTCTCGGCGCGTGCACGTCGGCACGTATGCGGCGCGTGATTCGAGCGAGAAGGGCGTCGAGCTCGCGTACGACGTGATCGGCGAGCGCGGGTTGCCACTCGTCCTGATCATGGGAATCGGCGCGCAGCGGATCTTTTGGGACGACGAATTCTGCGACCTCTTGGTCACCGCCGGGTTTCAGGTCGTGCGCTTCGATCACCGCGACATCGGCGAATCGACACGGCTCGATGCGCACGTTCCCAACCCGTTGCCGCTGCTGGCGCGCAGCCTGGCCGGGAGGGCGGTGACCGCGCCTTATACGCTGAGTCACATGGCCGACGATGTCGTCGGCTTGCTCGATGCGCTCGGCTGGCCTGCCGCGCACTTGGTCGGCGCGTCTTTGGGCGGCATGGTCGGTCAGCATCTGGCGATCGAGCATCCCGACCGCGTGCGCAGCCTGACGTCGATCATGTCGAGCCCGGGCGGCCGCCGCTACGTTCCGGAGCCTCGAGCGTTCCGCGCGCTGTTCGCGAAGGCACCGAAGACCGCCGAAGAAGCGGGTCGCCACGTCGAACGAATGTTCGGCGTGATCGGTAGCCCCGCGTGGCCGATCGACGGTGCTCGGTTGCGCGCGCTCGGCGAGACGTCGTACGCCCGCGGCATGAATCCGCGCGGGTTCTTGCGCCAGTTCGCGGCGGTGCTCGCGTCAGGCGATCGCCGCGAGAAATTGCCGGCGGTGCAGGTGCCGACGCTGGTGATTCACGGCACGCGGGATCCGATGTTTCCGCTGGCGGCGGGCCGCACGATGGCAAAGCTGATCCCCGGCGCGACGTGGTTGCCGATCGCGGGCATGGGTCACGATCTTCCGGCGCCGCTGTGGCCGATGCTCGTCAATGCGATCGCAAGGCATGCGGAGCGGGCTGATCGCCGACGAAGCTGAGTGCGCGGAGCGGGGGTCGAACCCGCATGCTCTTGCGAGCAGAGGCTTTTAAGGCCTCCTCGTATACCGATTCCGACATCCGCGCGGGGTGCTTCTACTTCCTGCCACGATGTGTCGCTAGTACGCCATGGCAACTCGACACACTGTGACTCCACTCTAGCGGAAGTCGTCGAATACGCCGAGCTAACGAAGCCGCACGATGTGACTCAGTAGCTCGCCGGCGAGGTAGTGCGTGCCCTTCGGCGGATAGCGATCACCGGTGCGCAGGTACGTATTGACCACGATGCCGTGATCGCGGCGCACCGATGGATGCGTCGCGTCGCAGAAGCCGCGCCGGATCACGCCACCGCCGAGATATAGGAACTCGATGACATTGCGATTGTCGCGCGCGATCACGATGCCAACGAGATCGGCGAGCTCATCGCTGCTCACGTGATCGAAGACGAGCAGGTCGCCGGGCAGCGCTCGATCGCTGCTCGGTGCGAGCAGGCTCTTGTCGCGCGCCCACGCGACGAGCGCGCGACCATCGCTCGCGTCGACCGTGATGCCGACCGAGCTCGCCCAGCCGAACAGCGCGGCGAATGGTTTGTGCTTATCGCGTCGACCGACCAGCACCCGCAGATCGGCTGGCGTCTTGATCTGCGGCGGCTGCTCGGCCTGCGACTTGTGCGGAGCGGGCAGGTGGCCGGGCAAGATTGCCATCGGCTCGGTGTCTGTTCCGGATGTGTCCGACGTCACCGGCGTTGGCTTGGACGGCGGCCGCTTCGAGGCTGGCGTCTCCGATCCGGCCGAGCGCCCTCTGGCCGGTGCGCGGGACGACGGCGTGGCCGGTTGGACGCCCTTGGCAGACGCAACTCGAATTGGCGGCGCGGACACGACGCGAATCAGTGGCGCGCTGACAGATCGCGGCTGATCGAGATCGAAAGCCGTCGCAGCAGGACCGCCGAGCGCAGCGCGTCCGAGCTGTGTCCGGTCGGGTCCGAGCGGTGTCCGGTCGTCGCTGATCCGGGCTTCTCCGCGTTCGGACGAGTCGGATCCTCGGACGTCCGCATGTCCAGGCGTCCGCGCGCCGGACAGGCCGGTGGGCACACAGGCGGTCGCGATCCAGATCAGGCCAGCGAGCACGCGACATCGCACCACAGAAGGCTAGGCCTGCGAGAGCGCAGCAGCCAGTTTTCGGTAGGTCGGCGGCCGGTGCGTGCTAGAACGCCTGCGTGACGAAGTACGACCTGTTTCGCCGTCGGATCGCGCCGATCGCGTTCGGGCTGGCGATCGTGTTGATCGCCCGCGATGCCTGTAACAAGGAAGAGCGGACGAACGCGACGATCGTGCTCGATTACGGGAGCGCCGAGTCGCGGGTCCACGCCATCGATGCCGAGGTGTGGAGCGAAGGCAGCCTGAACGCCAAGTTCCATCGCGTCGCGCTACCGGGTCAGAAGATGATCGGGCCGTCGAGGTTCAAGCTGTTGACGCCCTCGAAAGACGGCGAGCTGCGCTTCGATGTCGACGTCGGAACCGATGATCACCGCAAGTTCACCCGGCGCTTTCACGCCGACGAGGACGCGACGATCACGATTCCGCTCGAATCAGATCTCCGCTGATCCTTCAGGCGGCACGCCGCAGCCGGACGATCGTCTCGACCTGTGCGGTGCCGGGCATCAGATCGAAAGGCTCGATCGTGTCGGCGATATATCCGTGCGCTGCTAGCGCCGCGAGATCGCGACCGAGGGATTCCGGCCCGCAGCTCACGTACACGATCGTGGGCGCTCGCAGCTCGACGAGCAGATCGCGCGCACCCTCGGTCAGCCCCTTGCGCGGCGGATTGACGACCGCGATGTCCACGGTGCCGATCTGTTCGCGCACGTCGTGAGAGAGATCGCCGGCATCGCCGGCAAGCGCGTGCAATCGCAAGCCGGCGCGCTCCGCGGCCTGCGTCAATTGCGCGACGGCATCGCGATCGATCTCGACCGTAACGACATCGAGGCCTGCGCGCGCGAGGTGAAGGCCGATGCCGCCAAGGCCGGCGAACAGATCGACCGCGCGGCCCTGCGTACGTCCATCGAGCGCGAGCTCGGCGATGCGTGCGTACATCGCCGCGGCTTGGGCGCGATTAACCTGTAGAAACTCGGCGGCCCCGACGACGATCGACACGCCACCGAGATCCTCGACGAGATGGCCGTGACCGAACAGCACCTTCTGGGTCGCGCCCGAAGGGATGATCGATCCGTCTTTGCGATCATTTTCGATCGCGACGAGACCGCGCACGGCTGGATGATGCGACATCGCACTCGCGACGCGCTCGAGCTTGTCCGCGGGTGTGCCGGGCGCGATCACGAGCGCGACCATCACGTCACCGTTAGCCTCGCGGACGACGACGTAGCGCAGCTCGCCGCGGCGTGTCGCTTCGTTGTAGACGCCGAGCTGAGCCGTCTCGGCGGCACCGCGGACCCAGCTCGCGACCTCGTCGATGATCGGCGCGACGACCTTGCAGCCGAGCGTATCGATCACGGTATGACTGCGGGGTGCATACGCGCCGAGCACGAGCTGGCGCGCGACGATCCCCGCGACGTACTTGCCCTTGTTGCGATATCCGAACAATTGCGGCGACGGCCGGACCTCGGCAACCGTCACGTCACCGGTGCGGACGGCCGGCAGATCGGCGAGCGCTTGTACGACCCGCTCTCGTTTTTTCGCGAGCTGCGCCGGATACGCGAGATGCTGCCAGACACAGCCACCACAGCGGCCGAACCCCGGACATGCGGGCGCCACGCGCTCGGTGCTCGGCGCTCCGAGCCGGCGCACGATCCGCGCCCAGGCCTCCGGCCGATGGGGGCTCGTATGATCGATCGCGACCTCGGCGCGCTCGCCCGGTAGCAGGTCGGCGACGTGCACGGTCTTGCCGTCGCTCGCACCGACGCCGCAGCCCGCTTCGTCGAGCTCGGTGGCGGTTACCTCGCAGCGGTTCGTGGTCACGCGACAGCCTAGCAAGCGGCCACCAACCGGCGTGGGTGACAGCGCCGGAATCTGGTGATTCACGCCGCGCATCGCGCGTGCTACCTATCGCTTCCCATGTCGACCTCGCAGCCCCTGGTCGTCGCCGCACTGTCGGGCGGCGTCGATAGCGCGACCGCGGCCGGCCTGCTGGTCGAGCAGGGGCATCGCGTCGTCGGGATGACGATGCGGCTTTACGACGCACGTGGCACGACCGCCGCTTCGGGACGGTGCTGCGGCCCGCGCGATATCGAAGATGCCCGCGCCGTGTGCGCGCACCTGGGCATACCGCATTACGTCGTCGATCTGTCCGCGGAGTTCGGTGCCGCGGTCGTCGCTGACTTCGTCGAGGCATACCTGGCCGGCGAGACGCCGAACCCGTGCGTGAAGTGCAACCAGCACATCAAGTTCACGCCGCTCCTCGCACGCGCTCGCGCGATCGGAGCCGATCTGCTCGTCACAGGCCACTACGCGCAAATCGTGGCCGACGCCGGCGGCTACTCGCTGCGTCGCGGCATCGATGCGGGAAAAGATCAGTCGTATTTCCTGTTCTCGATGCCAGGCGACGAGCTCGCCGCCGTCCGGTTTCCCCTCGGTGGCATGACGAAGGACGAGGTTCGCGGCCACGCGCTTCGCCTCGGGCTGCCGAACGCGACCAAGGACGAATCACAGGAGATCTGCTTTGTCCCGGATGGCGACTACGCTGGCTTTGTCGCGAAGGCAGCGGTCCGTCGCGGCAAGGCCTTGCCGATCGCCGGTGCGATCGTCGACCAAGCCGGCGCGGTCGTCGGCAA
>JAQBQF010000123.1 GCA_028287115.1 Myxococcales bacterium
GCCCGTCGGAAAGTCGATCGCATCGGGGAGCTTGAGGAGCAGTGTCGCGTCGAGGATGCGAGCCTCGGCGTAGCTGCCCTGCGTGCGCGCGGCGTATGCGACGCGATCGCCGATGGCGAGGTGAGTAACGCCGGGGCCGATCGCATCGATCACGCCTGCGCCTTCGGCGCCGAGGATCAACGGCAACTTCGCAGGGTAGAGCCCGGTGCGGAAGTAGACATCGACGAAGTTGACTCCGCACGCTCGGTGGCTCACTCGAACCTCACCCTGGCCCGGCGTCGGCACGGAGACTTCGGTGAGCTGCATAACTTCCGGTCCACCGTGGTGATTGATCTGGATCGCGCGCATGACCGGCCGAAGCTAGCAGCTCGCCGGCAATCGAGACGAGGCATCGCATGTTCCTCGGGGTAAGCTGCCTCTGTGCCTCCACTCCCAACTGTCGTCGTCACCGGTGGCGCCGGCTTCATCGGATCGCACACGGTCGATCGCTTGATGGAGACCGGCCATCGCGTGGTCGTGCTCGATAACTTCAGCACGGGCAAGCGCTCGAACCTCGCCCGCTGGGCCGGCGATCCCGCGCTCGATATCGTGACGTGCGACATCACGAACGGAATCTTCGCCGCACTCGCGCCGTTGACGAAGCTCCACGGGCCCGTCGAGCGCATCGTGCATCTCGCGGCGCAGGTGTCGGTCGTCCACTCGGTCGCCAATCCGCACGTCGACATGACCGTGAACTACGGCGGCACGCTGCACGTCCTCGAGTACGCACGCGCGCATCACGTGAAGAAGGTCGTGTTCGCGTCTTCGGCCGCTGTCTACGGCGACGTCACGCAACTGCCGGTCGCCGAGGAGACCGCGTGCCAGCCGGTGTCGCCCTACGGCATCGACAAGCTCGCCTCGGAGCTCGCGCTCGATTACTACGCGAACGTGCACGGCGTGCCGACGACGGCGCTACGGTTCTTCAACGTGTTCGGTCCGCGCCAGGATCCATCGAGCCCGTACTCGGGGGTGATCTCGATCTTCACGGATCGCGCGCGCGCCGGTAAGCCGCTCACGATCTTCGGTGACGGCTCGCAGACGCGCGACTTCGTGTTTGTCGGCGACGTCGTCCGCGGCATCGTCGCGGCGCTCGGCGATGGCAACTCGCGGATGATCGCGAACGTCGGCACGGGGAACGAGATCAGCGTCGGCGAGCTCGCGCGCACCATCGTCGATCTGTGTGGCGGCAAGTCGACTCTCGAGCACGCGCCTCCGCGCGCCGGCGAGATCCTGAAGTCACGCGCTCGCGTCGATCGGTTGCGAGATGCACTCGGCGTCGTTGCTCAGACCTCGCTCGTCGACGGCCTGCGCGCGACGCTGGCGTAGCGGTGTGTGTGGTTGCGCACAGCCGCTGAGAGCCGGCGTTCGGTGTAGAATCAACGCTGCATGCGGTTTCGCGAGGTAGGTGTGATCGTCGCGCTTGCGGCATGCGGTGGCACATCGGCCACCCTCGATGCGAGCCAACACGATGACGCCGTCCACGGCGATGCAACGAAGTGCTTCGGCGCGGGCGTCGTGGTGTGCCTGCCTGGCGTTCCTGCTGCTCCACTGATGGTGACGTCCGCGACGCTAGTCGATACGTCGATCGATTCGAAGTGCACGTACATCGTCACGCAGACGCTCGGACCGGATCTGTGCGTGCTCGCAGGGACCCGCGTCGAGATCAGCGCGACGCTCACGGCGACGGGCTCGCGGCCGCTGGTGATCGTCGCAACCGGTGACGCGACGATCAGCGGAACGATCGATGTCTCGAGCCGGCGTGGTCGCTCGGGACCCGGCGCGAACGATCCATCGTGTCAGGCGAGCACCGCCGGACAGAATGCGGCGAGCGGTGCAGGCGGCGGTGGCGGAGCCAGCTTCGGAACCCGCGGCGGCGCGGGAGGTAAGGGCACCGTCGGCTCGGTCGCGGGCGGAACGGCTGCCGCGGCGAGTGGTGTGCCGAGCGTGATCCGCGGCGGCTGTCCGGGCGCACTCGGTGGAACCGGAACCGCGGCGGCCGATACGCCGGGCGCGGGCGGCGGCGCGCTGTACCTGATCGCCGCGGGCTCGCTCGGCATCACCGGGACGATCAATGCGTCGGGTGCAGGCGGCGGCGCCGGACGCCTGTCGAAAGGCGGCGGATCGAGCGGTGGATCGGGAGGCATGATCGCACTCTCGGCCGCAGATCTCGTCGATACCGGCAGCATCATCTTCTCGAACGGCGGCGGTGGCGGCGGCGGGGCGGACAACGGCGCCAACGGCAACGCGGGCAGCGAATCCGCGGGACCCGGTATGGCCGCGACCGGTGGTGGCGGAGGTGGCGGCGGCGGCCCCGGAGCGGGCGGGAAGGGCGCCTTCGGGACGACCGCGGCGACCGCGGGCGTCGATGACACCACCGGAGCCGGCGGCGGCGGTGGCGGTGGCGGTGTTGGCGTGATCCGCGTGCTGTCGAGTCAGCAGCTCAAGGGCACGGTCTCGCCGCCGCAGAGCTGATCAGATCTGGCTGACTTTTTTGCCGGCCTTGACCCAACCCGCGATGCCGTCGGGCATGACCTTGACGTTGGTATAGCCTGCGGTAATCGCCTTCGACGCCGCGTCATGCGACGCGCCGCACTGCGTGTTCGCACAATAGAACACCAGCGGCTTGGACTTGTCGGTCGGCAGCTCGCTGACCTTGAAGTCGCTCGAGTCGGTGAGGAGGACGGCTCCGGGGAGGACGCCCATCTTCTTGCGGGTCGACTCGCCGTTCGCGTCGACCGGCTGGCACTCGTTCGAGGCGAGGGCTTTGTCGACCTGGTCGACCGTGATCGTCGGGACCTTCGCTTCGATCATCTCGGCAGACGCGGCCTTGTCGGTCTTGTTCGAGCACCCGGCGCCGAGGACGGCGACCGAGACGAGGGCAGCGGCAAGCAACTTGATTCGCATGACGTCGACCATACCGGAGCGCATCGCGGCTGCAAGCTGAGAGGCTGCAACAGTCCGTGTCCCGAGCTGTTGTTGTCGCCTACCTCGCGTGCGCCTTCACGTAGCCGCGCGTCACGCTCGCGACCGACGCGTTGTTCGAGGACACGATCGAGGTCGGTCCGCGCACGTACCTCGGCGCCGTGACGACGCTCGGATTGGGGCGGTGTCCCATTTGTCACGTGCACCGGACCGTCCACTCGGGTCACGAGCAATTTCGAAGACCTGCGTGGCGTGAATCAGGGACGGTGTCCCGTTTGTCACCCCGGCGATGGGAGGTCAGTCCAAATCCACTTCGTGAATCCGCGTTCACGGGCCAGCCAATAGCCAACCCGCGCGGGAACCAGTAGCGTTTGCGCAGATGCCCGAGCGCCGCCGCGACCAGCCGTGGATCTTCCGGACCTACGCGGGCCACTCGAGCGCGCGCGCCTCGAACGAGCTGTATCGGCGCAACCTGGCCGCGGGGCAGACCGGCTTGTCGATCGCGTTCGATCTGCCCACGCAGTGTGGCTACGACCCGGATGATCCGATCGCGCGGCCCGAGCTCGGAAAAGTCGGCGTGCCGATCGCGTCACTCGACGACATGCACGCGCTGTTCGAGGGCATTCCGCTCGAGCAGATGAACACGTCGATGACGATCAACGCGACCGCGATGTGGTTGCTCGCGCTGTATGTCGGGCTCGCGCGCGAACGCGGCGTCGACGAGCGCGTGCTGCGGGGGACGACCCAGAACGATATCGTCAAGGAGTACCTCGCGCGCGGGACGTACATCTTTCCGCCCGAGCCTTCGCTCGATCTGATCGCGGAGACTTACGAGTACTGCGTCGCGCGGATGCCGCAGTGGAATCCGTCGAACGTGTGCAGCTATCACCTGCAAGAGGCCGGCGCGACGCCCGTGCAGGAGCTCGCGTTCGCGCTCGCGGACGCGCTGGGGGTGCTCGATCGAGTGCGCAAGCGCGGGCGCGTCGATGCGGCGGCGTTCGAACAGTGCGTCGGGCGCGTCTCGTTCTTCGTCAACGCCGGCATGCGGTTCGTCGAGGAGATGTGCAAGATGCGTGCGTTCGGCCAGCTGTGGGACGAGCTGACGCGCGATCGCTACGGCGTCACCGATCCGAAGCTGCGGCAGCTCCGCTATGGCGTGCAGGTCAACTCGCTCGGGCTCACCGAACAGCAGCCCGAGAACAACGCGTGGCGGATCCTGATCGAGGCGCTCGGCGTGACGCTGTCGCGCGATGCACGGTGCCGCGCGCTGCAACTGCCGACGTGGAACGAGGCGATGTCGCTCCCGAGGCCGTGGGATCAGCAATGGTCGCTGCGGCTGCAGCAGATCCTCGCGTACGAGACCGATCTACTCGAGTACGATGACCTGTTCGCGGGCAGCAAGGTGATCGAGACGAAGGTCGCCGAGCTCGTCGCGGGTGCCAAGCGCGAGCTCGCGGTGATCGAAGAGATGGGCGGGATCCAGGCCGCGATCGAAACCGGCTACTGCAAGAAGGAGCTCGTGCGATCGATGGCGCAGCGGATGGCGCGGATCGAGCGCGGCGAGCAGACGGTCGTCGGTGTCAACAAGTGGATCGAGGCGCTACCGTCTCCGCTCGTCGGTGGCGATGACGGCGGCGTGTTCCGTGCGGATCCGGCGGCGGTCGAGGCCGCGCTCGCTTCCCTCGAGGCGACGCGCAAGAAGCGGGATCCCGCGCGCGTCAAGGCGACGCTTGGCGAGCTCGAAGCGGCGGCGCGCAAGGGCGAGCCGATCATGGAGGCTTCGATCGCGTGTGCGCTCGCGCGCGTGACCACCGGCGAATGGGCCGGAACGCTGCGCAAGGTGTGGGGCGAATATCGCGCCCAAACCGGCGTCGGTGGCGCGCGGCTCGCGGATGGCGACGAGTGGGCCGCGTTGCGCACGCGTGTCGAGGCCCACGTTACGAGGACGGGGCGGCGCCCGCGATTGCTCGTCGGCAAGCCCGGGCTCGACGGTCACTCCAACGGCGCCGAGGTGATCGCGGTCGCGGCGCGTGACGCGGGCTTCGAGGTAATCTACGCCGGGATCCGGCTCGAGCCGGCGGCGATCGCGGCAACCGCGGTCCAAGAAGATGTCGACATCATCGGCCTGTCCGTGCTGTCGGGGTCGCACGTCGAGCTGGCGCGGGCGGTGATGTCCGAGCTCCGCACCCGCGGTGGCTCCGATGTCTCCGTCGTCGTCGGCGGCACGGTACCCGCGCGCGATCACGAAGTGCTGCGGCAGCTGGGTATCAAGCGCGTGTTCACGCCGAGCGACTACAAGCTGATCGACGTCGTCGGTGCGCTCCTCGAGCTCTGCTGACGCGCCGTTCCCTGCGGAGGGACGGTGCACACTTTCGCAACCAGCGATCTGCAAGTACCTTTACTCATTGGCATGCCGTAACAGGCCTTTCGAGCGTGAGCGCGTCACCAATGGTGCGCGCCAGGGCGTCCAATTTCGGATTGGTTGCGTGCGGTCTCCTCGCGATCGGCGGTGCTAGAGGCACCTAGATGGGCGGTGCCGAGTTGCGAGCGCCTCAACAATTGCGCAGGCTTCGGCACCGCTGGTAGTGAAAGTGTGCACCGTCCCCATTTCTGTGAAATGCCGGCCGGCCCCGCCATTGTCGTCGGCCGGTGACTATTGTCGTCGGGCGGATATCCGCATAGATTGCGACGCCCTATGGGGATCGCCGATCTCTTCCGCCCGAAGTACCGCCACAGCGACGTTCGCGTACGCACCGAAGCCGTCAGGGCTTTGACGTCGGACGACGCTGCCATTCTTGTCCAAGTTGCTCGAACCGACCGTGATATCGGCGTGCGCCGAATCGCGATCGAGAAGATCGAGAAAGCCGAAACGCTCGCGGAGATCGCCGCGGCCGAGTCCGAACGGAGCCTGCGCGATTACGCGGGCGAACGTGCGGCCGAGCTGTGGACGCAGATCGCGTGCAGCGATGACGCCGAGGCCTCGGGTGTCGCTCTCGGGGGCATCATCAAGCTCGGCGAACAACGCGCGCTGATCGAAGTTGCCGTGCGTGGCGCCGTGCCCGCAACTCGCAAGCGAGCCTTCGGAGAGATCCGAGATCCGCGCGCGCTCGCAGATCTCGCGAAGCGCGATGCGCCTCACGATCTGCGGCTCGCCGCGATCAGTCGGATCGACGACGGTGACGTGCTTCGCGCGCTCGCGATCGACACGACGCAAAAAGACATCGGGCTCGCGGCCGTCGACAAGATCGACGACACCGATCGGCTCGAGAACGTCGCGCAGAAGGCGAAGAACAAGGCGGTGCGCCAGCGCGCTCGCAAGATCGTCGTCGAGATGGAAGAGGCCGAGAAGGCCAAACATCCCGGCGTCCCCGACGAGACCAAGCGCCGCCGTGCCGAGAAGGCGCAGCTCTTGCGTCAGGTCGAGGCCGTCGAATCGAGCTTCGACTTCGACAAATCCGTGCCCACCGTCCGCACCGCTGAAGCGGCGTGGGCCAAGCTCGGTCCCGACGAAGGCGACGAGCGGTTCACGAAGTCGGTCGAGCGGTTCTGGAAGCGCAAAGCGCTCCACGATCAGACGGCGCGCACGCCGGACGAGCTGCGTGCGATCGAGCGTGAAGCCGCGCGCGACAAAGAGCGTGCCGCTGCCGAACGAGCCCAACCCAAGCCCGAGCCGGCGCTCGCCGCGGATGATCCGCGGCAGATCGAGCGGGAGGCCGAGGCGAAGGCTCGCCGTGAGGAGCGCGAGAAGCAACGCCTCGAAGACGAGGCGAAGCGCGCCGCCGAGGCCGCGCAACGCGAAGTCCGCCGCAAGGAGGATGCCGAGCGCGCCGTCGCGATCGCCGCGAGCTTGCGTGCGCTCTGCGAGGATCTCGAGAAGCTCGCCGCCGGCGACGCCAAAGACAATCGCGCTGTCGATCGCATGCTGCAGCAAGCCGCGAAGGCGTTCGACCAAGTCGGCAGGATCGCACCCACGGATCGCGAAGAGCTCTCGCTCCGCTATTCGGCCGCACGCGGCAAGCTGGTCGCGAAGATGAACGAGCTGCGCGAAGCCGAGGATTGGCTGCGCTTTGCGAACGTGCCGAAGGCCGAGGCGCTGATCCAGACCGCGAAGCAGATGGCCGAGGCGCCGGTGACCCCGGATCTCGGCAATCGGCTCCGGCAGCTGCAGGCGCTATGGAAAGAAGTCGGCCCGATGCCGCAGCGCCGTTCGAAGGAGCTGTGGGATCAGTTCAAGCTGACCTGCGATCAGGTCTACGAGAAAGTCCGTGGCTTCCGTAGCGTCGAGAACGAGAAGTTCGGCGAGGTCGCGAAGGTCAAGGAAGCTTTGATCGCCGAGGCCGAGGCGCTCGCTGCGCCGTTCGCGACACCGGGCAGCGAGCCCGCGCCGAGCGATTGGACCGCCACCGCGGACAAGCTCAAAGCCCTGCAGGCGAAGTGGAAAGACTCGGGGCACCTGCCGCGCAAGCAGGGCGACGAGCTGTGGAAGAAGTTCCGCGCGGCCTGCGACAAGTTCTTCGAACGCCGCAAGCCGTTGCTCGACGCGCGTCATGAAGAAGAGGCCCAAAACCTCGCGAAGAAGCAGGCGCTGATCGCGCGCGCGCAAGCGGTCGCCGACGGCGCACCCGGCGCGGGTGGCTGGGGCAAGGCGATCACCGACGTCAAGGATCTACAGGCGCAGTGGAAGGAAGTCGGCTTCGTGCCGCGTCGCGATGCCGACGCGGTGTACAAGGCGTTCCGCGCCGCGTGCGACGCGCTGTTCAAGAAGCGCGACGAAGCGCGCGACAGCGAAGCGAACGCGCATCGCGCCGAGCTCGACGCGATCAAGGCCGAGATCGAGGCCGTGCTCGCCGGCGGCGACGACGTCGTCGCACGCGCGATCGCGGTCCGTGCGAAAGCGCGCGACCACGAAGGTGGCGATCTCGCCTCTGCGATCCGGAACATGATCAGCCACGTGATCGCGGCGCATGCCGATGCGGTGAAGGGCACCGAGCTCGATCCGTCGGCTCTCCGCGCGCGACGCGAGAAGTTGATCGCGAAAGCCGAGGAGCTGCTGCCGAAACCACCCGCCGCTCCGGCGACCGGCGACGACATCGCCGCGCAGCTCAAGCAAGCGATGAGATCGAACGCGTTCGGGGATCTGCGGTTCTCCGGTCGCGATCCGATCGAAGTGGTCTCCGAGCTAAAGACCCAATGGATCGAGGTCGGTCCCGAGCTCGCCGACGAAGATCACGCCCAGACGACGCGCTTCGAAGAGGTGTGTCGCCGCGTCCTCGATGCCGCCGGCGGTGTTCCGCAGCGGCGCGAAGAGCGCGGCAGCGGCGACGACCGCGGTAGGCGCGAAGATCGCGGGAGCCGCGAGGATCGCGATCGGCGAGACGGTGATCGCGGACGCCGCCGGCGGCGTTCGGCGGAGCAACCGGTGCAGAGTGCGCCGTCGCAGACCGCCGGCACCGAAGTCGCGAACGCCATCAAGAGTGCGCCTTCGCCGACAGTGAGCACCGAGGCTGCGAAACCAGCGGCTGTACCCCTGCCGACCAACGACGCGGTCACGCAGCCGGCGAAGATCCCGTTCGAGCCGTTGCCGCCACCGCCCGTCCCGGCGGAAGCCGCAGCCGCCGAGGCACCGCGTCGCAAGTCGATCACGGCGCTACCGCCGATGGACGACCTCGATACTGGCTGGGACATGGGCGACGAAGATCCGACCGCCGCCAAAGACGAGCCCAAGGAAGGTCAGTCGACGCCATCCTCCTCGGAGATGGCGAGCGATGGCGGCACCGGCGGCGACGGCATCGACGAGCCCGGCTGGGACTGACGCGTCACGGCGCGCAGACGGCGACCGAGCCATCGACCGCGAGGCGACTCTCCCCGAGCGTCCCCGTGTACTCCGGGGCGGGAGTTGAGAGCGAAAATCGAGCGAAACCGCTATGGTTCCGGCGCCCGTGTTTAGCCTGTTGTCGTCGGACGATCTGTTCCTGTTCAACCAGGGAACCCACTACCGCCTCTATCAGAAGCTCGGCTCGCACGTCGTTGCCGCGGGTCAGAAGGGTGCGATCGGAGTCGCGCCCACCGCTGGAACCTACTTCGCGGTGTGGGCGCCGAGTGCCGGGGCGGTCAGCGTGGTCGGAGATTGGAACGGCTGGCGGCCCGGTGCCGACCCGCTGCATGCGCGCGAGTCGAGCGGGATCTGGGAGAGCATCGTTCCGAACGTCGGGCACGGCACGCGCTACAAGTACGCGATCACCGCACCGGACGGCCGCCTATTCGACAAGGCCGATCCGTTCGCGACCCGCTACGAGCATCCGCCATGCACGGCATCGATCATCTGGGAGCCGCACCACGAATGGGAAGATCAGGCCTGGATGCGCTCGCGAGGTCCAAAGGCATCGCGCACCGCGCCGATGTCGATCTACGAGATGCACCTCGGATCGTGGCGCCGCGATCGCAATGGAGTCCTCGGATATCGCGAGCTCGGCAGGCAGCTCGCCCAGCACGTCACGCAGCTCGGCTTCACGCACGTCGAGCTGATGCCCGTGATGGAGCATCCGTTTTACGGATCGTGGGGCTATCAGGTGACCGGCTACTTCGCACCGACGACGCGTTACGGCGCACCCGAAGACTTCATGGCGATGGTCGACGAGCTGCACCGCCAGGGCGTCGGCGTGATCATGGACTGGGTCCCCGCGCACTTTCCGACCGACGCGCACGGCCTCGGCGAGTTCGACGGCACGCACCTGTTCGAGCACGCGGATCCGCGGCGCGGGTTTCATCCCGACTGGACAAGCTACATCTTCAACTACGGCCGCCACGAGGTGCGCTCGTTCTTGATCTCGTCGGCGATCTCGTGGCTCGACCGCTATCACATCGACGGGCTACGCGTCGACGGCGTCGCCTCGATGCTCTACCTCGATTACTCACGTAAACCGGGCGAGTGGCTACCGAACGAAGACGGTACGAATCACAATCGCGATGCGATCTCCCTGCTGCAGCAGTTCAATCGCGCGGTGTACGGCGCCTATCCCGATGTCCAGACGATCGCGGAAGAGTCGACGGCCTGGGGCGGCGTCACGCGCCCGCCCGAGCACGGCGGCCTCGGCTTTGGCTACAAGTGGGACCTCGGGTGGATGCACGACACGCTCCAGTATCTCGAGCACGAGCCGATTCATCGCAAGTGGCACCACGACGTGCTGACGTTCCGTTCGATCTACGCGAACAGCGAGAACTACGTTCTGCCGCTCTCGCACGACGAGGTCGTTCACGGCAAAGGCTCGCTGATCTCGAAGATGCCGGGCGATCCTTGGCAGAAGTACGCGAACCTCCGCCTGCTGTTTGGTTACCAGTGGACCGTCCCCGGCAAGAAGCTTTTGTTCATGGGAGACGAGCTCGGCGTGTGGAAAGAGTGGAACCACGACGAGCAGCTCGACTGGGCCGTCGGCCTCCATCCGGCGCACGACGGCATCGCGCGGTGGCTCGGCGATCTCAATGCGGCTTATCGCAAGTATCCGTCGTTGCACGTGCGCGACTGCGAGCCGATCGGATTTCAGTGGCTGATCGGCGACGATCGCGATGCCAGCATCATCGTGTATCTGCGCACCGGTGAAGACGACGACCCGCCGGTACTCGTCGTTGCGAACTTCACACCGGTGCCGCGCGACGGCTATCGAATCGGCGTGCCACACGGCGGCCACTGGCGCGAAGTGCTCAACTCCGATGCGAACATCTATGGTGGCAGCGGGATCGGCAATCGCGGCGGGATGGACGCAGAGGCAGTTCCGGCCCGCGGCCAACCGTGGTCCCTCGTCGTGACCGCCCCGCCGCTCGGCATCGTGCTATTCGTCTTAGAGACGTGAGCAACAAGTGGGTCTGTATCCACGGGCACTTCTACCAGCCGCCCCGTGAGAATCCGTGGCTCGAGGCGATCGAGCCTCAGCCCAGCGCACGCCCGTATCGCGACTGGAACGAGCGGATCACCGCCGAGTGCTACCGGCCGAACAGCGCGGCACGCGTCGTCGACGGCGGCGGTCAGATCATTCAGATCGTCGACAACTATCAGCGGATGAGCTTCAACGTCGGCGCGACGCTGATGTCGTGGCTCGAGCAGCACGCTCCCGATGTGCACGAGTCGTTGATCGAAGCGGATCGCGCGAGCCAGGCGCGGTTTGGCGGTCACGGCTCCGCGATGGCACAGGCATACAACCACATGATCATGCCGCTCGCGTCGCCTCGCGATCGCGCAACCCAGGTGAAGTGGGGCATCGCCGACTTTCGCAAGCGGTTCGGACGCGCGCCCGAAGGCATGTGGCTCCCGGAGTGCGCGGTCGATACCGGGTCGCTCGAAGCGCTCGCCGCCGAAGGCATCGCATTCACCGTGCTCGCGCCGTCTCAGGCGCGCGCGTGGCGGCCACCGGGCGGCGCGTGGCGGACGTCGCAAGTCGATCCGGGCCGCGCGTACAAGTGCCGACTCCCGTCGGGGAGATCGATCGATCTGTTCTTTTACGACGGCCACACCGCCCAGGCAGTCGCGTTCGAGCGGCTCCTCGCCGACGGACATCAGATCATCTCGCGGATGACCGGGCGTGGTTCCGTCGAGGGTGGCGAGCCGACGCTGTGTCACATCGCGACCGATGGCGAGACCTACGGTCACCATCATCGCTACGGCGACATGGCGCTCGCGTGGGCGCTCTCGCAAGTCGAGCAGGGCTGGAGCGGGACCCGGCTCACGAACTACGCGGAGTTTCGCGCGGTCGTCCCCGCGACGTGGGAAGTTCAGCTCGCCGAGGACACGAGCTGGAGTTGCGCGCACGGCATCTCGCGGTGGCGCGACGACTGCGGCTGCAACAGCGGCGGGAAGCCGGGCTGGAATCAGCGCTGGCGGCGACCGTTGCGCGATGCGCTCGATTGGTTACGCGATCAAGCGGCGGGCGCGCTCGACGGCGTGGGGCGCGTGCTGTTCGCAGATCCGTGGGCCGCACGCGATGCGTATATCGAGGTCGTGCTCGATCGAGGTGCCACCGCGCGCGATCGCTTCCTCGCGGCGCGAGCGAGCCATCCGTTGACCCCGGAGGAGCGCGTGCGCGCGCTGTCGCTGATGGAGATGTCGCGCCACGCGATGCTCATGTACACGAGCTGCGGCTGGTTCTTCGACGAGCTGTCGGGGATCGAGACCGTCCAGTGCATGCAGTACGCGGCACGCGTCGCCGAGCTGATCGCGGAGGTCGGAGGCGACTCGGTCGAGCCGGAATTCGTCGAGCGCCTGAGCGCTGCACGATCGAACATTGCCGACGAAGGTGACGGCCGTCAGGTCTGGCATCGCCGCGTGCTCCCCGCGCGGATCGATCACGAAAAGATCTGCGCGCACGTCGCGGTTCACGCGCTGGTCGAGCCGGACTCCGCGCGCGCCGTCGATCTCGACGCGCACACGGTCGAGGTGATCGATCGCGTGGAACGCAGATCCGGTCGCGCACGGATGGTCGCCGCCAAGGTGCGCGTGCGCTCGCAGCTGACCGAAGCGGCGACACTGCTGTGCTTTGCCGGTCTATACCTCGGCGAGCAACACGTGACGGGTGGCGTGCGCCCGCCGCCGGAGCAGGCGGAGTGGCTCGCGACGCTCGAGGAGCTGACGAACGCGCTCAGGACCGCAGACATCTTTGCCGCACAGCGCGCGATCGAGCGGCACTTCCCGGGCGCGCAGCTCTCCCTCGGTGCACTGCTGCCGGGCAGCCGCGAGCGCGTGCTCTCCGCGGTGCTCGGCGATGCAATCCACCAAGCGGAGGAGCAACTCGGCGACGCGTACGATCAGCACGCGCCGCTGATTCGCTGGCTCGTCGCACACGAGTTACCCGTGCCCGAGGTGCTGCAGACCGTTGCCGAGGCGACGCTCCGCCGTCGCGTGCTGACGAACCTGCGCATGGAAGATGCGAGCTTTCAGGCGCTCCGCAATCATATGGCCGAAGCGCTCGATGTCACCGTGAGTCTCGATACGCCCGAGATCGCGCTCGCCGCGAGCGAAGGCCTGCGCCGGCTGATCGATCGCGTCGCAGACCCGGTCACCGGCGAGCTCGAGCGATCCGCGCTCGATACCGTCGCGCGCGCAGCCGAGGTCTCCGCGCGCATGAAGAGCGCGGTCGATCTGTGGTTCGCGCAGAACGCGACGTGGCGCTTGCTGTCGCGGATGCCGGAATTGCGGCGCCGCGCACGCGGCGGCGACAGCGCCGCAGCGCAGACGATCGTCGATCTCGAGCGCCTCGCGAAGGCGCTACGACTGGCCGTCGCATGACGTCGGCGGATCTGGCAGCCGATACCGCGGTGCGTGCGGACCCCAAGACGCCGGGCCGGTACCACATCGCGTTGCCGAATCATTGGGACTACCTGCTGCCTTCAGGCGGCGCGGTCATGACCTGCGCCTTGCGCGCGGCGGAAGCACACATCGCCGATCTGACGCTGCGCCTCGCTTCCGCGACGACGATCTTCGCGACGCCGATCCATCCCGGCCCGCTCGTCGCGGACGTTCACGTGATCCGCAGAGGCGGCAGTACCGCGCAGGTGCGAGTCGTGGTCCACCACGCACAGGCCACGCCTCCGCAACCCGGCCTCGAGCTCGTCGCCACGTTCTCCCGCGAGCGCAAGGGACCCGATGTGATCGCGCTGACGGTTCCCGACGTGCGATCGCTCGCCGACTCGCCGCCCGCCGAAGATAACGCGCCGAACAATCCGCATACGCGGTTCCGGATCTATCAGCAGCTCGACTGCAGGATCGCCGACGGGGACGCGTTCTGGCAACCCTCGTTCGCCGCCGGCCCGCCGCGTTATGCGAGGTGGTTTCGCTTCAAGGTTCCGCAACGCGATGCGGAAGGTCGCCTCGATCGCCTCGCACTCCCTCCGCTGATCGACACGATGCCGACTGCACTACATCGCGCGATCGGCCCCGGTCCGTATCGGTTCTACGCCCCGAGCCTCGATCTCACGATGTACAGCGTCGACGACACGACCCGCGAGTGGTTGCTCGTTTCGGTGACACTTCGCCGGGCACGCGCGGGCTTGGCGATCGCCGACGCGGAAGTGTGGGACGACGAGGGCCGATTCATCGCCTACGGAACCCAGGCGATGTATCTCCAAAGCCTGAGCGGAGATCCGCCGTCGGTGGATGCGGCAAAACGTAACAGACCGTGATCTGTTTCTCATCGCGCCGTCTGGCGGCTCGGCTACACTAACGGGATGCGGATGGCCATCGTCGGGGTCGCGGTCGCACTCGCGGCATGTGCGCGCGGCAGCAGCGGCGCGGACATCGACGCAACGGGCGGCGGTGGCACGGACGGCGCTCCGGTCGACTCGAGCTGCGGCGCCTTGCCCTGCACGGGCATCTACGTCGCGCAGACCGGCAACGATCAAGCGACCGGTACGCAGGCGATGCCGCTGAAGACGATCCATGCCGCCGTCGTGAAGGCGGCGCTGTCGACACCGCCACTCGCCGTGTTCGTGCAAGCCGGCACGTATCCGGAAGCGGTCGCGATGAAGGCGGGCGTCTCGGTGTACGGCGGCTTCGATACGACCTGGAAGCGCGATGCGACGAAGGTGACCGTGATCGATGGTCCGTCACCGGCCGTCACCTTCGACACGATTCACGTCGCGACCGTGCTCGATACGATCACCGTCAAGAGCGCCGATGTGACGACCGCCGGCGCCAGCTCGTTCGCGATCATCGCGACGGACTCGACGATGATCGAGCTCAGAGACGTCACCGTGCAACCGGGCGCCGGAGCCGACGGTGTCGCGGGGTTCGACGGCAACAATGGCGCGAATGGCAATGGTGGAGCCGGCGGCGGATCCGGCCAGGAACATTCGGGCTCGTTCTTTTGCAGCAGTCACACCGTGCCGGCCGGCGGTGCAGGCGGAACCTCGAGCTGCGGGCGCAACGGCGGAGCCGGTGGCAACCCAGGCGTCGATACCAGCCGCGGAAGTCCGGGCAACCCGGGCGCAGGCGGTACGCCCGGTGGTCAGGGCGGCGCTGCTGGCCTCGGCACGAATGCGCCGGCGCTCGGCATGTACGGCAGCAGCGGTGCGAATGGATCGCCGGGTTCGAACGGAGCGGCCGGCATCATCGTCGGAACGTTCGCCGGGCCGGTATACATGCCGGCGAACGGCGGTGATGGAACCGCAGGCACGCCGGGAAACGGTGGTGGTGGTGGTGGCGGCGGCGGTGGTGGCTCGACCAACTGCGTGTCGTCGGGCTCTTCGGGCGGAGGCGGGGGTGCAGGCGGCTGCTCCGGGACCGGCGCGACGGGAGGCACCGGGGGCGGCGGATCCTTCGGTGTCGTTGCAATCAATGCGAATCTCGTGCTGCGCGCTTCGATGGTGACCGCGAATCACGGAGGAGCCGGCGGTCGCGGAGGTAACGGCGGGCTTGGTGGTGGCGCCGGTGCGGGCGGTCCGGGCGGACCCTACGGCGGAAGCGGCGAGCAAGATGACGGCGGAATGGGTGCGAGCGGCGCCAACGGTGGCGTCGGTGGCCGCGGCGGTCACGGCGGTGGCGGTGGCGGTGGCCCGTCGGCCGCGGTCGTCTGCGTGGGTACGGCCACGATCTCGATCCCGCAATCGACACTCACCGGCGGAGCCGGTGGGGCAGGCGGTGCCTCGCTTGGCAACCCCGGCGTCGACGGCACCTCGACGCGCGCGATCGGCTGCTCGTTCTTCTGATCTAACCGCGCAGGCGAGTCAGCTTGTCCGCGAGGCGCGCACGCAATGCCTGGATCGCATCGCGGCTCGCGCCCGCCGGCAGCGTCGCGAGCATCTCCCATAGCTCGTCGTATTCGCCGGCCCGGCCGCGCGCAGCGAGCGAGGTCGCGAAGTTTTCGAGCCGCGTCACGAGCATGGCGCGATCGGGGGCGTTGGCAAACGACAGCGCGGGCACGAACAGCGGCGCCATCGCGTCACCGTCGTCTTCATCGAGATGATCGTCGCTACACCACGCGAGGAGCTTCGCGAGCGCCGGCGACCGTAAGCCTCGGAACACGTCATCGATCAGTAGATCGTGCACGGTGTCTTCGTGCGCGCGTTGGCCCGGCTCGTACGTGGTGCTGGCCGCGATGAACGCATCGACGAGCGCGGCCTGCGCCATGTCGTCGCCGCGGCGTGCGATCTCTCTCGCGATCTCGAGAGCGATGGGAAAATTGTCGGGCGTCCGCTGGAACAGAGCGGCGAACAGTTGCGCGAGCACTGCGGGTGACAGCGCGCCGAGATGTCTCGCGACCGCGGTCTCGAGCGGCGGCAACAGGCCACCTGCTTGCATCGTGCCTTCGTCGTCACCTTCCGCGTCGTCGTCATCATCATCGTCGTCATCTTCGTCGTCGTCTTCGTCACCCTCCGAGTCGCCGCCGGCGCCGTCGTCATCATCATCATCGTCACCGTCGTCGTCTTCATCTTCGTCTTCGTCCGCGAGATCGGGCGTGCTCCCCGCGGGCGCGGTCTCGAGTGCGGTCACCGCGTTCGAGGTAGGCGTCGACGACGCGACGATCCACGCGGCGAGCTGACCGAACGCGGGCTCTGCTGTTCGCAGATCGAGCGATCCGATCCGCGACACGAGCTCGGTGATCGGCGGTAGCGCTTCGAGCCGCGGATCTCCGGCCATATGTACAACGTTAGCGCAGGGTGACGGGCTACAGCCAGCCGCGACGCCGGAACAGCCACAACTGCACGCCAACCCCCAGGATGATGGTGCCGCAGAGTGCCCAAAATGCCCAGTCATCGTGCTGGAGTGGAACGCCGCCGACATTGACGCCGAGCAGGCTGCACACGAATCCGAGCGGCAAGAACACGGCCGTGATCAGCGACAGCACGTAGAGACGCTGGTTGGTCGCCTCGGCCACGCGGGATCCGAGCTCCTCTTGAGTGATCGCGGCCCGATCGCGCGCGGCATCGAGCTCTTCGACCGTTCGCGTCATCTGATCGGCCGTCTCCGTGATCCGTGCGCGGTGCGACGGCTCGAGCCATGGTGTCTGGATCATCGCGAGCTTGCCGAGCGCCTCGCGTTGCGGCGCCAGAAATCGTCTGAGCGCGATCGCGCTCCGGCGATGGGCGGCGAGGATCGCTCGCAGCTCGCCGCGGCTTCCGGTGACGACCTGGTCTTCGCACGCGGCGATCTCATCGCCGAGTGTATCGACGCGCGTGACCGCGTGCTCCACGACGCGCTCGACCAGCAGCGCGGCGAGATCACCGGTCGTGCGCGGCCCTGCACCACGATCGAGATCGTCGGCGATCATCTTGACCGAACGCGATGCTCGATGCCTCAGCGTCACGACGCGACGCGGCTCGACCCACGTCCGGATCGAGATCATGTCGTCGGGTGCGGCGCCCTCGTTGAGGTTGATGCCACGCACGACGAGTAACAGATCATCGCCGTGCGCCACCGCGCGCGGGCGCGGATCGGGATCGGTAAGTGCGCCGACCACGACCGGATCGATCTGCGACGGCCCCGCGAGCCATGCCTCGGAGTCCTTCGCGGCGTAGTCGAGGTTGATCCAGAGAACACCATCGGCCGGTCGCCACGTCGCGATCTCCGCCCAGTCGACCTTACGCGCACCGCCCTTGCCATCGAGCACGTATGCGTAGACAAGCCCGGAGCTCGGCATTCCACGCGGTTGTACTACGCCGTGCGAATCCGATAGCGCGAGGTGCGACGAAATGACCACGGCCGGACGATGCGTCGTAGCATCCAACCGTCGTGGCGCCGCTTCCGTACTACCCGGTCAACACGTTCGGCCCGCTGATGAAGGGCATGGTGATCGGCGGCGTTGGCATCCTTCACGTGTTTCTCGCGCAGTTCGCGATCGGCGGCGGCATGCTGCTGTGCTACTTCGAGCGGCTCGCGCAGCGCGGCCGTGAAGCGGATGCGCGCAAGCTCGTCGACGGCTATTTCCAGATTCTCGTACTCGTCAGCTTCGTGATCGGCGCACTGACCGGTGTCGCGATGTGGTTCACGACGATCCAGGTCGGCGCCCGCACGATCGGCCTCATGGTCGATCAATTTCATTGGCTGTGGGCGACCGAGTGGGTGTGCTTCTCCGTCGAGGTCGTCGCGGGTTACGCGTTCGTGCGCGCCGGCAAGCGCCTCTCCGATCGCGCGCGGCTCTCGCTACTCGGCCTCTACGCGGTGGCGTCGTGGCTGAGCCTGTTCTTCATCAACGGGATTCTCGCCTGGCAGCTGACGCCGGGGCGCTACCTCGACGGCGGTGGGATGTGGGCCGGGTTCTTCAATCCAAGCTTCTGGCCATCTCTGTTCTACCGGACCGCGGTCGCGATGGTGCTCGCCGCACTCGCCGCGTGCATCGTGATCAACTCGCTCGACCTGCCGCGCGAGCCCCCCGCCGGGGGTTCCGAAGCGGCTCGCCGCGCCGCGCTGATCCGCCGCGCCTCGCGCTTCGCGATTCCGATGATCGCGATGCCGCTGCTCGGCGTGTGGTACTTCCTCGTGCTGCCGGCAGACAGCCGCGCGTGGCTGCTCGGCGGCAGTACGCCGATGACGATGTTCGTCGGGATCGCGATCGGCTCCTCGCTGCTGATCGGTGCATACGTGCTGTTCGGGCTCGTCGTGAAGCGGCTGTACGTCAACGCCGCGAGCGCCGCGCTGCTCGTCGCGCTTGCATTCGGTGCGACCGCCGCCGGCGAGTTCGTGCGCGAAGGCGCGCGCAAGCCGTACACCGTGCGCGGTGTGCTGTACTCGAATTCGATCACGCCTGCCGAGGTCGCCGAGTTGCGCCGCACCGGCGTGACCGCGAACGATCCGTATCCGCTGCGCGACGACGCCCGCTATCCCACCGAGCAGCTCCGCCGCGGCGCGAAGGTCGAGCGTGCGCTGTGCGACGCGTGTCACACGATCAACGGCGCGAACTCACTCGTCGAGCTGACGCGGACCTGGACCGACGACCAGCTCGGCCAGAACATCGCGAAGCTCCAGCGCACGAAGGGCTTCATGCCGCCGTTCGCCGGCAACGCCGAGGACGTCGAGGCGATCGGCCAGCTGTTGCGTTGGGAGGCGGCCGGAACCCCGGCGGCCTGGCCGGACACGACCGATCCGAAAACGCTCCAGCAGATTGCGAAGTGGCTCGAGGAAGCGGGGACGAAGTAATGTTTCCGTTCGACGACGTGATCTCGCTGCTGTTCGTCGTGACGCTCGCGCTGCACGCGGTGTTTGTCAGCTACGTCGTCGTGGGCACCGCGTACGTGCTCGTCCAGGTGCTGCGCAAGCGAGACGATACGCTCGCGGCGGTCGTCCGCGATCGGCTGCCTTTCATGCTCGGCTGCGGGATCACGGCCGGGGTCGCGCCGCTGTTGTTCATCCAGCTTCTGCACCAGCAGCGGTACTACACGGCGAATCTGCTGCTCGGCCCGCGCTGGTTGGCGATCATCCCCGCGCTGATCGTCGGGTTCTACGGCCTCTACCTCGCGAAGCAATCCGAACGCTGGCGTCGCGTCTCGACGGGCGTGGCACTCGCTTGCTTCGTGTTCGTCGCGTATTCGTGGAGCGAGCTCCACGAGCTCGGCAAGACCGACGTCGTGTGGCGCGCGTTCTATGCGGCAGGTGATCGTGTGTTCACGGGGGCGACGATCGCACCGCGGTTCATCGTGATCGTGGGCGCGATGATGACGCTGTTCGCGATGATCGCGGCGTGGTCCACGAATGCGCGCCGGCACCTCGCCGTGATGGCGCTCTCGGGACGGATCATCTCGATCGGCGGAGCCGTGTGGCTGTGGCGGAGCGGCTTCGAGATCACGGACGCGGTGCGCCCGTGGTTCATCGTGCTCGTAGTCGCGGTAGTGGTGGAATGCGCCGGCTTGGCGCTCGCGCTCCGGAAGCCGAGCGCTCGCGTGCTCGCGGTGATCACGGCCGCGGGCATCGGCGCGCTCGTATCGGCGGCCGTTGTCCGCGAAGCGCCGCGGATCGCGATGATCGAGCCGGAGCATCCGCTCGCGACGACCGCCGGCGGCTCGGTGGTGTTCGCGATAGCGTTCGTGCTCGGAACCGTAGCGATCGCCTGGGTCGTCCGAACCGTGCGCTAGCGCAGCGGCTTGACCAGGCGCTCGAGTAGTCGGTTCACATCGGCCGGCTTGACCAGGTGATCGTCGAAGCCCAGGCGCTGGCTGCGCGCGCGGTCGGCCGGCTGTCCATAACCACTGAGCGCGATCAGGCGGATCCTGTCGCCCTCCGGCGACTTCCGGAGCTCGGCGGCGAGCTCGTAGCCGTCCATTCCCGGAAGTCCGATGTCGAGGATCGCGAACTGGGGCTTGAACTCCGCGAGCGTCACGAGTGCGCTCGGACCGTCATCGGCGGTCTTCACGTGATGACCGAGCGACGTGAGAATGTCCGCGAGCAGCAGGCGCGCATCGTCGTTATCGTCGACGATCAGGATCCGGTAGGACGCCTTCTCCGCCGGCGGGAACGCCATCGCGAGTCGCTCGTCGGCCGCGTCCGGTGCCGGTTGAGGGGCTCCCGGCAATCGAACGATGAAGCTACTGCCTTTCCCGAGGCCCTTGCTGCGCGCTTCGACACTGCCGCCGTGCAGCTCGACGAGTGATCGTACGAGAGTAAGCCCGACACCCAGCCCGCCCGCCGCGCGAGCTGCATCCTGATACCCCTGGACGAATAGCTCGAAGACGCGTGGCAAGAGAGCCGCGTCCATCCCGATGCCATCGTCGTGGATCTCGATGACGATCATCTCGCCTGCGTGCTGCACCCTCAAGCGGATGTTCCCGCCCTGTGGCGTGTACTTCGCGGCGTTGTTGAGGAGGTTTGCGAACACCTGCGTCAGCCGCGCCTCGTCGCCGGCCATCACCAGCGGGTCATCCGGGATCTCGACCTCGAAGTATTGGGACTTCGTTTCGAACAGCGGGATCGCGATCTCGACGGCCTTCCCGAGCGGATCTCGAACGTCGAGGGGCTCGCGCTTCAGCTCGATCTTCGCGCGTGAAATGCGCGAGATATCGAGGAGGTCGTCGACGAGGTGGATCATCTGCCGGACCTGCCGGTCGATGATCTGATACTCGCGCAAGGACTTCGTGTCGCCCCGGATCTTGAGCAGCTGGAGTGCGGACACGATCGGCGCGAGCGGGTTCCGCAGCTCGTGACCGAGCATCGCGAGGAATTCGTCCTTGGTCTTGTTCGATTGCTCTGCCGCCACGCGCGCCGCACGTTCTGACTCGGACTTGATCCGATCCGTCAGATCGCGGGTCACCTTGGAGTAGCCGACTAGTTGCCCGAGGTCGTCGCGAATCGCGCTGATCACGACATTGCCCCAGAACTTCGAGCCGTCCTTCCGAATCCGCCAGCCCTCGTCCTCGAACCGCCCCTCGCGCGCCGCCGCCTCGAGCTCGAGCTCGCACTTCCCTGCGCGCACCTCGTCCGGCAGATAAAACCGCGAGAAGTGGGACCCGATGATCTCGTCGGCCGTGTAGCCCTTGATCCGCTGAGCGCCCGCGTTCCAGGTCGCGACCGTACCGTCCGGGTTAAGGATGAAGATCGCGTAGTCACGAATGCTCGCCACGAGCAGCCGAAATCGCTCGTCCGAGGCGCGCCGCTGTTCCTCGGCGCGCTTGCGCTCCGTGAGATCGCGCGTGACCTTGCCGAAGCCAAGGAGCTTGCCCGTCGAGCTGCGCAGGGCGGTGATCACCACGTTGGCCCAGAACATCGAACCGTCCTTGCGGACTCGCCAGCCCTCATCCTCGAACCGCCCGAAGCGTGCGGCGACGTCCAGCTCGTGATCGCACTTGCCGGCTCGCACATCCACATCGGGATAGAACACGGAGAAGTGGCGGCCGATGATCTCGTCGGCCGTGTACCCCTTGACGCATTGCGCGCCGGCATTCCAGGTCGCGACCTTGCCGTTCTCATCGAGAATGAAGATCGCGTAGTCCTGAACGCTCTCGATCAGCAGCCGAAACAGTTGCTCGGACTCGCCGTTCTTCTTCCTCTGTGGATCGAGCTGGTCGCTCGACGCTCGCTCGACACGGACACGCCGGTCGAGGTCGCGCTCGAGCGTCTCCTTCTGGCCTCCGAGCTCGATCGGTTCGGCGCTCGTGGGTTTCTCGGTCGAGCCCATGGCGGAGCGCGAGCATACCCTTCAACGGCTCAAGGCCTCGGCGGATTCACCCCTTCGATCACTGTGGCAGGCGCGCACGGTGAGACTGCCTAACGTTGCACGAGGAACGTCGTGGGGTCACACACAACTTCTACACGTCGTCGTGGTTTCTCGCGGCGGCTCGCTGTGGAGCTCGCGCCGCACTCCGCGATGCGCGTCGCCGCGACCCACTCCGCTCATTGCCCGTCGAGCGTCACCGCAGCCGCGTGCAGCACCGCGGCGATTCGCACGGCGTCTTGCACCATCTCCTTGGTGCCGCCGCGCTCGCGGATCACCTTCTCGTGCGACCGCACACACATCTCGCAACCGGTGATCGCGGAGGCCGCAAGACACTCGAGCTCGAAGTCGAGCTTCTCGATACCGGGATTGCCGATCAGCTGCATGCGTAGCCGCGCGGGCATGTGCCCGTACTCTGACGCCGAGCCCATGTAATGCAGGAAGCGGTAGTAGACGTTGTTCATCCCCATGATCGACGCCGCACCACGTGCCGCGGTGATGGCCTCCGCCGGCAGATGCGCCGCGGCTTCCGCCTCGATCGCGTCGACGACCTCGCGGTTGCGTGCCGTGATCGCGCACGTGATCGCGATGCCCCACGCCTGTGCCGGCGTCAGCGCGGTCGACGCCGCGATCACGCCGAGATTTAACCGGAGATCCTTCGCATGCTCGGGCAGACGCCCCTTGAGCTGTTCGATGGACATCATCGCTCCTTAGGCGGCGCTCAACGTGCTCTGGCCCCTTTGCCAGTTGCACGGACACAGCTCGTCGGTCTGCAGGGCGTCGAGCACGCGCAAGACCTCCGCCGGATTGCGGCCGACATTGAGATCGTTGACCGACACGAACCGGATCACGCCATGCGGATCGACGATGAACGTCGCGCGTAGCGGGACGCCTTCGTTGGCGTCGAGCACGCCGAGGCCGGTCGACAGCTCGCGCTTGAGGTCCGAGATCATCGGAAACGGCAGATCCTTGAGATCGGGATGGCTGTCGCGCCATGCGAGATGCACGTACTCGCTGTCGATCGAGACGCCGAGTAGCTGCGCTTCTCGATCGCTGAACTCGCGGTTGAGCTTGCCGAACTCCGCGATCTCGGTCGGGCACACGAACGTGAAGTCCTTGGGCCAGAAGAAGTAGACCTTCCATTTGTTACCGAAGGTGTGGTCGGTGATCTCGGTGAACTGCTTGTGCGGCTCCTGCGAGATCACCGCGGTCGCTTTGAATGATGGGAACTGATTTCCGATGGTGAGCATGTGAACACTGTGGCCATCACCTGCTGACAGGTCAAATCGATTACGACGATGGATGTGATAGGGTGTACCTATCATGGAGCGTCCATCGATTCGCCAGCTCGAGTGCCTCGTCGCCGTCGCGGAGTACCGAAGTTTTCGCAAAGCGGCCACTTCGCTCGGGATGTCGCAACCCGCGCTATCGGCGCAAGTGCAGGCGGCCGAACGTCTGCTCGGTCTGCAGGTGTTCGAACGCGACCGCCGCTCCGTGCTCGTCACGCCGGCGGGTGAAGACATCGTCGGGCGCGCCCGTGCCGCCCTCGATTCGATCGATCTCGTGAGCGACACCGCGCGCCGTCGAGGCGAGCCGCTCGTCGGTCCGTTGCGCGTCGGGGTGATTCCGACCGTTGCACCGTATTGGTTACCGGCGCTGCTCCCCGAGACTCGCAAGCGGTTCCCGAAACTCGAGCTGATCTTGCGCGAAGACCAGACCGCGACGTTGCTCGCGCAGCTCGGCGCCGGGCAGCTCGACGTCGCGATCGTCGCGATTCCAGTGCCCGGCGATCTGACGACCGCTCCGATCGCACACGAGAACTTTCTGCTCGCCGCGCCGCGCGGTTCGGAGCTGATGAAGAAGCGCGGCAAGATCGGAGAAGCCGACCTCGATCACGAAACCGTGCTGCTCCTCGAGGATGGCCATTGTCTCCGCGATCAGGCGCTCGCGGTCTGCAAGCGCGGCGGCGCGATCGAATCGATGGAGATGAGGGCGACCAGCCTGCCGACGCTGATCCAGATGGTCGCGGGCGGGCTCGGGATCACGCTGATTCCGGAGTCCGCGGCGACCGCGCTCGTCCCGTCGCGCGGCCCGGTCGAGACCGCGGCGTTTAGCAAGCCGGTGCCGGGCCGTACGATCGGCCTCGCCTGGCGAACCTCGTCGGCGCGGCTGCGCGAGTTCCGCCTGCTCGCCGAGGTGATGCAACAACAGGCCGAGGCGTTCCTCGCGAAGCTGCGTCGCTAAGGACAGCTCATCGCAAGTTGGAGATCACTTCCACGTGGGTCTGGCAACTAGCCACCAACTTCTGGGGAGCTGTACTAAGCGGATTGCGGCAGAGATTGCGGAGCAGGCGCGGAAGGCGGCTGAGATAACGCCGGCGGCTTCACGGGCGAGGGTACGAGCGTCGGCCAGGTCGCACCCGTCGGCGGATCGATGAGCGTCGTGTTGTCCTGATAGACGCGAGCGGTCGTGTAGAGCCGGCGCAGCGCGCGGGTCAGCGGCATCGATTGATAACGCTCGGGATAACGTGCGCAGATCGCGTCACGCATCGCGGCGCCGTGACGTGTGCTGACCGTCGGGAACACGTGATGCTCCGCGTGATAGCCGAAGTCGAGCGTCAGCCACTCGAGGACGCGCGGCAGCGTCACACTCAGCGAGTTGACGAGCGGATCGTTCGTCGGTGTGAGCGGGCTCAGATTGTGATTCGTCATGATGAACATCATCACGATCGAATTCGCGACGACGAGCGGCAGCCCGTAGATGAACAGGAACGGCACGATGCCGGCGATCACCGCGATCGCGGCCCAGAACGCGATGCCGAGCAACGTCTCGAGGATCGCGCGGCGATGGAGGCGCTTCGAGAGATAGCCGCGGCTACGCGCATGGAACAGGATCTGGGTGCTCTGCCCGGTGAACCCGAACGCCAGGCTGAGCAGGCTCATGATCCGCCGGCGCCCGATGCCGAAGTAATCGGCCATGATCCGCGCCGATCGTTGAGCTCGATATTGCTCGAGCGTCGGATACATATCCGGATCGACGTCCGGCTGCGCGCAATGATTGTGATGAACGCGGTTGTGCCAGGCCATCCAGAGCTGCGGCGACACGCAAAACGGCAAGAACCCAAACCAGCCGATCACACGGATCGCCCAGCGACCCCGTACGACCCCGCCGTGCATCGTCTCGTGACCGAGGAACGTCACGCCCGCCATGCAGCAGCCGATCACGATCGAGGCAACCGGCCAGAGCGGCCACGGGACGTGCCCCGTCGCGAGCGCCCACGCGATCGTCGCGATCACGGCCGCGTGAACCGGCAGCCACAGCACGCGAGATCGAGCAGGCTCGAACGTGCCTTCGGGAAGGGTAGGTCGGAGCTCGCGTGAGTACGCGGCCATGGTCCGGAGCTCCATGAGGCGTAGTCGAGCACGTTTGGCAGGTTTGTCGCTACCGATCGCGGCCTCAGGACTGCCACGTTTTGGTCACGCGACGCGCTGGGTTTTTGGAAATAGTGCCGGTTCGCGACGGTGTTATGACAAGGCGTGAGGAGCCTTGTCGTGGTCGCGGTCGTCATCGGGTGCTCGCGCTCGGCGGCGCATCACGACGACCCTCCCGCGAGCGCGCCCGCGTCACGTCCGCGCCCGATCGCGGATGCGATGCCGAACGTCTCTACGGATGTGGTCGCCCTACCGATCGTCGACGCGCCGCTTGCGTGGAGCGAGGAACGCGCGCGCCTGACGCTCGAGTATCGGCGGGCGCACAGCGATCCGGCGGCCGCCGATCTCACGATCGCTCCTCGGGTGATCGTGCTCCACTACACGGGCGGCGGCTCGGCGAACGCGACGCGCAAGTACTTCGACAACACGCGCGTCGAAGCCTCGCGCAAGCAGATCGCGGCCGCGGGTGCGGTCAACGTGTCTTCGCATTTCCTCGTCGATCGAGATGGCACGATCTACCGCCTGCAGCCGGAGACCCAGTTCGCGCGCCACTGCATCGGGCTCAATCACATCGCGATCGGCATCGAGAATGTCGGTGACGAGGCGAAGTTCCCGCTGACCGATGCACAGATCGCCGCCGATGCGGCGCTGGTTCGCGAGCTGGCTCGGCGGTTTCCGATCACGCACCTCCTCGGCCATCACGAGGTCATGGAGTTTCGCGAGCACCCGTACTACGTCGAGCGCGATCCGACGTACAAGAACGACAAAGGCGATCCGGGCCCACGAGTCATGAAGCGCGTGCGCTCGATCATCGAGGAGCTGCACCTCTCGGGGCTGTAGCGAGGTTCTCTAGCGAGGCTTCTTTGCGCCGCCGCCGAGCTTCTTGAGTGGCACGTGATGTGCGCCGCTGTTCGTCTTCACCGTGATCTTCTGGGTGTCCGGCGTGTAGCCATCTTTCGAGACCGTGATCGCCGCGGTCTCGTAGGCGGGCACGCGGATCGTCGTCGGCGTCACTCCCATCGATTTGCCGCCGATCGTGATCGTCGCGCCGGCAGGCGTTGACGTTACCTTGAGCGCGAACGTCTGCTTGCTCATCTTGATCGCGACCGTCGCGGGCTTTGCGGCCGCGGTCACCGACTTCACGACGCCGTTGTACTTGGCCTTGCGGACGTACAGCTTGGTCTCGGTATCGCACGGCAGCTCGAACGTCCCCGGCGTCGTGCCGAGTACGTGGTCCTTCGTACTATCGAGCGCGACCTCGGCGCCGGGCGGCACCGAGGTGACCTCGATCGTGCACTTCGTCGCAGCGGCAACGCCTGCGTCGGGTGCTTTCGTTTCGGCGCGAGCCGGGTCGGTCACGGCGACTTGCTGCGAGCCGGATCCGGAACCTGCCGTGACGCTGCGCGAGCCTGGATCGATGATCGTCGCCGCGGATCCCGAGCCGTTGGCGGCCGGTCGTTGATCTTTGCCACTGCCGAGGAGAGCGATGATGACGATGATCGTCACGATCACCGCTGCCGCCGTGACGAGCACGATCTTCTTGCGCTTGCGCTGGTTCGGATCGATGGCGGCGGTCGGTTCCGCCGGGTACTGCGGCATTCGGCCGCTATCGAACCCCATCCCGCTGCGTTGCGGAGGCGGCGGGAAGCTCGCGCCACCCATCTGACCCTGGCCGAATTGGCCGGCCATCTGGCCCATCATCTGGCCTCCGCGCGGATCCATCGCAGGCGGCATCGCGTGCTGGCCCATCGGATATTGCAGCGAGCCGGGTGGCGGTGTCGCATACGCCTGGCCCTGACCCGTCACCGGACGGAGCTCCATCGGCACATGCATCGGCATCGGCATCGGGGCGAGCGGCGGTGGAATCGGACCGGGCGCTGGCATCGGCGGAGGCGCGAGCTCGTCCGGCTCGTCGTCCTCGTCGGTCGGCATCGGCTCGAGCGGCTCCATCAGCGTCGGATCGATCTCGACCTTGGGCTCGATCGCCGTCGGCCGATCTTCCGGGGCTTCGCTGTTGAGAGGCTTATCGCTCGCGACGGCAAACACCGGATTTCCGGTCTTCGGTGTCGCCGCGACACTCGGCTTGCGCGGGACCGGAACCGCCGCGATCGGCTCGACCTTCTGCGGCTCGCTCCACGCGGCGTCGCCGTCCGACGTCAGCGAGATCGTCCAATCTCCCGACGACACGCGAGCAGTCGCGGGCGTCTCCTCGTTGCTGTCTCGCTTCTGCGCACTCGGCAACACCGTCGGCGCGGACGCATCCGGTGTCATCGTCCAATCGCCGCCGCTGGGAATCGCCGCGAGGATCTGTGACGCGCGCGTCGTGTTGAAGACCGGCGGATCGGTCGCGGCAGACGGCGCTGGTGGCGCGTCGATAAAGGCGCGGCCGCTGTCGACCGTCGGCACCTCGAAGGGCACGGGTTGTTCTCCCGAGGTCGTGCGCGGTTCGGGCGGAGTCGGCACCGTGTTGAGATCGGTCGGCTCGGCGAGATCGACTTCCACGGGCATCGCCGCGGGCTTCGCGACGATCGGTGGCGCGGGATGCGCTGGCAAACGCGTGACCGGCAGCGGCGCGACCGGCGTCGGGAATCTCGGGGGCGACGTGGCGGACTTCGAGCGGCCCTGTGGCATGGCCGCGGCGCGTGGTGGTTGCGCCAACGGTGTCGTCGGATCGTCGCGGGTCGGTGTGGTCGGCGCGATCGGTTCAGCGACTCGCGGCGGCGCGACGGCGGGACCGATCACGGTCTGACGATTCGGCCGCGCATCCGCTGGTTCGTTGCGAGCCGGCGGCTCTCCGGTTCCGGTGCGCGCGGCAGCAGTGTCTTTCGCCGCGACCACGCCGGGTACGGTTCCCATCGGAACCGGCGTCGGATCTTTGCGCACGACCGCACGGGCCGCGATCGGCTGTGCTGATTTCGGCGCAACGCCGGGCACGGTCGTCGTCGGAACTGGCGTCACGACGGCGGGTTGCGGTGCGGGCGGATCCGTCGCTTTCTGTGAAGCCGCCGCGGGCGTCGGATCTGGTCTCGCGATCGCCGCCATGCCGAGCGTCGTCGCTTTGACCGATCGCACATCGGCCGCGGGCTCCGGCGGAATGCTCGGCGTCTTCGCGCGCGGTTCCGGGGGCGCGCCCGTCACGGGAGCCGTGCTTGGCGTCTTCGCCCTCGCGGGGCCGGTCGGGATCGCCGGCACCACAAACTTCTGACTCGCCTTGGGAGGGATCGTTCCGCCGGCCGACCGCGTGCCTCCGCCGTCGCGGAGCTCGCTCGCGTCGCCGATCATCACGCACTCGGCGAGTGCGTTATTGGCGTCGATCCGACCACCGGGCGCCGGAGCGACGGGCCGCGGCGTCGCTGGAATCGCGGAAGGTCGCGGCGGGACACTTGGCGGCGCGGGCTTCATCGCGAGCCGCGCCTTCTCGAGCTCGCCGAGGACGATCTTGCTAGGCTCGTCGGGCTCGACGAACCGGATCGTCATGCCGATGCGGCCGTGGAGTGCCGACGGGCTCGGCGACGAGGCGATCACCTCGGCTTCGCCCTCGATCATCACGCCCCCGTCCTTGAGCGTCAGCGCGAGCCTGCCGCGACGGCCCGCGGCCAAGGGCTCGGGGACGGGAATGAACAGACCGGTGCGATCGGCGTAGCGCCGGAATGCCGCGACGAACTCCTCACCGGAGGAGCAGGCCGAGACTAGGTAAATCGAAGCCCCAGTCGTCACCTTTCTCCCAGTGTAAGGGAAAAGCGCTCCGGCCGAAACGAACGACGGGCACCACGAGGGTGCCCGCCATCTCGTAAAAATCCTGGCGATTTCGCGCCAGGACCTTTCACATGATGATGAAGTCGTGCGCGCGAACGGTCTTGCGGCCGTTCTCGCTGGCGCGCTTCGCCGCTTGCGCGACGAGCCAACCGACGTAGCCGTTGAGGCCGTCGAGTGCATCACCGGCGGTGTTGCAGCCGGCATCTTTGATCATCTGGCGAACTTTGGACGCGACGAGGAGCATCTCGCCCGGCTTCGCGCCACCGCCGCCGCCGCCCGACTTACCTTTTTTTGCTTTGGCCATGTTTCTTCTCCTGCGTGAATTGAGTGCGTCTCTTTTACACCGCAGGAAGGCTTAGGACAGCCGGGATGGCCGTTTTTTCGGTGCTACGGCCATTTCCTGCCGATCCGGCGCGGGCGCGAAATGGTTCCTAACGTTCGAGGCGGACCACGTACACGTCGGGCTTCGGAATTCGATCCGTGTCCGCGCGCGTCGACTCGAGTGGCGGCTCGGCGATCGCGAGCTTGAATCGATAGATTCCGGTGAACGTCGAGTTGCCTTTGTCGTCGAGGGCGACGCCGCGTCCCTGATCGTGGTCGTGATCGCCCCAGCTCTGGACCCACATGGTCGCGCCTTTCGGATCGAGCTTGAGCGCGAACACGTCCTTGTTGCCCTTGCTGGTGACCGGCCCTTTGCCGAAATCTACGGTCTGCTGAAACCACCCGGTCGTGACGCTGTTGCCCGCGGTGTCGACGGCGACGCCCCACGCGATGTCCTCACGCTCGGCGCCGAACGTCCGCGCCCACTCGAGCTTACCTTCGGTCGTGAACCGCGCGATGAACGCGTCCGCTTCGCCGAGCGATGCGTGCTGGTCGCCTTCGCCGAACGAGATGGTCTTGTCGAACGAGCCAACCATCGTGACGTGACCCGCGGGATCGACCGCGACACCGCCGGCCGCATCGTTGAGCCCGTAGCCGAATCGCTGCGACCACTTGTGATCCCCGTTGGTGTCGTACTTCGCGAGCACGACATCGTTATCGGAGCCGCCCGCGGCCTTGAGCGGCTTGCCGCCCCAGTCCGAGACATCGGCGAAATGCCCCTGCACGTAGATGTTGCCGTTCGCGTCGACGGCGACGTGCAAGATCGTGTCTTTGTAGGCGCCGCCAAACTGCTTCATCCATTCGAGGTCGCCGCTCGGCGCGAGCTTCGCGAGCAGCGCATCGGTGTCGCCTTTTGACTTGAGGGTCGTCGAGCCGAGCGAGATCGAGTCTTTGAACGAGCCGCCGATCACCCAGCCGCCATCGGGCGTCCCGGCGACCGCATTGGCACCGTCGGAGTCGATGCCGCCGAGCCGCCACGTCCACTTCGCGACCCCGTTGCGATCGAACGCGGCGACGAACAGGTCATCGGAGCCGATCGCTTTCTGCGTGAACTCGCCGATCTTGATCTCGTCGAGGAAGTTGCCGACGACGACCACCGTGTCACCGCGCACCGCGATCGCATTCGCCGCGTCGTCGCGCTTGGCGCCGAACGTCTGTGCCCACACCAGCTTGCCCGTCGGGTCGAGCTTCGCGACGAAGGCGTCGGAGCCGCCGGCGGAAGGCTTCTTGCCGATCTTGGGCCCGAAATCGATCTCGCCGTCGAAGTACCCGCAGATGTAGATGTTGCCGTCGGCGTCGAGCGCGATCCCTCGTGGCGCATCGATCCCGAGGCCGCCGAAGCCCGTCGCCCACACGGGCTTGCCCGTCGCGCCACCCCGATCCGCTGCGAGCGGCGGCAGCGGCGTCGTAGGCACAGGCTTCTTCGGAGCGACTGCGACCGCCTGGGCTGTCTTGGTTGGCTCGTCGACCTTCTTCGGCTGGTCTTTCGAACAACCGAGTGCGAGAACGACGAACGCGATCATGGACGGGCGCAGCATGAGCACACGATGTCACGCGTCGCGAACATCATCAATGTAGTATCCGCGCATGAACAGGCGCTGCGCGCTCGCTGCAACCGCGATGCTCGTCGGGTGTCCTTCGTCTTCGCCGTCACCTCGTATTCCGGTGCCTCCGAGCGATACGGCGCTGCGCATTCGCATCGCGCAAGCGGAGGCGCGCCGCAACGACGGCATCGCTGAGCTGTCGATGCTCGCGCGAGATCACGACACACATACGCGCGAGCTCGCACTGCGTGGTCTCGGTCGGATCGGCGGTCCCCAAGCCTTGGGTGTTCTCGAACAGTCGATTGCTGATCCAGATCCAGACGTCGCTGCGTCAGCGATGAGTGCGATCGGAGTTGCCGCGTCCCTCGATGATCTGTCGCCGGAGGACGCAACGCGGCTGGGCGACGAGCTTGTTCATGCGATCAGCAGTGCTTCGAGGTCCAACGACCGAGCACCTCGAGATCAGATCCAGCGATTCGCGCTGGCGACACGTGAGCGCGCGGCTCTCGCGGGAATCGAAGCGTTCGGCCGAGTCGGTGGCGCGTCGATGCAACTCGAGCTCGCGCGCGCGGTCGGGCACACGGTGCGTCCGCCATCGCAGCTACGTCCCTTGAAGCTCGAGAATGATCATGGTCAGGTCAAAGTCGCCGATCCCGATTGGGACCGAGTTGCGCTCGCGGGTCTGTTTGCGCCGTTCGATGCAAAGAATCCGACGCTTGCGGAAGCAGCAGCGATCGCCTTGGGCCGCCTAGGACGTCGCAAGATCGAGCTCGATCGATGGTCGCGACTCGCACTAGGGCTGGCTACAGTGTTTACCGATCGGCAGGTCCGCTACGCGGCGGTTTATGCGCTCGCGCGCGAGCAACGCGCTAAGGACGCACCGCACGACACCGAAGTCGAAGCCGCGCTCGCGGCGCGAGTCACCGACGACGAGCCCGAGATTCGCGCACAGGCGATCGCCGGTCTCGCGAAGCGCGGCGCGATCGAAGTCGCGCGCAAGCCGATCGAAGATTCGCTGCGCGATCGCGATTGGCGCGTCGCGGTCGAAGCCGTGCGTGCGCTCGCGGGAGATCACGGCGACGATGCGGGGCGCGATGCGGTCGCCGCCGCGCTGCTCCGCCGATGGACCGAGCTCGTGCGTGGCAATGAAGCCGACGCACACGTCGTGATCGAAGGCGAGAAGCTGCTCGCCGGTCACGCGGATCGGCCGCTCGTGATCGCGGCGCTCACGGCGCTCGCGACCTCGGCGCCCGGTGAGACGAAGGTCGCGGCGATCGCGCGCGGCTGGATCGAGTGCCTCGCGGTCGCCGCGGCGGTGCGCGCCTCGCCGCACCCCGATGTCTCCGCGCTCGCGAGCTGCGGTCACGGGAATCTTCCCGATCATCTCCGCTTGCCGCTCGTCGCCGAGCTCGTCAGCGCGGGCGCGGGCGACGCGACGACCCGCAGGGCGGCACTCCGTCTCGTGCTCGTGCATGGCGATGCTCGCGTGCGCGCCGCCGGAATCGGCGCGCTCCCGGTGGTGTGGAAGGAGGACGCGGAAGATCGCGCGGCAGCTCTCGGCACGCTGACCTCGGCGCTCGGCGCGACCGATTCATTCGTCGCCGGTGCCGCGGTCGATGCCGCGCTCGCGATCTACGACGCGCTCCCCGATGGCCCGTCGAGGGCAACGCTCGATGCGGCGGTCGTCGCGCGTGCCGCCGTCGAACACGACGTCGAGCTTTCGGGCTCGCTCTACGATCTGATCGCGAAGCAGAAGATCGCGACCGGCGCCGATGCGTGCCGCGCCGGTCTGCGGGGGCATCCCGTTCGAGTCCATGCCGCGGTCGAGTGCTTGCGCGTGCTCGGAGAACCGCAAGCCGTGCCGATCGCGGAGCCCGTGCCGCCTCCACCCGTCGACGTCGCGAGCGTGATCAATCACCAGATCACGTGGCACCTCGTGACGACGCGCGGCGAGATCGTGATCGCCCTAAGACCCGATGTCGCGCCGTGGAACGTGGCGACCGTCGTCGCCCTGACGCGCAAAGGCTTCTACGATGGTCTCGAGCTCCATCGCGTCGTGCCGAACTTCGTGGCCCAAGGTGGGGATCCGACGATGACCGGAGCCGGCGGCCCCGGCTTCTCGAACCCGGCGGAGCCCGGGACTGCGCGCGATGGCGGCGGATTCTATGTAGGTGGCGTGGGCATGGCAGACGCCGGCCGCGATTCCGGAGGCTCGCAGTGGTTTGTCATGCACTCGCGAGCCGCGTACCTCGACGGTCGCTACACGTGGATCGGCACGGTCCGAAGCGGGCAGAAGTCCGCGGATGCCTTGCTGATCGGCGACCGCGTCCTCCACGCGACGGTCGAGCTCGAATAGCCGCCCCTACAAACCTGAAACCACTCGGGATCTGGCGGTGTCCGGGCGACATGGCAAATAGATCGCGCGGCCTGTTCGTTCGTTCGATAGGCAACATGCGCCGCTATCTTGCAACGCTCGTCCCCGCAAGCATCGTCACCGTTGGTGTCGCCCTCGCGCATCCGGTGATGGCGAAACGAATGGTCTCCGATTTCGACGTCGCCCAACCGGCGTTCCAGCTCCTCGGGCGGCCGGTCGGCGGCACGAAGCCCGCGACGGCAACGGCCGCGTACCTGACGTCATCGCGGATCGCCGCAGTCGGCGAAGGTGCACTCGTCATCGACGCCGATAGCGGCAAGCTGATTCGAACCGACAAGGCCGGCAAGAACATCGCGCAACTCGACATCGGTCAGAATGCCGGCCTGTTGGCGTTCGATCCGGTGGCGAGCACCGCGTATGTCGCGGATCGTCTCAACAATAGAGTCGCGGTCATCAGGATCGGCGACAAGCTCGAGATCACGGGGACGCTGCAGACGCCGGTCGAGCCCTATGGCGTCGCGCTCGCGCCGGATCGCAAGACCCTGCTCGTCACGACGATCGCGGATCGCACGCTCGTCGCCTACGATCTCGCCAGCTCGAAAGAGAAATGGCGCACGGCGCTCGCTCGCGAACCGCGCGGCCTCGCGATCTCGCCCGATGGCTCGCGTGCGCTCGTCGCGTATCTCGCGACCGGTACCGTCGACGAGATCGATCTCGTCGAGACGCATGCCGCGGAGCATGTCGCGCTCTCGACCGCCGGATCCCCGCGCCGCTGTCGTCGTTGCGGCAACGACGGCGACACCTTCGCGCGCGGCTCGTTCGCGCTGACGTTCATGGGCGATCACCAGGCGGTCGTCCCGTTTCAGCGCGAGACGCCGGTCCAGCAGCTCGCCGGCAGCGAGAACACGGGCAGCTACGGCGGTGGCTTCGAGCCGCCGCTCACGCATCAGCTCGCGTTTCTTTCGATGACGGGCGAGCGGACCAACCAGATCACGGCGACGATCTCGCAGCATCAGCCGCGCGCGCTCGCGTGGGACGGGGCGCACGACGCGCTCTACGTCGCGGGCATGGGCACCGACACGATCCTTCAGATCAAGAATGCGTCGCAGGTCAGCATCACGCAAGGCCTCTCCACCACGGTCAAGAGCGGCAAGGACGCATGCGGTCCCGACGGCCTCGCGGTCACCTCGAGCGGCAACGTCCTCGTGTGGTGCTCCTTCACGCGTAACGTCGAGCGTGTCGACTTCGTCGATGCCAAGGGCGAGCTCGCGGCGGCGACGAAGATGAACGCCGGCCCGGCCCTCGTCGCGTCGACGATGGGTGACAAGCAACACCTCGGCATGGTGCTGTTCCACAGCGCCGAGCCGCAGATCTCGCAACGTGGCGCGCTCGCTTGCGCGAGCTGCCATCCCGACGGGCGCGCGGACGGCCTGTCGTGGCGGATCGACAAGCACGAGCTACAGACGCCCCTCCTGACCGGGCGCGTCGTCGGTACGCATCCCTACAAATGGGACGGCGGCGATCCGACCCTCCGCGACAGCTTGACCTCGACGATGAAGCGCCTTGGCGGCATCGGCCTCGACAAGCCGCAGACCGACGCACTCGCCGCCTATGTCGAAGGGCTGCCCGCAGTTCGCACGCCGACCCGTGATGGGCAGATGGTCGCGCGCGGCAAGAAGCTGTTCGACAGCGACGCCGGCTGCCGCAGCTGTCACGACGGCGCCAACTACACCGATCAGGAGCGCCACAAGTTCTCCGGCACGCTGTCCGAGAGCGACACGCCGAGCTTGATCGGGATCGCGGCGAGCGCGCCGTACTTCCACGACGGGAGCGCGGCGACCCTCGAAGCGCTGCTCCGCGACCGCGGCGCGGTTCACGGCATGGCCGAAACCTCGAACCTAAATGACCAGCAAATCGCAGATTTGACGGCTTTTCTCGAGACCCTGTAAACCGGCTTACGAGGGTGGGGATCGAGAGGCACATGCGCGCACTTCTCTCGCTGCTATTGACCGTCCCCTTGGCGTTTCATGCCCGAACGGCGGCCGCCTGCGATGACGACGAAGAAGACGAGCAGGTCGCCGGCGTCGACGCCAACGATGATGACGACGATCAGCCGGAACAGCAGGTCGCTGATTCCGATACCAGCAGCGACGACATCGCTGCGCGCCTGCAAGAGATCGAGAGTCGGCTCGACGAGCTGAACGAGCGCGTGTCCGAGCTCGGCGACGGCGAGGCACCGTCACGGCAGATGGACGAGCCGACCACCGAGGTCGAAGTTCACTGGGACGTCGACGTCGACTTCTAGCTCGATGCGCTCGTGTAGTTGCGAATCGCGGCGACCCAGATCAATCGACTGACGAGCAGCATGGCGAGCGAGCCGAGGATCGTGCCGGCGGCCGTGCGCAGGTCGATGCGGCCGAGGAGCGCCATCGCCGGAAACGTCGTCATCACGGCGACCGGAATGATGAACGTGAACACGTAGCGCCAGGCGCCGCGAAACACCTGGACGGGCCAGCGCGCGGTGTCGAAGATCGAGCCGAGCAGGTACATCAAGTTGTCGAGGCGGCCGACCCAGAACGAAGCGGCGGCACACACGATCCACAGCGAGTACATCGCGATCGTCCCGGCGACGAGCAGCACCAGTCCGAGAGCGAGGCTGCCCGGCGTCGGCGCGTGGCCCCGGCGAACGAACGCATACACGGCGATCGCGATCGCGCCCAGGAGATCGAAGATCTTCCACGGCTCGTACTGCGACGCGGTGACCATCGCCTGTGCATCGACCGGCTTCAGCAGCACGTAGTCAAACGACCCCGAGCGGATCTTCTCGACGAGGCTGACGAGCGAAGGGCTGACGATGCCCTCGAGGACAGCGCGGATCGCCATGAAGTACGCGATCACGATCAACGCCGAAGGCGCGTCCCAGCCTGCGACCGATGCGCGGCCGTCGAACAACACGAACAGCGGCAGCAGCGTCAACGCCATCCACAGCATGGACATCAGGCCTTCGAGCACGAAGTTCGCGCGGTAGGCCATCGCGGAGGCAATGCTGATGCGGAGCTGGATCGCGACCAGTCCGAGATATCGCCTCATCCGCCGACCGCCTCGAACTTGCGGACGCCGGCGCGCCAGATCGCGAGCGCGATCGCCAACGTGATCGCGGCCCACGCGACCTGACCGCCGACGATGGCAAAGACGTGCTCGGTATCGAGCGTCTTCGTCATCAGCTCGACCGGGACGCTCAACATGTAACGGAACGGCAGCCATTCCGCGACGACCGCGATCGGTCGCGGCATCAGATCGAGCGGCAACAGGTAGCCCGAGAACAGCGAGTACAGCCCGAAGTAGAGGTTCGAGATCGCCATCGTGTTGGTCAGGAAGAAAGCCATGGCGCCGATCGCGAACAAGATCGCGAACGTGATCAGCCAGGCGAGCAAGATCGAGGGCACGATCATCGCGAGCTGCAGCGGATCCGTTGTCAGCGAGCTCGCGCCCGAGCTCACGAGCAGCGCGACCGCCACCGGCAAGGCGACGAGCGACCGAAACGGAATCGCCGCGAAGTGGCTCGTCGCGTACGCGAAGAACGGATGGATCGGACGCAGCAGGCGCATCGCCATGACGCCGAGCCGGATCTCCTCCATCATCTGCCAGGCGACCCAGTTGCCGGTCAGTTGCCGCACGATCAGGTTCGCGAGGTAGTACGCGACGAAGCTCGACGACGTGTACCCGTGAAACGGCGCTTCACGCGCGACGCTCGTCCACAGCCCGAGCATGATCAGCGGCTGCGTCGTCGTCAGGATCCAGACCAGGAACTCGGCGCGATACGCGACGGTCTCGGCGACACCGATCCGCAGCAGCGTCGGCAGCGCCCGCAGCGTACGGAGCGGAGTCGACCTCATGACGCGGCGATCGCCTTGGCGCCTTCGCCCCGCGACTTGCCGAACATCTCGCGCAGGATCTCTTCGAGTGGCGGATCTTCGATCGCGAAATCGGCGGCGCGCAGCGTGCCGAGCAGGTGGCCGACAACGGCCGGCAGCTCGCGCTCGGAGACGCGCAGCGTGATCCGCTGGCCGTCGCGCACGAGGATCGTGCCGAGCTTCGCGAGGTCGTCGTCGGCGACCGGCTCGACGAGCGTGAACGATACGCGCTTGTCCGGATCCATCGTCTTGATCAGCTTGCGCAGATCGCCATCGTGGATCAGCTTGCCTTGATCGATCACGATGATCCGCGGGCACAGCGCGACGACATCGTCCATGTAGTGCGACGTCAGCAGCACGGTCGCCTCGTGACGATGGTTGTAGCTGCGGATGAAGTCGCGGATCGCGACCTGCATCGCGACATCGAGACCGATCGTCGGTTCGTCGAGGAACAGCGTCGTCGGTCGGTGTAACAGGGCCGCGGCGAGCTCGCACTTCATGCGCTCGCCGAGCGACAGCTGGCGGGTCGGCTTGTCGACGAGTGGCCCGAGCTCGAGCAGGTCGGTCAGCTCCTTCAGGGTCGCGGAATATTGCTCGCGCGGGACATCGAAGACCGCGCGATTCATCTCGTACGTCTCCGCGGGCGGCAGATCCCAGATCAGCTGCGACTTTTGGCCCATCACGAGCGTGATCTTGCGCAGGAACTCCGGCTGGCGCCGAAATGGCACGTGGTCCTCGACCTCGACCGTGCCGCTCGTCGGATGTAAGAGACCCGACAGCACCTTCAGCGTCGTCGTCTTGCCCGCGCCGTTCGGACCGAGGAAGCCGACGCGCTCACCGCGTTCGATCGTAAACGACACGCCATCGACGGCCTTGACGATCTCGTACTTGCGGCGCACCAGCGAGCGCAAGGCCGCGGCAAACCCGGGCGGTCGCTTGTGCACCTTGAAGTGCTTCGTCAGCTCGGCGGCCCGGATCACTTATTTGTCTTTATCACGATCGCTCGCCGCCGCCTTCGCCAGCTCGCCGACCGTCTTGATCGGGAGCGCGTCGATCGTCTCGCCCTGGAGAATCGACTCGAGCAGGCTCGCGCCCACTTGCGCGAGCTGGGTGAGGCCCGCGATCCGCTCTGCGATTAACTTGCGTCGGTCGAGCTCTGCCTTGTCGAGCCTGCCACCATCTTCGTCGGACGGGATCTTCTCACCCGCGGCTTGAAACGCGTCGAGTGCGGTCCGGATCCAGCGCAGCTCGCGATCGCGGAACACGCGCGAGACCATCTTCCAGATCGAGGTCTCCGCTTCGTAGTGCTCTCGACGCTCGCCGACAACCCAAGCCTTCTTGACGATGCCCCACTGGATCAGCTCGGCGAGCAGCATCGACACCGCGCCGGTCGACAGGCCGAGGCGCTCGCCGAGATCCGCGGCCGACAGCGGATGATCGTCGAGATAGAGCACCGCCCACATGCGCCCCATGTTGCGCTTGAAGCCCCACGATTCCATCAGCGCACCGACCGCATCGGCGACCTCGAGGACAGCGGGGCCTTCGCTAGCCTTCGCGGTCATTTGTCGGTGTCGTCGGGCGGCTTGACGGCGGCTTGCTCGCGGGTCGCGACGCGCATCACGTTGCCACCCTCGAGCGGAAGCGTGGACACGATCGAGCTCTCGTTGCGCCGGCGATTGATGATCTCGACGACCTCGCGCTGCGACAGTCCGCCCGAAGGACGGATCTTGACGCTCGCTTCCTTTCCGGTGCGCAGCTCGCGCGCGGACACGGCGAGGATCGACTCGACATCGATGGTCATCACGAGCTCGACGCGGACCGAGCCGGCGGGCCCGTGCGGCAGATCATCGAGCACGACCTGGCCGAGCTTGCGATTCTTCGTGATGTCCGTCGACTCGCCTTGATAGAGCTCGATCGAGACGAAGCGCTGGTTGTCGGAGGTCGTGGCGAACAGCCGGCGCGCGCGGCACGGCAGCATCGAGTTGCGCGGCAACACCGCAGAGAATCCAGAATCGCCGACCTTGATGCCTATGTCGTGCGGCGTCACGTCGAGCAGCGCGGCTTCATCGGACTCGCCGGCGAGGATGCCGGCATACGCGGCGGCGCCGAGTGCGACGACCTCGTCGGGGTTCGCGCCCTTGGACGGCTTCTTGCCGAAGATCTTCGCGACGATGTCCTGCACGGCCGGTGATCGCGTCATTCCACCGACGAGCAGAACCTCTTCGAGATCGGCCGCGGTGAGCCCGGCATCGGCGAGGGCACGCCGGCACGGCGCCTCGACGCGCTCGAGCAAGTCGTTCGTCAGCTCCTGCACGAGCTCGCGCGTCAGCTTGCGCTCGTAGTTGATCGGCGCACCGTGTTGATCGTTTGCGAGGAACGGGAGTTGGATCACCGTCTCGCGGCCGTCGGAGAGCGCCTTCTTCGCGGCCTCGCACGCTTCGCGCAAGCGCGACATCGCCATCGGGATGCCGATCAGATCGACGCGATGCTGATCGAAGACCTCATCGACGATCCGCTCGAGCATGCGGCGGTCCCAGTCCTCGCCGCCGAGCGCGCTATCGCCGCCGGTCGCGAGGACTTCAAAGATGCCATTCTCGACCGACATGATCGAGATGTCGAACGTGCCGCCGCCGAGATCGAAGACGCCGATGATGCGGCGGCCTTCGCCGACGCGATGTGCGCCGTACGCGAGCGCCGCCGCCGTTGGCTCGTTGAGGATGCGGATGATATCGAGACCGGCGATCTGACCGGCGTCGCGCGTCGCCTGGCGCTGTGCATCGTCGAAGTACGCGGGCACGGTGACCACCGCACGCGTGACCGGCTCTCCGAGCGCCTCTTCGGCGATCTGGCGCAAGCGGCGCAGCACGTGAGCGGCAACTTCTTGCGGACTGATCGGCGCACCATGAACGCGGACCCACGCATCACCGTTCGGCGCGGCGACGATCCGGAACGGCGCGAGCTTGGCAAACCACGCGACGTCTTCAGCATTGACCTTGCGTCCGATCAGCCGCTTGGAGCCGTAGACCGTCGCCGATGCATTCGTCACGGCCTGTCGCCGCGCACGCGTACCGACCGTGATCTCGCCGTTGACCGCCCACGACACCCACGAGGGCAGCGTGCGTTCGCCGTCGGCGGAGCTCAGCGTCCGTGGCACGCCCTTCTCGTCGAGCACCGCGACGCAAGAGTTCGTCGTTCCGAGGTCGATGCCGATGATCCGACTCATGGCGAGGATTCCTTCTTACCCATGAGGCGCGACAGCAGTCCTTTGCGCTCGTTGGTGGCCTGCCGGCGCATGTCGGCGAGCTCGCGCGCCGCACGTTCGTTCGATGGATCGATCTCGAGCGCGGTCTCGAACCGCTGAGCCGCTTCGAGACGGTCGCGCGCGATCAGCGAGCGCAATCCCTCGCACAGCTCGATCCCCGCGCGATACACGCGATCGTTTGGATATTTGCGCGACTGAACTTTGTAGGCGCCGAGCGCTTCGTCGAGCTTGCCTTCGTCGAGCAG
>JAQBQF010000166.1 GCA_028287115.1 Myxococcales bacterium
CTTCGCGTGGCTGCTGATCCTGTTCCAGGACGTCGCGCACGTGACGCTGCTCGTGCTGAGTGACCACATCCCCGAGCACGTGAAGGGCGCACCGTTCGAATCGCTGATGAGCTGGGCACCGAACACGACGTACGTCGTGCTCGTAGGCTATGGACTCGCGACGGTGTTTGGTAAACAGCTCGAGTGAGTCATCGTCGCGAGCTCGTGATCGGGACCTCGGTGCTCGGACGGCCGATCGAGGCCGTGCATTTCACGCCGCCCGAGTACGCGAAACCGCGGCCACCGGCGCTGCTGTTCGGTGCGATGCACGGCGACGAGCCCGTTGCACAGCTGATCCTCGAGCGTCTCGCCGACGAGCTCGTCGAGCGCCCGCCCGGCCGCGATACCTGGATCGTGCCGTGTCTCAATCCCGACGGCATCATCGCGGGCACGCGCAACAACGCGAACGATGTCGATCTCAATCGCAACTTTGCCTCGTCGAGCTGGGGCACGCAGCGGCGACCCGGCTACAACCCGGGCGCGGCCGCCGAGGATCAGCCGGAGACGCAGGCGATCGTCGAGTTGATCGAGCGCATCGGAGCGCACCGCTTGATCGCGGTTCATGCGACGTATCGAATGGTCAACTGGGACGGCAAGGGCGAACAGCTCGCGACCGAGATGGCCGAACGCTGCGGCTACCCGGTCGAGCACGACATGGGCTATCCGTGTCCTGGATCGTTCGGCACGAAGTACGGCGTCGAGCGGGACCTCGAGGTGATCACGTTCGAGTCTCCGTACGTGATGGCCGAAGAAGCAGGCTGGCTCGAGTGCCGGACCGCGTTTCGGTGGTGCGTCGACCTGCCGGCGTAAGCGATCTCTCGAGCAAAATCGCTTGTGGAGGCTGTGACGGCTTGTCACACTTGCGTCGCTGATGGGTACTCCATGGTGGCAAGGCCTCGATCTCCGCGTGCTGCGGCACGTTCGCGGCGTGCTGCGCCGTCGAGGGATCGAGCTCATGCTCGTCGATCAACGACCCGCGGAGAGCTGCGCGTTCGCGCCGATCGCGATCGACGCCCCGGGAGGTCCCGGCCTCGCCGTGATCGCGCCGGAGCTCTCGGTCGCCGAGCTCGCGCTGATCGAGCACATGCTCGGGGAAGCGGCCCTCGATGCGAGCGCGACCCTGCGCGAGCGCGAGCCTGCCGACGAGTCGGGACGGAGAACGAGCTACGCCGGGATCATCGGCGCGTCCCCCGCGATGCACGAGCTGTATTCGCTGATCGATCGCGTCGCGCCCTCCGATTCGACCGTCCTGATCCAGGGCGAGAACGGCACCGGTAAGGAGCTCGTCGCTCGCGCGATCCATCAGCGATCGGAGCGGCGCGAGCATCCGTTCGTCGTCACCAATTGTTCCGCGTTCAACGACAACTTGCTCGACTCCGAGCTGTTCGGGCACAAGCGCGGCGCGTTCACCGGTGCCGTCGCCGACAAGATCGGGTTGTTCGAGACGGCGGACCTCGGCACGTTCTTTCTCGACGAGATCGGTGACATGTCGCCGACGCTTCAGGTCAAGGTGTTGCGCGTGCTGCAGGAAGGCACGTTCAATCGCGTCGGTGACACCGAGATGCGCAGGATCGATGTCCGCATCATCGCCGCGACGAACCGCGATCTCTCGGCGATGGTCGCCGCCGGCCAGTTCCGCGAGGACCTGTTCTATCGGATCAACGTGATCAACGTGGCGCTCCCCGCGTTGCGCGATCGGCGAGACGACGTGACGCTCCTGATCGAGACGTTTCTCGCACGTCATCGCAAGCGCGGCGCGGACAAGCGCGAAGACCGAGCCGGCCGCACGAAGCTGCTGACCCCCGACTGTCTCGCGCGGATGCTGCAGTATCAGTGGCCCGGTAACGTCCGCGAGCTCGAGAACGAGATCGAGCGCTTGGTCGTGTTGTCGGGAGACTCGCCCTCGATCGACGTCGAGCTCCTGTCACCGCGGATCCGGCAATACGACCCGCCGGATGATCGACCCGCGATCGACACCGACTCGCTACCTGCCGCGATCGAGGCGCTCGAGCGCAAGATGATCGGCGCGGCGATGCGACGGCATGCGGGCAACAAGACCCGCGCGGCCGAGGACCTCAAGGTGTCGCGTCGCAACCTGATCCGGCTCGTCCAAAAATACGAGCTCGAGAAATAACTCGCGGTCCTCACGCGTTCGGCTCCACGCGCGCACCAACGCGTGCCCAGGAATCGGAGGGAACCTATGGACATGATGAGTGAAAAGCCGGAGCTCGGCGGACTACCTCGCGGGCTCGATCTGCGCCCGCTCGGCATCATCGCGCTCGCCGGCGCGCTCGTGTGGTCGACGTCGATCACCGCGACGACGTGGCGAGGCGGCCACGTCAAGGCGGCGCATCGCACGATCCGCGTCACCGGCTCGGCGAAGAAGCGGATCGTGTCGGATCTGATCCAATGGGAGGCCGTCCTCGAAGCGCATGCGGCGGATCGCACGGCAGCTTACAAGCGGCTTCACGAAGAGACCGACAAGGCCGTCGAGTTCCTCAAGGCACAGGGGATCCAGCCCGACGAGATCCGGCCGCAGTCCGCAACGTTCGAAGAAGAGTTCGACACCCAGGAGGAATTCAAGGTGCTCGCCGGCATGAAGGAGCCGACGCGCCTCGAGAAGAAGGTGTTCAAAGACTTCGTCACGCGCGAGGTCATCGAGATCCATTCGAAGGACGTGCCGCGGATCGAGAAAGCCTCGCGGGAGATCACGTCGCTCCTCGAGGACGGAGTCTCGATCACCTCGGGTGCGCCGCAGTACTTCTACACGCGGCTCGGTGAGCTCAAGGTCGAGATGCTCGCCGCAGCCGGTAAAGATGCGCGCGCGCGTGCGACCAACATCATCAACTCCGCCGGAGGCGCCGATATCGGCAAGCTGATCGTCGCGGACATGGGGATCATCAACATCAATCCCGCGAACTCGACGCAGACCTCCGAGGAAGGCAACAACGACACGTCTTCGCTCGAGAAGGACATCATCACGATCGTCCACGCCGAGTTCGAGCTCGACTAGAACGTGATCGGGAACAGCAGGCTCTCTTCGGTCCAGGTCGTGCTCGCGACCGTACGGCGCTGCCAGGTGCCCCACCAATACTTGGTCCCCGGCGTGGGCTTGCTGCCGTTGCCGAACGTGCCGTTCCACGACAGTGACGTCGCCGTGCCGAACGCACTCCAGTATGCGGGGTCATTGCCGGCGATGTTCGTTCCGATCACGGCGACCGAGGCCTGCTGGGCTCCCGGGATCACCGTGAACGTGAACGTCTGCGTCAACGCTCCGGTGCCACCGATCGGCGACATCGCGGCGTAGTCGGCGGCTGGGTAGGCCGCGTCGAGCTCGTCGAGCACGAGGTCTGCACCCGAGACTTGCGCGCTGGTTCGTGCGATCCCGACCGACGGCGTGGTGCTCGGGTCTGGATACGGCGCGCCGGGTCCTGCGAGCAGGAACGGGTAGCGGATGATTGCGCTGATCGGTCCATCCGCGACGGGGAAGTCGTACGTGCCATCTGCGCCGACCTCGACGTAGTTGCCGGTGTAGTGCTCGGACAGCACGGTGTGGTTCGGGTTCAACAGCTCACCGACTTCGAGCGCGACCGAGAAGCAGGGCTGCGGCACGCCGGCGTACACGACCGTTCCTCGCACATGACGCAACGGCTGCGCGGTCTGCGGGATGGTCAGCACCGAGACGGATCGATGGATCGGCGACTTCGGCGGAGGTGGCGAGAACGCACCATTCTCGGAGTCCTCGAGGTACATCCCGTCGCGCACGAGGTTGTCGTCGGCGCCGTGGACGCGGAACAGGTACGGATAGGTGCCGTCCGCGAGCGTCGCGGTGCCGATGAACGTGCCGCTGCCATCGCCCGCGAGCGAGAGGAACGGCGCGGTCCAATCCCCGGCCTGGCCAAATCCGCCGTACACGTCGACCGCGGTGACTCCGCGCCAGCCGGGGCGGAAGCAGAACGTCGCCTTGCCGGCCGTCGGCGCCGGGCACGGATTGGGGGTGTACGACTGCGCCGTCGCGCTGCATGCGAGTCCGAGCGGTGTCCCGACCTTCGCGGCGTCGGGCGCGGCATCCGGTGATGGCTGGGATGCGTCGGGCGTGTCTTGCGACGGTGTCGACGGATGACAGGCCGTGACGAATGCGAGCGCGGCGATGGTCGTTCTCATGGCGCCCCGCATCCGATCCAGACGGCGAGCAACGCGCGATCCGAGTCGGGCGGTCCGCCCTTCGGCGGCATCGTCGCGGGATTCAGCGTCGCCCTGATCGCGATCCGTTGCGACCACGTGTGAACGTCAGCGAGCGTGTCGAAGTTGATGTTGTTCGGCGCCATTTGGCGCATGTCGTCCGGCAAGTTCACGCTGTGGCACCCGCGGCACCAGTTCGTCACGAACGGCTGGCCGAAGCTCTCGTACGTGAGATACGAGCTCGCGCACGACGCGGCGTCCGCGCTCGCAGCGCCGCCGTCGGCGTTCGTCGACGCGTAATCCGTCCCGCAACCTGCGAGAGCGATCGCGATCACCAACGCGTTACGCGACGAACGCATTGAAGGCCTGATCGCTGAGGTGGTTGGCCGGATCGACGCCGCAGATCGACAGCACCCCCGCGGCAAAGTTCGGGAACGACAGCGGCAGCCCGTTCGGGCTCGCTGCACCGGTGGTGTAGTCGACGAGCTGAGCTTGGAGGCTATCGTTGGTCGCACCATAGGATCGGCCACCTTTGACACCCGCGCCCATCACCACGGCAGAGGTGACAGGCCAGTGATCTTTTCCGGCGTTTGCGTTGAGCCGCGGCGATCGCCCCATCTCGGAGCACAGCACCACGACCGTGTCGTCGAGCATCGTCGTTCCGCTCTTGAGTCCAGGCTTGGAAGCGAGCAGATCGAGGAGCGTGGTCATCGAGACGAACGTCGTGTCGTGAAAGCCCGCCTGGTTCGCGTTGACTGTATGGGTATCCCAGGTCAGCCGCGTGTTGAGCATGACGGCCTGCGAGATGCCTTGCGACAGCGCGTCGACCGCGAGCGGGATCTGGTTGGCGAGCTTGAGCGTCGCGCCGCGATGACCGAAGCCCGCGCGGATCGACGGCGCCTGGAGCGCCTTGCCGCGATCGATCGCCGACGCAAAGTCGTCGACGCGTTTCCGATTGTAACCAACGGCGCCGCGCGCCGCACGCGCGCGATTGACCGCAGCGGACGCATAGGTCTCGAGCAAGGCGTCCTCGGCGGCGTTCGTGACGAACACCGGCTTGTTGTTCGTTCGGTAGGCTTGGCTCGGATCGAGGAGCGCGATGATCTGATTCGTCGCGCCGACGCGACCCGCGCTGACGGCATAGGGTCCCGCGAATGCCTGATCGCCGAGGATCAGGTAGGGCAGCGGGAGGCTATTGCCGTTGTCGTGCCCGACGATCGCACCCATGTCTGCGCTCGTCTCGCTGCGGGTTCCGGTGCAGATCCGTTTGACGCACTCTTCGTGGGCGACGCTCGCGACCGAGAGGCCGTTCACGATCGCGGTCTGGGCGCCGTACTTCGTGAAGAACGCGGCGACATTGGGGCGGCTCGGATCCGTCAACACGTTGGAATTTCCGAACTGCTGGATGGTCCCGACCGGGACGTCTACCGTCGGTGACTGCAGCTTGGGATCGATCGAATAGACCGTGTCCCATCCGCCCTGCGCGAGCACGAGCAGCAACCGTCTCATCGGTTGGGTCGGTGGTGGTGAAGCCGTACCGGTCCGCGACAACGTCCCGAGTGCGCCGAGTGCACCGAGGGCGCCGCCATACTTTAGAACATCACGTCGGTTCATGTTGATCTCCTAGTAGTACTGACTGCGCAGATCGCAGAGCATCCCGATCAGCGTGAGCTTCCAGGCCCGCACCGCGTCGCCGTTCGTTGCGGCGAGCGCGCCGGTGAACAGTGCGTAGCTGTCATCGACGCCAGGCTCGGACGGCGTCACGAGCTCGCTGTAGATGCGCGCGTGCAGGTACGCGAGCTCGGCGCGCACGCTCGGCTCGTCGGTCGCGGTGACGGCTGCCTGCGTGAACAGCTTGCGGGCTCCAGGCGCGGCCACAGCGTCGCTGTCGACGATGTAGTCCGCTGCTGCAGACGCCGCGAGCTTGGCGACGAGGCTCGCGGTCGCGTTCATCGTGAAGACCGAGGTCGCGACGAAGTACGAGTCGATGCCACCCGCGAGCACGCGGAAGCCGATGAAGTCGCTGCGCAGCAGATCGACGAAGCCGACGACCTGGCTGCCGGCTCGCGTCGTCGAGTCGATCGACCAGCTGTAGCCGGCCAAGTCCGCGAGCTCGCGCGAGAGCTGTTCGGGCCGCAGCTTCAAATAGCCGACGACCCCTTCGGCGATCGTCGGGTCCGTGGCGTGGGAGACGCGGAACTCGTCCGAGAGCACGACGGCCTTGGCGAGCTGTTTCGCGTTGTATCCCGACGCCACGAACTGGGTTTGCAAGCGTGCGATCCAGGCACCCGACAGCTGATCGGCGGGGACCTCGCTCATGTAGGACGCGAAGTGAATCGCCGTGCACTGCGCGAACCGCGGGTCCGCCGCGATCGCGGTACCGAGTCCACCGAGATCGACGACGGTGTCGTCGCCAAAGAACATCGGCGGCCGCTTGTTCGTGGCCTTCCACTGGCCGGCGCGTCTCGGATCCCAGAACAAGCGGTTCGCCGTGGTGTCGGGATACGACGTGAAGTTGTGCGTGCCGTCCGGCGTGAAGAAGTAGCTCGCGAGCGGATCGAGCGTCTGATGACACCCCGCACACGAGGGGTTCGCGACGACCGCATTTGCAACGGCGTTCGGATCGGACAGATCGACCGACGTGTCGACCGCGATATCGGACTTCAGGAAGTCGTGGCAGAGCAAGCTGCGCGACACCAGGTTCGCGCGGCCGCGGTTGAAGTTGAAACCGGTCGAGCGCCAGCGCTGGAACAAGATGCTGGTCGAGAGAATGCCAGCGGCACCGCGGCCATCCGCGTACTGCGTCTTGTCCCAGGTCTTCGAGCCCGGCGTGTGCGCCAGTCCCCACATCTGGGACGACACGTCGTTCGCGACCGTGTAATTCGCGGTGACGATCTCGGTGTACGGCCGATCGTTCATCACGATGTTCGCGATCAGCTCGAGCGGCTCCTCGAACACGGTATTCATCTGCGTGAACGTGCTGCTCGCGAGCGGCGCCAGCGCCGGCGGGGTCAGCAAGGGAAACTCGATGCGGAGGAGCAGGCTCTCGTTGTGGAGATCCTTGATCGTCTCGCCGAACTCGGCGCTCTGGACGTAACGATCGACGACTGTCGACAGCTGCGACGGATCTGCATCGACGAGCTTCAGATCCTCGATCGACGGGCGAATCCCGCGGAGCGCGAGCGAGGCTCGCGACAGATGCTCGGTCGGTGTCAGGTACGAGACGGATGTGTCGCCCGAGCCGTTCGAGTCGGGCGTGGTCTGGGAGCCCTCATGACCCGAGCACGCCGTCGTGCCGACGAACATCAACACTCCGAGAATCCGCGTGTTCGACATGAGAGCTCCTTCGGGCGAGGGAGTTAGAGCGGACACACTTGGGTGGGCACGCCCGCGGGCTGGCAGACATGTGTCGTCAAGGCAGTCGTCGAGGGACCGCACACCGGGTTGCAGCGCTCACCAGCCGGACAGTTCGCGTCGGTCGTGCACTGCTCGGGGCCGCAGTGGTCCGGGGTCACAGTGCCAAGCGGCTGGCACACGTAGCCGACCGTGCCGCCGGCGCTGATACACAGCGGGACACAATGCTCGGTGCTGGGGCAGCCGCCGGTGCTCCCGGGGTTGCAGGTCACGGTGATCGCGTGGCACGTGTGGCTGGCATCGCACGCATGGTTCGGCGGGCAGTCGGCGTTGGTCGTGCACGTGGAACCGGGGAGCGGCGAGGGCGACGTTCCGGGCGAGCTGCACAAGCCGCCGAACGTGGTGCTGCGGAGGCAGACCTGGGTCGATGGGCACTCGGACGTGGTCGAGCATTCGTTGTCGGCGCGGCACACGCTATTGATGCAGTCACCGCCGCCGGCGGCGGCGCAGTCCGAGCTCGCGTGACAGCTGACGCGCTGGGCGGTGTCGGTGGTGGTGCTCGTGCCGGTGCACGCGGCGACGACGGCGAGTAAACCAGTGATCATCCAATTCGTGTTCTTGGCCATGTTGTCCTCGGTAGCGAAGGGTCCGCGATCCCGGTCACGCCGTGATGGCGCCGCGATTCGCATGCCGTTCGCTACAGCAAGCTCGACGCCAACGCGGTGACGCGCTGGTTTGCGCTTCTAGTGGGGATCTCGCGATCGCGCTGTCGGGTGTACCCGGCAGGTTGCAGGGGGGACCCGACAGCAATCAGCGCGGGACGCCGGAGACCGAGACGCGGACGGCCGTGAACGACTGCGCCGGGTCGATCGTGGTCGGCAAGAGGCCACTCGGCAGCGCGTGAAGCGTCGACAGCCCGCCGCTGCCGCTCAGTGCCACGAACACGCCGAGCTTCGCGTCGATCGCGACAATGTCGAGCTGGTGATCGCCATCGAGGTCACGGACCACGACGGCACGGATCGGCTGACAAGGCGTGCCGCAAGCCGCCGGCGAAAACGCGAGTGCCTGAGGTGCGCCGACCGTGTCGGCCGTGATGCGATAGAGGTTGCGCGTCGGCGGGGTCGCCGCGGGTTCGTTGTCGACCGAGACGAGCAGCTGGCTCCGCACGGGATCCGCCACCACGGCGCCCGCCAGCGAGACGTACCCGGCTTCGCTGCAAGTCATCGATGGCGGATCGCAGTCGAGCGTGAACAACGGCGTCACCGAAAGCACGTTCATGCCGAGGTGGACTCGCACCGCGTTGCCGAACAGGACCGCGTCGAGCGTGCCGTCGTTGTCGAAGTCGACCCAGTCGACCGAACGCACGGCCGGCGTGGTGTTGCCGAGCATGTTGCCGGGCATCGATCGCGACGTGATGTTGTTGAGGCCGCGGATGTGGCTGGTGTCCGGCGGCTCTGCGTTATCGAAGTAGTCGTAGCGGCTGCCGTTCACGCCGATCGCGTCGGGAAATCCATCGTGATCGTAGTCGCCCCACGAGAGCCGCTGGGTCGCGTCGAGCGCGCCGAGCTCGCGGACCGAGCGATCACCGAGCTTGATGATCGCGGCATGGTCGGCCGTCGGGGCCTGCGTGTCGAGATAGTCGATCGCAACGGTGTCTCGACCATCGCGATCGAAATCGACCGACGCGACGTTCCTGACATCGTGATCTGCGCCGAACGAGACCACCGTGCCGTCGTCGACGGAGAGAGCGCGCCCGGCGGGATCGATCGTCGCGAGCCGCGGTGTGATCTTCCCGGGCGCCGGCGCGAGCCACGCGACCACCGAGCCACCGTGCTTCGTACCGGTCCACGCGGTTCCCGACCAATCGAGGGTCCAGGTCTCCGTCATCGACGCACCGCGGCTGGCGACGATCGCGATGCGCGTAACACACGTCAGGTTGCACGCGGGTTCGATCTCCGCGAGCTCGACACAGGCCTCGGTCCAGGCCGTCTCGCAGCAGGCTGTCAGCTTCCTGCAGACGTTGCTCGTGCACGCATCGGCGAGCGGAGGAGGCTGTCCCGCGGCGCAGAGGTCGGCAAGCGCGATGCGATCGTCGAAGCACGTGCCCGACTCTGGTCCCGAGTGTGGCGAATACCGCCGCCCGCTCGCGCAGCTCGCATCGTGCGAGCTACATGCGTGATCGATTTCACATCGTCCCGCGACACCGAGATCGCAATCCGCATCGGTCGCGCAGGTGTATCGATCGTCGAAGCAGCCGCTCAGCGCGAGCCATGCGAGCACGAGCCGGAGATACATGCCGGGATCGAGCATGCCACGGCACGGCCGCCGCCGCGGAGTTGTGTGGTTAACTGATCGAGACACGCGAGGCACGCGATGGACAGCGCCACCAAGTTACAGCAACGCTCCGGCGAGCACTTCGTCACCTCGCTCCGCGTCGAGGTCGCCGACGGTCCCGACCGCGGGGCCCACGCGACATGCACGGATGCGCTGTCGGTCGGAACGGCCAAGGATAACGCGCTCGCCGTCACCGACTTCACGGTCTCCCGCTTTCACCTCGAGGTCAGCGTGCGGCCGAACGGGATCC
>JAQBQF010000178.1 GCA_028287115.1 Myxococcales bacterium
GCGCTTCGCAGCGGCTTCGATGGGCGAAATTCGGGCACCTGGAGCCCATACAACGACCAGATCGGCCGCAGGTGCTGCCTGTGACGATGATGACATCGCCAAGATGCCGAAAAGGGCCAGCGCTCGCACCAGGACTAATTTTCGGCTGTTCGAGAGCACGGGTCAACCAAACGCTATACTTCTGCACATGAGCCGTGCGCTGGGTCGCTACGAGCTATTGCGCCCGCTGGCACGCGGGGGCATGGCCGAAGTGTTTCTGGCGCGCAGGCGTGCGGCGGGCGTCGAGAAATGGCTCGTGGTCAAGCGGATGCGGCCCGAGCGGGTCGGCGACGTGCGATTTCTCGATCTGTTCGTGCGCGAAGCGCGGCTGTCGATGAGCCTCGCGCACCAGAACATCGTGCCGGTGTTCGATTTCGGTCGGATCGACGACCAGGTGTTCCTCGCGATGGAGCGCGTCGAAGGCAAAGACCTCGGCACGTCGCTATCGCGCGCGGCGCGCACGCACGCGCTGCCGCCGATGCTCGCCGCGTTCATCGCGGCCGAGTGTTGCCAGGCGCTCGACTACGCGCACCAGCGGCGCAGTCCGGAAGGCGCACCGCTCGGCATCGTTCATCGCGATGTCACGCCGCGCAACGTGTTGCTGTCGTGGTCGGGCGAGGTGAAGCTGACCGACTTCGGAATCGCGGCTCTCGCCGGTGACGAACCGATGAAGACGATCGGTACGCCGGCATATATGGCACCCGAGCAAGCGCGCGGCGAAGCGCTCGATGCGCGCGCGGATCTGTACGCAGTCGGCATGGTGCTCCGCGAAGCGCTCACCGGCGAACGTCCTCGCCGCGGCGACGATCGTGAAGCGACGTTGGCGGCCGCGCGCGCGGGCGAGCTCGCGCCGTGGCCCGATGGGTTTGATTCGCCGCTGAAGACGATCATCGATCGCGCGACCGCAGTCGATCGCGAGGCGCGCTACGCGGATGCGCGCACGATGCTCGAAGATATCGACACGTTCATCGTCGGAGAGCGCGCCGCGAGGAAGAGCGATGCACCGGCTCGTCAGCTCGCGTCGTGGCTCGCGATCGTGTGGAAGGAGGCGCGCGAAGAGAGCGCGATCGACGAGGCGATCGAGGCCTCGCACCTCGTCAGCTTCATGGATGACGGCGAGATGGACGTCATCGGTACCGGAACGGTGCGCTCGATGCTCGCGACCGCGGCCGACGCGCCACTCACGGTGGTGAACCCGGAACCGCCGCCGAGTCTCGTCGCACCGGCGCCGAAGGCGGTCGAGCCGCCTCCGGCCGATCCGAAGTCCGCGCCGCGTGCAAGCTCGTGGATGGCGCAAGCGGCTCTCACAGTCGTGCTGATCGGCGGCGGCGCGATCGCATGGATCAAGCTGAGCACGCGTGCGGAGCCGGTCGCCACCGCGACCAATGACAAGGCCTCAGACACGCCGATCGACAAGCCGGTGATCGACAAAGCCCCAGACAAGCCGGTGATCGACAAGCCCGCAGACACGCCGATCGAGCACGCACCCGCGCCCGTCGAGCAAGTGCGACCCGTGCGCGTTGCGACCAACCTCACGCCGCGAAAACCGAAGCTCGATGTCAAAGCGGTGATCAAGCCGCCGCCCGGGCCGCCGCTCGTCACGCGCAAGGCGACGATCAACTCGCAACCTTGGTCGTACTGGACCATCGACGACGATCCGACGCGTCATCAAGGTCTCGAGCAGGTTCAGCTAACGCCGGGGCCGCATCGCATTCACTTCACCGGTAACGAGCACTTCGCCGTCGACAAGACGATGAACATCGAGGTCTCGCCCGACCACGACTTTGCACGAGCGTGGAAGCTCGCGGAGTAGAGCTACGGCGCGAGCAACGTGCGCATGTCGTCGTCCATCTTCGCGCGGATATAGTCGATCGTCTTGCCGCGCAGGCGCGTCTTCGTCCCACGAAACGCATTGCGCGACAGCGCCCCGAGCCGGTTCGCCTCGTCCTTCGCTCGCGCCAGTGTCTCTTCGGGTGCGACGACTACATCGAGATAGCCCGCCGCGACGGCTTGTTCCGGGTTGTAGATCTTCGCTTCGAGAGTCGCGTGCCCGAGCTCCGTCGGCAGCAGACGATCACGCGCGAGCTCCATGGCGAGCACCGGCACGGGCAGTCCGATCGAGACCTCGTTGAGACCGAGCTTGAACGGGCCCGCTGCGCCGACGCGATAGTCGCCGGTCAACACGACGAGCGCGCCGCCTGCGAGCGCGTGACCGGTACACGCGATCACGACGGGGATCGTCGCGCCGTACAGGTTCATCAGTAGATCGGAACCGGCGCGGAGCATCTCGGTGGCCGCGGCCGGGCTACTCATCATGACGCGGAGATCGAAGCCGGCACAGAACCGCTCGGCGCGACCCGCGAGCACGACTGCACTGGCCTCTTGCTCGGCACGCGCGAGTGCGGCGATCAGACCTTGGATCATCGCGTTCGACAGCGCGTTGGCCTTGCCGTCGTCCATCTGGATGATCGCGAGCTTGTTGTCGAGTGCGTAGGAAAGGGGGTCTGCCACGCCCGCATCTTACGCTTTGCCGCGCGAGCCGGCGCGCTCGATCGGTCGTCTCTATCGTAGCCTCGAGCGCCGGGGTGTTGTCGCTCGCGCTCCTGCCGTTGATCCTGGTCCGCTGCCGCCGCGAGAACGTGCATCAAGTCGTCTGAAGGCACAGTCGGTCCGTCGACCGCGGCTCTGTACTCGGTTACGGTCGACACGTGTCAGTAAGCCAGACCGTGTTTCTCGCGCGCTCGAAACTGCCGACGCGGGAAGCTTGGCTGCAAGCGATCCGAGCGCACGGATTCGAGCTCACGTTCGACGCGAGCTTCGATCCAGCAACCGACGATGGCCACCTTCCGTGTGTATATCGCGGCGCCGAGGCGGGGTTCGAGTACTTCACGGGTGACGCCAACGCATACCTGCTCGAGCAAGAGCTCGGTGAGCTTCGCGAGCAGCTCGGCGGTCGCGATTTCGCGGTGTCGTTCGTCACTCGATCGCGCATGGAAGATCTGAAAGCAGCGTCGATCGCCGGCGCCGTGCTCGTGGTGATTGCCGACGGGTTGTTGTGGAGCGACGAAGCCGGCGAATTCATCGATGCACCACTTCAGCACGCGCATGATCTCGAGCCCGTCTTCCTCGAGACGGCGCCTGCGGCACCGCAAGTGACCTCCGCGGCCGTCGATCTCGCAGCTCGCATCGTGTTTCGAGGCCAGGCTCTGACAACGCTCGAGACCCTCGAAGCGGTGCCGCGTCGGTTCACTGCAAAGGTCGCCGCGGGTGCTGGCGAGGTGCGGATCCTCGCGCTGTGGCAGCAAGCCGTCGGCAAGCCAACGATCCACCGGCTACGGATCGGCGCCGCTACCCACGAGCTCGATCCCAAAGGCAACCTTCAAGCCGCGCGGCCGATCGCGACATTGATCTCGCTGCTCGGCGTCACCGAATCGGCAACGCGCGAGCTGCTCCTCGCCGGCGCCGCTGCCGTGTCGAGCCTCTGCGAGGTCGCCGGCGACTCGCGAAAGCCGATGCAGGTGCGGCGGATGGCGATCGTGATGCTCGGACAGATCGGTGACGCTGCGGCGAAGCCGGCGCTAATGACGCTGTCGACGCACACTGATCTCGGTAGCGTCGCCGCGGATGCGTTGAAGAAGCTGCAGTCTTAACGGTCAAGGAGACTCCGAAATTGCGGTTTCGTGCCACGCGGGCTGGAATATTTACCTTGCGGAGCGCTAGCGCCTGCGATACCTCACGCGGCCATGAGCCTACGTTTGCTCGTCGCGGTCTTGGTGGTTATGACGGTTGGGTGCACGCGGTGGGCAACGAGCCCGTCGTACGGACCACGCAATGAAGTCGCTCGCCGGCTGGTGGGCTCTCCGCAGGTCGAGGAAGTCACGAGCTCGAACGTGTCTGCCGGGTTTGGCGGGGTCAGCAGCCAAAACGGGTTTGGGACGACGGTCGCCAGCGGAGGACTGTCCGGCAGCCACGACAGCGTCAAGCGTACTCACTGCGTGCAGGCCGCGCAGATCGACTACATGCAGCCGGTCGACCTGGTGCCACACATCGAGCATCGCGCGCTCGACGTCGCCGGCAGCATCACCGTCGGGCTGCTCGGCCTCATCGTCGTGACCGGCGCGTCGAACAGGTACAACAACGACCTCGACTTCTACAACCGCGACCCTTCGTTCTTCCCGATGCCTAGCCAACCGACGGGCGCATACGTCGCGGGCGGTGTGATGATCGCAGGTGGTCTCGGTTGGCTCGCTTACTCGTTGCTCGGTCTGCCGAAAGAGGCGCCGCCGCCCGTGCAGACGCAGCAGCGGCAGTGGACCGAGACGCAGTACGTCGAAGCGTCCGGTTGCGGCCTCGTCCCGTCCGATCGTCCATAAGCAGCCGCTCCGATCAGCGTGCGTGCTCGGATGTCTCGTGCGCGAGAGGCTCGGTCGCCGGCAATAGCAGCAGCTCGCCGTGCGGGCCGATCGTCTTCACCGGTGGTAGCGGTCCAATCTCGCCCGTGATCAGCCGCGAGCCGCGGCGGTACGTCATCCACGACCACGCCCAGTGGAACATCATGTAGACGCGGTTGCGGAATCCGACGAGGAAGTAAATGTGGACGACCCACCACACGAGCCACGCGAGGAGCCCGTGGCGTGCGATGTGCTTGGTCGCGACGACCGCTTCGGCGCGGCCGATCGTCGCCATGTTGCCTTTGTCGTGATAGCGAAAAGCCGGGCGCGCAGCGACGTCGATGGGCGCGTGCTTGCTCGCCCCGTCTCCTCCGGTGCTCGGCCGTGCTCCGTCGCCGCCGGTGCTCGCCTCGATCTGTTGGATCACACCGGACCTCGCGATCGTGCGGGCTTCTTCGGTGATGATCTTCGCGACGTGACGGCCGCCTTGCAGTGCGCCTTGCGCGACGCCCGGGACCTCGACGCCGTCCGACATCATCCTCGCGAGATCGCCGATCACGAACACCTCGGGATGACCGGGGATCGAGAGATCGGGCTCGACGATCACGCGCCCCGAGCGATCGCGCGGGACGCCGAGTTGCGCGCCGAGCGGCGAAGCTTGCACACCGGCCGCCCACAACACGGTGCGCGCCCCGATGCGCTCTTCGCCTTGCGGGCCTTTGACGGTGACGCCTTCGTCGTCGATCGCGGTGACGAGCGTGTTGAGTCGAACCGTGACGTGGCGCTGTTCGAGCGAGTGCTTGGCCGCTTCGGAGAGTTTCTCGGGATACGTGCCGAGCACGCGGTCCTTGCTCTCGAACAGCATCACGTCGACTCGTGTCGGATCGATCGAACGAAAGTCTTTCGCGAGCGTGTGAAGCCCGATCTCGCCGAGGGCGCCCGCGAGCTCGACGCCGGTCGGCCCGCCGCCGACGACCGCGAACGTCAGCCACTTGTGTTGTTCGACGGGATCGGCCTCGCGTTCCGCGGCTTCGTACGCGAGATAGATCCGCCGCCGCATCTCGAGCGCGTCCTCGACGGACTTGAGGCCCGGCGCGAGTGTCGCCCATTGATCCTTGCCGAAGTACGAGTGCGTCGCGCCGGTCGCGAGCACGAGGTAGTCGTAGTGCAGCGTTCCGGCGTCGAGCGTGATGGTCTGCTTCGCGACGTCGATCCCCGTGACGTCCGCGAGCAGCACGCGCGCGTTGTCTTGCTTCGCGAGGATGCTGCGGATCGGATACGCGATGTCGGCCGCGCTGAGCGCCGCGGTCGCGACTTGATAGAGCAGCGGTTGAAACAGGTGATGGTTGCGGCGGTCGAGCAGCGTCACCCGTACCGGTGCGTTGCGGAGACGCCGTGCCGCCTCGAGCCCACCAAACCCGCCTCCGACCACGACCACATGCGGCATCATGCCGCTTCGATGATCACACAGCTCGTAGCGATGCGACTAACGACTCCGCGACGTGATCGACCTGCTCGACCGTGAGATCTGGAAACATCGGGAGCGAGATCATCTCTTTGGCGGCGCGCTCCGCGACCGGACAACTCCCCGGACCCTGGCCGAGGTGTGCATACGCGCGCTGCAGATGGATCGGAGTCGGGTAGTGAATCGCGGTCGCGACACCCGCCTTGGCGAGCGACTCGCGAATCGCGTCGCGGCGAGACGAATCGACGCGCACGATCATCAAATGGTAGACCGGCGAGCTATCCGGAGCTTCGGCGACGAGCTTCACGCCCGGAACATTCGCGAGGTGTTGCCGGTAGCGAGCCGCGAGCTTGCGCCGTGCCGCGTTCGCGGCGTCGAGCCGCCGCAGGGTGATCGAGAGACCCGCGCACTGCAACGAATCGAGCCGCGCGTTGTAACCGATCTCGACGTGGTCGTGGCGTGCCGCTTGTCCATGGTCGCGAAGGCTACGCACGCGCTCCGCGACCTGTGGATCGCGCAGCGTGATCGCGCCGCCTTCGCCGAGCGCGCCGAGATTCTTGGTGGGGTAGAAGCTGAAACCGGCGGCATCGGCGATCGATCCGGCACGCTGGCCACCGCGCGTCGAGCCGTGGGCCTGCGCGGAGTCTTCGATCACCGTGAGCCCGAGCGCGAGGATCGGCGGCATGTCGGCGATCTGACCGAACAGGTGCACGGGGATGATGCACTTGGTCTTCTTCGTGATCCGCCGCTCGAGATCGGCGAGGTCGATCAGCAGCGTGTCGTCGACGACGTCGGCGAACACCGGCACGGCACCTGCGTGCGAGATCGCCTCGGCGGTCGCGAAGAACGAGTTCGCCGCGGTGATCACCTCATCGCCTGGCTTGACGCCGAGCGCCCGCATCGCGAGGAGGAGTGCGTCGGTGCCGGTCTTGACGGCGACCGCATGCGCCGCGCCGGTGTAGCCCGCGAAGGCGGTCTCGAATTCGGCGACTTGCGGGCCGCCGATGAACGCGCCCGTGTCGAGCAGCGTCGCGAATGCCGCGAGGTACTCCTCGCGTGAAGGCCGAAGCCACGTGACGAGGTCGACGAACGGAACCTTCATAGCGAAATCCTCGCGCCCTGCTGCTCGAGCGACTGCTGCGCGGCGGCGAGCATGCGGACGATCCGCACCCCGACGCCGGCATCGGAAGGAGACGGTGCACCGTCGAGGCACGCGGCCGCGAACGTCTGCGCCATCACCGCGAGTGCTTCGCGCCCGTCGAGCTTGGGCGAGTGAACGTCGCCGGAGCGATACTGCACGTTGAGCGCGTACGTCGCTTCTTTGTCCATGTGCTGGACGTCGACCGAGCTCTCGTAGACCTTCACCGGCTCGACGGGAGACGTGTCGTCCCACACGATCATCTTCTTGCTGCCCGCGATGATCGTGCGGCGCGTCTTGACCGGCGCGACCCAGTTGACGTGAACGTGCGCGAGCAGGCCGTCGTCGAACCCGACCGTGACGTACGCGAGGTTCTCCTGCTTCGCATAGTGCGACACGCCGATCGCCGAGACCCAGCGCGCGGCCGAGGCGTGCGCGGTCTGCGAGATCACGTAGTCCATGATCGTGAGATCGTGCGGGGCGAGATCCCAGATCACGTTGAAGTCGGGCTGGAACAGGCCGAGGTTGATCCGCACCGAGTCGAAATACAGAACGCGGCCGAGCTCGCCGGCCGAGATCAGGTCGCGAATCTTGCGGACCGCGCCCGTGTACACGAACGTGTGATCGACCATCAGCACGCGCTTGGTGCTGATCGCGAGTGCCGCGAGCTCCTCGGCCTCGGCGACGCTCGGCGCCAGCGGCTTCTCGACGAGCACGTGCTTGCCGGCCTCGAGCGCGCGCTTCGTCAGGTCGTAGTGCGTGAAGATCGGCGTCGCGATCGCGACGGCGTCGATGTCGTGGTCCGCGAAGAGCGCTGCCGCGTCGTCGAGGACCTTGATGTACGGGTACTGCGTCTGCGCGAGCTGGCGCCGATTCGGGTTGCCATCTGCGATCGCGACGACCTTCGTGCGCGGGCCCGCCGCGAAGTTGCGCACCAGGTTCGGACCCCAGTAGCCATAGCCGATCACGCCGATACGAAGGGGGGCGGTCACCGTCGGCGACCGTCACATGACGGCACGGAGGCGTCAAGGTGGGACCGCCGCGCTCACGCGCCGGGCCGGAACGGGTTACGGTCGGCTCGTGAGCCTGAGAGATCGGCTGACTGCACGCCTGCGCGATCGCCGGGTCACCTCGACCGTTCGCCGGCTGCTCGACGACTATCTGCCGCCGGTCGTCCGCGAATGGCGCCCGCTGACGCGCTGGATGGCGACGCACTTTCACGGCGAACGGTTCGATCTCGACTTCAAGGAACGCGCATTCGCGATGTCGCCCCAGGAGATCTCGGCCGCGTACGCCGCGCTCGATGCCGGCGGCGGCCGTTATCGTGATAGCGACACGACCCCGGCGCAGATCGAGCACATCGTCGCCGCGGCGCGCGGCCGGGTGCTCGAGGTCGGCTGTGGCAACGGCGCGGTCTCCGAGAGTCTGCGGCTCGCGGGACGCGACGTGGTCGCGGTCGATGTCACGCTCGGATCGGCGCGCGAGACTCGCAGGCGCGCCGGCTGTACGGTCGCAGTGGCGGGACTCCCCGAGCTGCCGTTTCGCGATCGCGCGTTCGATACGGTCGTCTGCGCGCACACGCTCGAGCACATTCCCGATCTATTCCACGCAGCCGCGGAGCTGCGGCGTGTCGCGCAGCGCGTGATCGTCGTCGTGCCGTGCCAGCGGTACTACCGCTACACCGTCGATTATCACCTGCACTTCTTCCCGAGCGCTGCGCCGCTCGAGCACTTACTCGGTGGTCGCGCCGAGCTTGTCGACGGCGACTGGGTTGTGGTCTCGGGCTGAGGATCTGAAGAGCGCGAACAGCACGATCGCGGTGACCACCGCGCCGGCGAGCTGAACGTAGAACATGTCGTCGCTCATCCATGGACCGAGGTTCATGAAGTAGCGCTGATTCGGCCACTCGAATGCATTGGCCGGCTCGTCGTACCCGATGTGCCACCACAGCTTCGACCACGCGAGGCACAGCACCGCGAATACAAGCGTCCTGCGCGTGGTCCACCATGACGCGGTCGCCGAGATCGTGATCGTGACGAGGAACGGCAGCAGATGAATCATCTGGCGCGACTGCGTCCCGATCCAGAATGCGACGACCATCGCGAGCGCGATCGCGGCCGTCGGTCCCCATTCCGCGGCGCGCTTCGCGATCTGTCGCCACGCCCCGATCGCGACGAGCGCGATCGGTCCGAAGTACACGACCTGGGACACGATGTTCCACAGCGGACCTCGCAGCGCGGCGAGTAAGTGCTCGCACTGGAATTGATCGAAGGTCGGTCCGGGTCCTTGGGTGCCGACGCGCGCGATCCACGCCCGCTGCGCGACGAGCACGAGCGCGCATCCAACGGCCGCGATCGCGAGCCGCTTCGTGAGCAGCTGCTTGCCGTACGACTTCAGATTCCACAGCGACTGCTCGCGCGCGACGACGTAGAGGCCGAGAGCGGTCATCACGAAGATCGCCGCGAACGTCACCGGCAACAGATCGCGGTGAACGTAGCGAGCCCACTTCTCGTCGTTCGGATAAGGCCGTTGCAGCCATCGCCACGCGGCGACGCAGACGATGCCGGCGGCGATCACCGCGAGACCGAGCGCGACCCACCGGATCCAGCGTGCCGAAACTCGTTCGAGCTGCGGCGCCGGCTTGCGCAGCACGAGCATCGCGAGCGAGACGGGGAGCAACGCCGGCCACGTGAACGCGCTCGCGAACGCGACGGCGATCTGCGCGAACGGCCGATCCTCGAGGTACGCCCACGTCGCCGCCATTCCGAGAAAGCACGCGGTCGGATCGGTCAGCGTCGGATAGTAGAGCGCGTGACGCGCGGTCGCGAACCCGAGCGAGAGCGCCGCGAAGCCCGCCCAGCTTGCTGCCCGCGATAGCGACAGCGTGCGTGCGACACGGCTCCACAGCACGGCGGTCCCTACCATCGCGATCACGTCGACGATCTGGTAGCCGAAGATCACGCGCGCGTCGGTGGCGGTGCCGGTCGCCGTCAGCGCGTAATGAATCAGCGCCGAGGGCAGGAGCCTCTGCGCGTGATAGATCGTGACGCCTTTCTGCAACACCTCGTGCGAGAAGTCGCGCGCCCACAGCGTGTAGCCCATCCCGTCCCAACCTTGGCCGCCGTTGATCCCGATCCGTTCGGCACACGCGATCGTGACGATTCCGAACACGGCGGTGATCGCGGCCATGATCGAGAGGTCGTAGCGCCTCGAGATCACGTTGTCTCGGCGATCGCGAAGATCGAGACACCGACGGGGAGCGTCGTGCGCGCGAGCGCGAGCCGCTCGGAAGCGAACAGCCACGCCAGCAAGCGATTGAACCGCTGCGGCGTGTCGAGGCTCTTGTGCTCGCGCTTGCGCACCGCCGGCAGGAGCTTGCTCGCGAGGCGAACACCCGCGATCACCGGAAATAGCCAGGTGTTGAAGTGAGTCATGTAGCGAACCCGGAGGTCGGCCTGCGCGAGATGATCTGCGAGCGAGCTCTGCGTGTATCGCCGCTTGTGGTGGTGCAGCACGTCGTGCTCGCTCCACAGCATCTCGTACGCCGGGACCGTGATCGCGATCTGTCCGTCGTCCGCGAGGTGCTCGCGCATGCTGCGCAAACACGCGACCGGCTCGTCGAGATGCTCGATCACGTCGAACGCGGTGATCACATCCCACGCGCTCGCCGGCAGTTGATCGGGCAGCGCGGCCTCGTGCACCTTGAAGCTCGGGAACCGCGCGTGCGTATAGGCGATCGCCGCGGGAGAGCTGTCGGCGCCCTCGACGTGCCCGAGCTGCGACAACATCGGGAACATGCCGCCGGTGCCGCAACCGACGTCGAGGATGCGGCGGGCCGCACGAGGCCGCAGGTGCGTCTGCAACAGGTCGCGCAAGATCATGCGCCGCCCGACGAACCACCAGTGCTGGTCCTCTTCGAGCGCTAGTGCATCGTAGACCCGCGGATCCATCGCGGCTTCATGTTACACGTTGGCTCGGTCTGAGGCTCTCGATCGTCATCCCGGCGTTTCGCGAGGCGCGCTACATCGCGTCGACGCTCGAGGCATTGCATCGGTATCTTGCCGAGCGCGGGGATCTCGACACGACCGAGGTGATCGTCGTGACCGCGGACAGCCCCGACGATACGGTCGCGCTCGCGAAGGCATCGCTCGGCAAATTTCCGCACGCAAAGCAGCTCGAGCCCGGCGCCAAGATCGGCAAGGGACGCGACGTTCGTGCCGGTATGCTCGCGGCTCGCGGCGAGCTCGTCGTGTTCATGGACGCGGATCTCGCGACTCCCCTGCATCACCTCGGCACGATGCTCGAGCTCCTCGGCGATGCGGACCTCGTGATCGGCTATCGCGAGCTCGGCAACATCCACGATCGGTGGGAGCGCACGATCAGCTCGCAGCTCGCGAACCGACTCGTCCAGGCGACGCTGCTTCCCGGCATTCACGACACGCAGTGCGGCTTCAAGGGCTTTCGCCGGGCGACGATCGCGCCGCTGTTCGAGCCGCTCGTCACGATGGGCTGGGGCTTCGACTTCGAAGTGCTCGCGCGCGCGCGACAGCTCGGCTACCGCACGGAGCAACTACCGTTGCCCGACTGGCACGATCCGAAGGGCGACGAAGGGCTCGCCGGTGAAGTGCCGTGGCTCGCTCGACTGCGAACGCTGCGCGAGCTGCTGCTCGTGTGGCGCCGCCTGCGTTAGACCAGATTCGCGAGGTGCGGCCGCACGTAATAGAAAACGATGCAGCCGATGACGAGCGCCTTCGCGACGATCCGGGTGACACGCCAGGGGAGCGAGACCGCGGCGAGATCTTCGCGTGCGCGCCTCGCGGATCCGAACAAGGTCGCGACCGCGCGCGGCGCCTCGGCGAGAAACAGCACCAGGGTCGCGACCAAGAGCTCCGCGATCGCGAGATCGATCGAGCCGCTGGTGCCGATCATGTGAGCGGCGATGTTCGTGAGCAGAGCGCCCGCGAGCAAGCAGCCGATCGGCGCGGTGCGCTGCCAGAACAAGAACGCGGCTGCCGAGCAGGCGCCGATGCCCTCGCCGAGCGCGACGAAGTCGTTCGCGAACAGCTTATCGACGCCGAATGCGAGCATCGCGGATGCGATCCAGAATCGGAGCACCGAGCGCGCGACCTGCGCGAGCCAGGTGTGGCCGCGTGCCTCGCGATCGACGACCGACCACGAGATCGTCGCGACCGCCGCGCAGATGCTGCACGCGAACAGCTGGAACCGCACCGGATCGGTCTCTCCGAGGACGCGCTCGCCGAACCACGGCATCAGCACGTTCCACATCCGCGCGTACTCGGTCGCGATCCAGTGTGTTCCCGGCAACACGTCGAACGGGAATGGAAAGATCACGAGTGCCGCAAAGATGATTCCGAACCGGAACGCGATTCGGCTCGGCAGGCTCCATGAGGACTCGATCCCCATGCTCCTGGAGGGATGCGCACCACGGGGCGCAGGGAGTTCAAGGACGTTGAACGTCGTCGAGGTCATCGCGGGTAGCGAGTTGCGACATCCTTGCCAACAGTTGCGGGCGCTTGGCTGTGCAACCGCCGTACACGATCACAGGTGCGACAGGTAGCGTGCCACCGACGGCTCGATCGCACGCAGGACGGCGATATCGACCGTCTCGAACGATTGGGATTCTCGTTGCGCGTAGCCGCGGAGCGAGCGCGCGAGCTTGGTCAGCTTGTTCGCCGCGAAGTCCTCGAGCAGCCGCGGGTGGACGTACGACGACCGACACACCGCGACCGTATGACCGAGGCGAGAGGCGACCTGTTCGAGCACGCTCTTGATGCACTGCTTGCAGGCGCGCTGGGTCTCCGGATGCTCGAGCGCGCAGAGCAGCAGCGCGGCACCGAGCGTCGCGGCCCAGGTGCGATAGTCCTTCGCGGTGAATGGGCCGCCGCTGATCTCGCGCAAGTAGTCGTTGACGTCGCTCGAGGTCACCGGCCTGACGTTGCCTGCGTCGTCGCGATACTGGAACAGGCGCTTGCCCGGGAGATCGTGGCACTGCCGGACGATGCGCGTCAGCTTGCGATCGGCGACGCGAACACGACGCTGGATGCCGCCCTTCGCGCGATATGCAAGCTCGAGCGTGTTGCCTCGAAATCGCGCGTGGTGATCGCGGAGCGTCGTCGCGCCGTACGAACCGTTATCTCGCGCGTATTCCTCGTTGCCGACGCGAAGCTGTGCGCTCTCCATCAGCGAGACGATCGTCGCGAGCACCTTGGACTTGCACAGACAGCGGCACTCGAGATCGCGCGCGACCGCGACGCGAATCTTCGGCAACGCGCGACAGAACTCGGCGAGCCGGTGGTACTTCGTCGCATCGCGAGCCTCGCGCCAGCGTGCGTGGTAGCGATACTGCTTGCGGCCACGCGCGTCTCGCCCGGTCGCTTGGATGTGGCCGTCCGGATCCGGAGAAATCCACACGTGAGTCCACGCTGGCGGGATGGCTAGCGCGCGGATCCGCGCGAGTGTGGCGGCGTCGCGTACCGGCGCGCCACTCGCGTTCGCGTACGTGAAGCTCCGGCCGTGCTTGCGGCGCGAGATTCCCGGACGCTCGTCGGTCGCATAGCGCAGCGCGACCGCCGTTGCAGTCCCCGCCGGGTCCTCCAGGATGTCTGCGTGCGCTAGCAGCACAGGCTCGGGTCGAGCACGCGGCGTGCCGAGCGCTCCGGGTGGTTTTCCGTCATCGATGGCGTGTTACCGTCCGCGACGATGAGCGGTGTTGGGACGCCGGGACCGACCGCACACCGGATACGCGCCGCGGCGAACCGCCAATGGCAGCGGCTGATCGCCCAGCCGGGCCGGTGGCCGCGCCTCCTGATCCTCGCAGCGTGCTCCGCGATCGTTGCGATGTACTGCCTCAACAGCGACATGGGCGGCGATCCGGACAGCCCTCGTGGCGACGGGAAGTACCGCCCGGTGCTCGCGCGCGGCGACGGCCACATGCTGTACCTGATGGCGCGGTCGACCGCGCTCGATGGCGACTGGGTCTTCGATAACGACCTCGCGCGATTCGGCGATCCGTGGAACGAGCCGCGCACGAAGACAGGACGCAAGGCGATCATTCATCCGATCGGCCCTGCCCTCGTCTGGACGCCGCTGATCTGGATTGCAGAAGCGGGCGCGGTGATCGTGAATCTGTTCGGCGCCGACGTGCCGCTGCACGGCTACTCGCTGTGGACGCAGCGCTTCGTGTTCTTGTCGAGTGCGCTGTTCGGGTGCGGCGCGGCGCTGCTCGGGCGGCGGCTCGCGAAGAAGACGATCGGCGGTGCGTGGTCGGCGAGCTACGCCGCGACCTGCGTCCTGCTCGGCACGCCGATCGCGTACTACGCGACGTACATGCCGAGCTACTCGCACGCGATGGATGCGTTCGCGTGCGCCGCGTTCCTTGCCTACTGGTCGGACACCGTCGGGCGAACCGATCTGCGGCGGTGGATCACGCTCGGCGTGCTACTCGGGATCGCGACGCTCGTGCGCTCGCAAGAGCTCGCGATGGGAATCGTCGTCGCGATCGAAGTCGGGGCCCGCGTTGCCTCCGGGCTGCGCTGGCGCGAAGAGCCGATGGGCGCGGTCGGCAAGCGTTGGGTGCTCGGCGGGTTGCTCGTGCTCGGCATCGCGTGCGTCCTGTTCCTCCCACAGCTCTACGAGTGGCACGTCGTGTTCGGCAAGGCGACCGCACTGCCGCAAGGCGCGAAGTACACGCGGTTCGAAGCGCCGATGGTGATGGAGCTGTTGTTCGCGCCGCGCAACGGTTGGTTTCCGACGACGCCGATCGCTTACTTCGCCGTGATCGGCCTGGTTTGCGTGCCGAAGCAATTCCGGCTCGTCGGAATCGGCATGCTCGCGGCGGTCGCGATCCAGGTCTACCTGAACAGCACGATCCTCGACTGGTGGGGCGGTGCCGCATTCGGCCAGCGCCGGCTGTGCAACGTGACGCTGCCGCTCGTCTTCGGTCTCGCGACGCTGATCTGGCGACTCGGCCGGCTGGTCGCGCGCTGGCCGCGTGTGCCTCGCGCGGTGTGGCACGCGTTGCTCGTCGTCGTGTTCGGGACGCTGCTCGCGGCAAACCTCAGTCATGTCCGCCGGCTCGCCGGTGGCAAGGGCGCCGACGACAGCTTGCAGAGCTGCTGCGATGACGTCCCCGCACTCGTTCGTCCGACGGTGCGCTGGTGGTACGAACGGATCGGCAACCCGTTCGAGTTTCCGGCGAATGCGATCTTCGCGCTTCGTCATCACGTGCCGATCACGCGCTGGAACGCGGTCGTCGGCGACTATCCGATCGTGCCGTCGCTCGGCGATCTGCGCGACGACGAGACCGTCAACGCGCGGCTCGCTCGGACCCAGGGAACGTGGCGGATCGGCGGTGGCGGCCTGCAACGGTTCCTCGCGGGCGGCTGGTCGCCTCCGCTGCACGCAGATCGCGCGTTCCGGTTCACCACCGAAGCGCGTGCGACCGTGCTCGTCCCAAATCTGATGCCGTACGGCCAGCGACTGACGCTGTGGCTCGCCGCCGGCGGCGCGCATCACGCGACGATCGAATGGAATGGCGAGACGGTCGCCGAAACGGATCTAGCCGAGACGTGGACGCACGTGACGTTCGATCTGCCGCACATCGCGCTGCACACGAACGAGCTGACCGTGGTCAGCGCACCTTCCGACTATCGGCCTGCGCCCGGATGGCCGGCCGTTACGACCGCGGTCGGTGTCGCGGTCGCCGATCTCGAGCTGCGATTTCTCGAGCTTTAGGCTGCGGCGGCACGCACGCGCATTCGGTGCGCCCCCAGATCACATGGGCCGCCACCTGGGCGAAGGGCTGCGCACGAAGCCGGCGGGTAGCCGTCGCTCTCGATTAGACATCCGAATCGGGCAACTCGGGCGGCGGCCAGCCGATCGTCAACGACGCCGCGACCCGTACTGCATCGACGAGGGCGCGAGCGACGACTTCGCGACGCGCACCGGTCGCCTTTCCTGCCCCACGGCGATGAAATTCAACGGGCACCTCGACGACCCGCGCTCCGCCCCGCGCCGCGCGAATCACGCGCTCGCCTTCCGCGAACACGCCACGCGCTGCGACCGCCGCATGCAACAGGTCGCGCCTCGCGAGCTTGATCGATCCCGGATCGCCGCCCGGCGCACCGAGCGCGCGCACGATGCGCTCGTAGCCCCACGACACGACCCGCCGATAGGGCGTGTAGATGTGGCGCTTGTTCTCGCGCACCCCGATCACGAAGTCGGCGCCATGCACCGCTGCTTGCGCCATCGGCACGAGGGCGCTCATCGGCCACTGCCGATCCGCCGACATCAGGAACACCCAATCGTGTTGCGCGTTCGCGTAGAGCGCGCGCATCGAGGCTTCGATCCCGCGATTGACGGGTCGATCGAGGATCCGGACGCGTCGATCATCAGCGGCTCGCCCGGAGACGATCGCGCCGGTCTCGTCACGAGAGCCGTCGTTGCACACGAGCACCTCGAGCACGCGCGTCACCTGCCCGCCGACCGCGACCGCATCATCGATCGTCGCCGCGATCGATGCGGCTTCGTTGAATGCGGGGATGACGATCGACAACGAGCGCAACATGATCAAACAACGCGAGCGGGATTGCCGACGACGGTCGCGCCTGCGGGTACGTCTTTGGTGACGACCGCGCCTGCGCCGATCATCGCGCCTTTGCCGATCCGGATCCCGCACATGATCGTCGCGCCCGAGCCGATCGAGGCGTCGTCCTCGACGAACGTCTCGGACAGCGTCCAGTCGTCGGCGCCTTTCGGGGTGCCGTCCGCGTTGCATGCGCGCGGATGCTTGTCGTTGGTGAACATCACGCCATGGCCGATGAACACGCGGTTCGCGATGTGGACGCCCGAGCAGATGAACGAGTGCGTCGAGATCTTGCAGTGATCGCCGATCGTGGCGTCGCGCTGGATCTCGACGAACGCACCGACCCGCGAATACGCGCCGATCTTGCAGCCGTACATGTTCACGAACTCGTGCACGGTCGTGCCCTCGCCGAGGACGACATCGGGAGCGATCGACTGGAAGCGCTTCGTCACGCGCTGATTATGCATGCTTACGCGCCCGAGCAAACCTCGCAGTCGTGCGAGAGCCGCGTAGAAGCTTGACCCGCGGTTTCCCAGACAGGCGATACTGGCCACCTTGCGCTTCCTGGTCCCTGCCATCTTGCTGGTCAGCGCGTCCGCGTCTGCCGCGACGATCCACGGGCTCGTGTACGAAGACGCAAATCGCGATGGCAAGCCCTCGGCCGGCGAAGCAGGTATCGCGCACGCGGTGGTCGCGTTCGGCGTCTCGAGCTTTGTCGAGACCGATGCGAGCGGACAGTTCGACATCACGGTGACCGACGGGACGAAGGGGATCGTGTGGGTGCGCGTGCCCGATGGGTATAGGCCGGGACCGGTGTGGCAGAGCTGGCAGGGAACGGGCGAGATCGATCTCGGCCTGCGGCGCCTCGCCTCGCCGGTGCGCGGTCCACTGACGTTTGTCGTCGCGGCCGATACGCACCTGCACTCGGCGCAACAATATTTCGGCAGCGAAGATCTCGCGACCGTCGCGGCGGCGGCGACCGCGATCGATCCGGCTCCGGCGTTCTTCACGATCCTCGGTGACGTCACGCAGGGCAATCAAGACGCCGAGTTCGACCTGGTCGATAAGGCGCTCGCCGGTCTCGATGCGCCGTGGGTGCCGGTGCCCGGCAATCACGACTGGTACGACGGCGGCGCGCACTGGTTCCGGCATTACGGCCCGGACAACTACAGCTTCGATCTCGGCGACGTCCACTTCGTCGTGTGGAACATGGCGATGACCGAGCCGGAGATCCGGACCTATCTCGGCGCGGAGCTCGCGCGCGTCGCCCCGGGAATCACGATCGTCGCGCTCACGCATGCACCGCCGAGCCCCGATGTCGTCGATGCGTTGCGGTCACTCGGGGTCGACTACGTACTCACCGGCCACGCGCACTCGAATCGGATCGTCGACCACGACGGCGTGATCGAGCTCAACACCGAACCGCTGCTGATGGGCGGTCTCGACTTCACACCGGCGGGTTATCGCGTGATCACGATCGATCACGGCAAGCTGACGTCGTATCACCGCACGTCGGTCGAGGCGCCATACTTGTCGGTGATGGCGCCGGTGCGCGGCGAGTGCGCGCACGATCGCACCTCGCTACTCGTCGCGACCGAGCTCGATGCGGGCTCGACCGCCGTGACCGCGCGGATCGACTGCGCGACGCCGATCGCGCTGCGCTGGACCGGCGGCTGGACGTGGAGCGCCGACCTACCGCCGCTCGCGCCGGGTGCGCATGCGGTCGTCATCGAAGCCGCGAGTCAGACCGGTGCGCGCGCCGAGGTCGTGGCGAGGTTCGAAGTCTGCGATCCGGGGCCTCTACCGGCGAGCGCGGAGGACTGGACGCAGCTCGGGGGCAACGCCGCGCACCTCGGAGCGCGTGCGCACGAGATCGCACCACCGCTGGTCGCGCGATGGACCGTCGCCGCAGGCGGAGACGTGTTGCATGCGTCGCCGTCGATCGCGGATGGTGTCGTGTACGTCGTCACGACCGATCTCGCCGACGGTGACGCGGGCGCAGTCGTCGCGATCGATCTGGCGACCGGACGCGAGCGCTGGAAGGTCGTCACGCCGAAGCCGATCCGCGGCGGCGTGGCCGTCGTCGGCGAGGCCGCGAAGTGGATCGTCGCCGCGCAGATCGATGGCGTGATCCTCGCGATCGATCCCGCGAGCGGCGCGATCAAGTGGCGTTACGAGCTCTCGGCGGGAATCGAGCCCGCCGCGGGCGCGCTGTTCGCGTCGCCTTCGGCCGACGCAGGCGAGGCGATCGTCGGCCATCAACGAGCGGTCGCGGCGCTCGGGCCGACCGGAGCACCGCTGTGGACGATGGTTCCTGTTCCGAAGGGGCTCGACAGTCAGTCGGCCGCCGCGATCGCGATCGCGGACGGCATCGCGGTCGGCACGTTCAATCGCGCCCTTGGTGGCGTGCTCGCGTGGGATCGCGCGACCGGTGGCGAGCTGTGGCGCGTCGCCGGCGACGAGATCGTCGCGATCAATGCATCGCCCGTGATCGCGGGCGATTCCGTGTATGTCGTGACCGGCGCCGATGAAGTGATCGCGCTCGAGCTCGCTACAGGCCTCGTGCGATGGCACACCAAGCTCGATCCCGCCGGCTTCGACTGGGGTAACGCGACGATCGGAACACCTGCCACGGCGCACGACGTGCTGGTCGTGCCGACGCTGTATCGCGATCTCGTCGCGGTCGACACGACGACCGGGGTCGAGCTGTGGCGACACGCCGCGAGCCCGAGCCCGCTACGCACGACGCACTATCGAGGCGCGCGCGAGGCAGGCTTCGCGGCCTCGCCGGTGATCACGGGTGACGTCGTGTGGGCGGCGGACACCGCGGGGACGCTGTCGGCCCTCGAGCTTCGTACCGGAGCGCTGCTGTGGCGCACCGAGGTCGGGGCGCCCGTGCTCGCGGGACTTGCCGCGACGGGAGACTGGCTCGTGGTTGCTTCTTACGACGGCACCGTGCGCGCGTACGGTCCCGATCTGCGCGAGCGTGTGCCGAGCGACCCACCGAGCTGCCGAGAACCGGTCGCGACCGCCGGCGGCTGCTGCGATGCCGGCGGCAGCCCGAGCGGCGCGCTCATGGTGCTGATCGCCGCCGTGGTGCGAAGGCGGCGACGAGCATGATCGCGAGCGCGATCACATAGCCCGCGACGAGGATCCGCCAGTGCGCCGGCTCGAAGCGCCACGTGATCTGGTGGACTCCCGGCGGGACGACCACGGCACGCAGGAGATAGTTCGCGCGGACCGCAGGCGACAGCTCGCCATCGACGCGGACCGTCCAGCCCGGAAACATGATCTCGTTCAACACGACGAGCCCCGCGCGCGGTGCCTCGATCTCGAAGGCGATCTCGTCCGGCTCGTATTTCGAGATCGAGCCGATGCGCAGGTCCGGCTCCGCACTCGTATAACCCGGCGGGATGGCCGCGTCGGGTTCGACGACGACGCGCCGCCGTGACCCGTCCGGATCTTGCAGACCGCGTACGACCGCGAGCACTTGCTTCGGATCGTCGACGACGCGCCCTGCGCCGTACCACGCGACGATCGGCGCGGGCTTCGCGGCTTCCCACAGCTCGCCGCCGCGCGATTCGAACCCGGGGCTCGGCATCCGGACGTACGTCGCGCCGTCGCCGTACCGAAAGTGTGGACGCCGCAGGACCCAGCGCACGTTGAAGTCGGTGAGGATCGCCGGATCGCGCTTCGCATATTCGAGAATGTCGACGTAACGATGTTGGCTGAGCGGATCGATCGCGGGATAGCCACGAAAATCACGGATCCGTAGCCGCGCGCCGGCCCGTTCGCCGAGGACGAATTCATCGTAGAGGCGATAGCGGTCGTGAACGCCCGACATCCGCTCGACGAGCTCGGCATCGCGGTCGTGCACCTGGCGAGGCTCGGCGGCAGACAGCGCGGCCGGGGGCACGATCGTGAAGCACGGCGCGTCGAACAGCACGAACAGCGCGAGCGCGCTCAGCGCGAAGCTCGCCCACCGGCGCGGCGCGCGAACAGCCGCGATGACGAGCCCCGCGGCGATCACGACCGCCACGATCGAGCACCACGTCGCGCGGTTCTTCGGTTCGGGTGGCATCGACCAGCCGATCACGAACACCGACGCGAGCGCGACCATGCACGTCGCGCAGATCATCGCGCGGGTTCGCAGCTTGACGTCGCCCCAGGCCGCTTCGAGGGACGCGGCGCCATACCCGGCGGCTGCCGCGAGCGACCACGCCGCGAGCAGCTTGTAACGGCCGGGGACGCGCAGCAGGCCGAAGCCCGGTACATGATCGACGAGCACCGGCAGCACACCGGCGGTTGCGCCGGCCGCCAGCGTCACGCCGAACGCGGCGATCGACGCGAACACGATCGCCGCACCGCGATCGAACCGCGGCCGCAGCACGATCGCGCAGAGACCGAGCAGGAACACCGCGCACCCGATGTACATCTCGAACAGTCCCGCGCCGCGCGTCATCACACCGCGAATCGCAGCCGGCAACGGTAACGACAGTGCGAGCGCGAAGTCGCGCCCGGTTCCGAACCTATCGCGCGAACCGACGGCGACGAGGTCGCGCGTCGGTAGCACGGTGACCGCGAGCACGAGTCCTGCGAGGATCGCCGCGACGCCGGCACACTTCGCGACCGCGATGATCACCTCGCGCGAGACACGCCCGCGCAGCGCGACACCGGTGCGCCAGATCGCATACGGAACGATCAGCAACATCGCGTAGAACAGCCCCGGTGGCGAGCCGGCCGTCGCGCACAGCGTGAACGCCGCCGCGACCCCTGCGCCGCGACGCCAGCTCGGCTTCGCGAGCGCTGCATCGATCGCCAGCCACACGATCGGTACCCACACGAGCGGCCACAAGATGTTCGAGGCCTTGTGCGTCAGCAGCGGCGCGGAAGCGACGAGCGCGATCCCGCCGACGAGCGCGGCCCGGATCGACAGCCCGCGCGAGCGCAAGAACGCGTGCATGCTCGAACCCGCCGCGACGTGGTGCGCGATCACCTTGATCTGAACGAGCCACCACGACGATCCGAACAGTGCGCCCCACCCCGCGAACGGCCAGTTGAAGGGGTAGTAACGATCGAACACCGGATCGCAGAACACCGGGTATCCGCCTTTGTCGTACGGATTCCACAGCGAGAACCGGCCCTCGCGTAGATCGCTCGCGAAGAAGTCGAGGTCGGGTCCGTGCGTGTCGATCGTGTCCCAGCCGAGGCCGGTCGCGATGCCGCTCTGATGCCAGAGATCGCGATAGATCCAGATCAGCACGAGCGTGTAAAACGCAGGCACGCACCACCACTCCGCACGTCGCGCGAGCATCGCCGCGCATCGCCGGACGAACGAAGTCATCCGCGGCATCATCCGTTCCGGGGATTCCGCGGCATCATCCGCCTCCGGGATTCCGCGGCGTCATCGCTCGCGCAGTCTACCTCACGCGCTTGCGCCGGCGACGCAGCACGAGCACCGCAAGCGCGATCGGCCACATCGTCGCAGGACGATTCGTCGCGCACGCGTAGTACGTTTCGCGGTCACCGGTCGTCCCGGTGTCGGTGCCGGCGAAACCCGTACCGTCGACCGCGACCACCGAAGTGCCGGGGTCGTGCATGATCACGAACGAGGCTGACTTCGGTCCGTTCGTGTGCGGTGACATCAGCACCAGGAACGCGGCCGATTCCATCGGTTGCAAGGTCGTCGGTGGAGTCGCCGGAGCGACGAACTCACTCGGATTGGTGCCTGCGAACGTTGTTCCGGTCACCGTCAGCGGACCGCCGCTACAGTTCGTCAGCACGACCTGCTTTGGAGGTGAGGAGGTCCCGATCGCGACCGCGCCGAACCGGACCTGGTCCGGCGTCGGGGTCACGCCCATCGGAAGCACGTTCGCGGCCAGCGCGACCTGGCGCGTCGGCATGTTCGGGATGTTCGTGTTCAGCGTGAGCGTGCCGCCGAGCTTACCCGGAGTCGAGGTCTGAACCTTCGCGTTGAAGATCACCTGCGAGCCGTGATTGCCTATCAGATCGATCGGTAACGTCGACGACGTCGAGACCGTGAAGGGCGCGCCCGGTGCCGTCGGTGGTGCGAGTCGAACGGTTCCCGCCGCATTCGCGAATACCATGACGTCCTGGCTCGCACTGCCGCCGGCGCAGATCGGACCGAAGTCGACGCTCGCCGGTGCCGTGCCGATCGATCCAGGTTCCGCGCCGCCGGTGATTGGTATATTGGAGTTGTTGCTGCCGCTGCCGATATCGAACGTCACGCTACCAAGCGGCCCGGTGACCCTCTCGGTGCTCGGGGTGTACTGCACGACAAAGTTCGCCGAGCTGCCCATCGGAATCGTAAACGGTCCCGGCGGTCCGCTCGGGTAGGAGATGTCGCTGCCCGCGTTGGTGAACCGGAAGTTCATCAGCGTCACGCTCGCGCTGCCGTTCTGGATGGTGACGTTCCTGGTGAGAGCACCGGCGCCGAGCAACTGCGATCCGAAATCGATCGGGTTCGGGGTAATCACCAAGCTCGTGTTCGCGCCGCGGCATGTCAGCGATGTCGATCCGGACAGGCTTCCCTGCGCCGCGTTGGTAGCGAACGATAGCGTCGCGTTGTAGGTCTGCGGGCTCGCGGGATTGCAAGTCACGGTGAACGACTTGCTCTGGGCAGCGGCGAGCGTGAACGTCGCCAGTGAAGGCGTCGAGAATGTCGTGGGGTCGCTATTGCTGCCGTTCACCGAGATCGATCCGGAACCGGTGTTCTGGACCGTAACGATCCGCGATCCGCTCGTGGTGTTCAGGTTGACGTCGCCGAAATCGATCGACATCGGCGACACGCTCATCAAGAACATTGGCGACTGGCCGGAGCCCGTTAGCGTGATCGTCGCGCTGCCGGATCCTGCACCGGAACCCGACATCGTCGTGATGTGGACGTCACAGAATTGCTGTGCCGCTAGATGCGGAGTGAAGGTCGCGCCGAACATGTACTGGACCGGCGTGCAACCTCCCCCATACCCGGAGCCGCCAACGCCGGCGGGGACGGCGGAGCCCCCCATGCAGAAGACATGGGCAGAACCAACGCTCGAGCCGGAGCCAGAGCCAGACCCCGTCGAGAGCGGCGGCTGCAGATTCAATGCGAAGTCCGGGCAGCCCGGGTCTAACGAGATCGACGTGATGTAATCGTCGTCGGCAGAGCCCGCCGGGCTGATCACGAACATCGGGTTCGTCGAGCTGCCCGAGCCGACGGGCACCGTTTGAAAGTCGTAGACCGTCACGTTGGACGTGACCTGCAGCTGGATCGAGGCGCTCAACCTGGGCTCGCTGATGCACGCCGCGAACACCACCGACACGAACACGACGGCCGCCCCGAGCCCCCGATTAGGATTGCGCACGACTCGAGGATCGCCTTGCTCGCGGCGCAGGTCAACGTTCGCTCGGATCCGATGGCGTAGGGGCTGCGCCTACACGGCGGCGTCGATCACTTACCGAGATCTTTGCGAGCGAGCGCGATCTGAGCGCCGAGCCTCGTGTCGAACATGAGCGGCGAGCCATCGGCAAACGGTTGCATCGCGACCGCACGGCGCAGTCCGTCGCGCTGGTCGAGCGCATCGGCGTCCTTCGGTAACGTTCTGATGACACCGTCGAGACCGTCACCGAGGTCGGCCTCGGAGTCGAGCTCCCGAGCACGCAGCAGCGGGAACGCGCTCGTGGTGCCGCGCGTCGCGAGCTCGAGCGTCGCGTTCGAGTCGTTGCAGACGCCGACGTAACCGTAGCCGTCGGCGGGCATGCCCGCGGCGACCGTCGTGCGTTCGATCCGATTGCGGCGCAGGTATGCGGACGCCGCGTCCGCGGTGCGGAGCAAGTAGTCGTAGTCCGCGCTCTGCGCGCCTGCGACCGTGACATCGGTCGCAGCGATCGTTCCGGACCACGCGGGACGCGAATCGGTCTGGCCGAAGAAGCCGGCGCCCGAGATCCCGAGGAAGAACGTCACGCGCGTGTTGACGATCGGACCGCTGATGCGCCACGCGTGGTGGCTATGACCGACCGGAACGGTCAGGGTTTCGCCGTTCGACAGGCGGATGCCGGTGTCGATCCAGACCGGCCAGATCAGATCGCGGTCGCCGACGATCATCGACAGGAAGTTGGCGTACATGCGTTCGTTGCGGACTTCGATCGTGTGCCCGCTCGCGACGAGCGCGGCGAACAGCTCGCGGGGCGAGGTGATCGTCTTGCCCTTGAACGTGATCGCCGAGCCGTTCTGCGCCGCGAGGGCCGTCAGGATCTGCGCGAGCTTTCCGGCATGCGCGAACTGGCATGGCGACAGCGTCGTGCTCGGGAAGCCTCCGTAGCGCACGCCGGGGAGACGAGGATCGGTCTCGGCGGGAGGCGAGCGATCCGGCGTGCATGCGCCGAGGAGCTGCGGCAGATCGCCGGTCATCACGAGATCCTCGCGCGGTGGATCGGACGGGATGCCACCGAGTGCAGGTCGCAGCGCGGCGATCGCCGACAGCGGAATCGTCGGAAACCGATCGAGGCCCGTGAGGTTCGGATCCGCGAGGATCGTATCGAGCTGCGCCGCCATCTGCTCGGCGACCACGGCGTCGTGGACGACGCTCGCGATCTCGGCCTTCGCATACTCGCGGAACGCCGGCCCGCCTTGCGCCTGAAGCGCGTGGACGAACGCCTTCTGATCGATCATCGGTCGAAAGCAATTCGCGGTGCAGGCGACGGACAGCGAGACCTTGCCGGTCGCCGCGCGGCCCTGCCCCAGGCTCTCGTATGTGCCGGTGAGGATGCGATACACGCCGGGCTGGTCGAGCGAGAGCTCGATGTGCGAGTCGCGACCGGGTCCCGAGTCGTCGTCTTCGGCCGCGAGCTTGCCGCCACCGACCGCGACCTTGTCGCCGTTGCCCGCCAGCGGCCCTTCGACGATCAGATATGGATCGCTGCCGTGGCCGGCGAGGTCGATCGTCAGCTTCGTCCCGCCGAACGACTCGACGCGATACGCGGGCACGCGATGATCGAGCGTGACTTCGACGCGTCCGCCGACCACTGCCGGGCCGGCATCGATCAGGTCGTAGGCGCCATCGCCTTTGCCGGGAGTCCAATGGCCCGCGTCCTTATCGCCGGGATCTCCGTCGGCAGCGCAACCTGCGACCGCGAGGAGGGAGAGCGCGAGGGCACGACCGATTCTCAGCATGCGCACGACTGTGTGCACCCGATGTGCCGAGCGGGATCCAAGTGGTCTTACGCGGTTGGCGGCTGCCGGCGGATCGAGTTGCCGGGGACGCCGCTCGTCACGCGCCGTGTCATCCGTCAGAGCGTGAAGATCGCCGCGCCCCAGGTGAAGCCGGAGCCGAACACGGACGACAGGATCCGGTCGCCGCGCTTCACTTTGCCTTGCTGGCGCCAGTAGTCGATCGTGAGCGGCACGGTCGCCGCGGTCGTGTTGCCATAGAACTGGATCGTATTGAGGACTTTGTCGTGGGGGATCTTCGCGACCTCGACGACCTTCTCGTTGATCCGCAAGTTCGCCTGGTGTGGAACGAACCACTGCACGTCGTCCCAGCCGAGGCCGGTCTTCGCGAGCGCGGCTTGCGTCGACATCACCATGCCGCGCACCGCGTTCAAGAACACGCGCTTGCCGTCCATCTTCGGATACATGAATTCGTTTCGCTCGCGGTCGGTCGCGTCGTAATCGAGGTAAGGCAACTTCGCGATCTCGAAGATCTTGAGATACAGGTCGAGTGCACCGCTGCCATCGGCGTGGGCCGACGTGTACATCACGCCCGCGCGCGGATCGTCGGTCTCCATCGGGCCGAGCACCATCGCGCCCGCGCCGTCGCCGAACAGCACCATCACGTCGCGGCCGCGGTTGTTGTACTCGAGCGCGTGACTGTGGAGCTCGGCGCCCACGAGCAAGATCCGCTTGTACATGCCGGTGCGAATGAACGCGTCGGCCATCTGCAGGCCGTAGACGAACGCCGAGCACTGCTGGCGAATGTCGAAGCAGGCGCAGTTCGTCGACTGCGCGATGCCGAGCTTCTTCTGAAGAAACACCGCCGTGCCTGGAAAGTGAATGTCCGGCGAGAGCGTGCCGAGGATGATGCAGTCGAGGTCGCCGGCCTGGAGATGCGCGTCTGCGAGCGCGCGCTTCGCCGCTTCGAGTGCGAGGTCGCTCGTCGCGACCGAGCCGTCGTTCGGCGCGTAGCGGCGCTCCTTGATGCCGGTGCGCTGCTGGATCCACTGATCGTTGGTCTCGGTCTGCTGCGTCTGCTGACGTACGTGCCGCCCGTCGAGGAATGGGATCTCCTCGTTGGTGACGACGCGATCTGGCACGTAGCTGCCGAGACCAAGGACCTTCGTGCGGATCATCGGCCCGTGATAGCACGAGAAGCCCTGGCGTATCGCCCGAGGTTGTTGCAGCCTATCGCGCGAGTGCGGGTTCTTCTGGCCGTGATCGTCGTCGCGAATGCAGCGCACGCTATCGCGGCACCGCCTCGCACGCTGCCGGGTTGGCCGCTCTACGACAAATATTGCCTCGCGTGTCACGGCAGCGGTGGCGATGGGCGTGGTCCGGCAGCCCCCTACACGTGGGGACGGCCGCGAGCGTTCGTGCGCGGCGAATACGCATGGCGTTCGACGCCGATCGGCCAGCCACCGACCGATGACGATCTGCGCACGACGATCCGGTTCGGCGCACGCGGCACCTCGATGCCCGGATTCGATGGCGTGCTCGCAGCCGCAGAGCTCGAGCGCGTGATCGAGGTCGTCAAGGCGTTGGAGCCTTCGGCGTTCGCGCGTGCAGGACAGCCGGTCGCGCTCGCACCCGCGCAGCATCAGGATCCCGCGCGCGGCGCGAAGCTGTGGACGCAGCTCGGTTGCGATCGGTGCCACGGCGAGCACGGCACGGGCGATGGACCGAGCACGAAAGCACTGGCCGAGAAGCCGTACGATTTCACGAGCGGTCCGCTGCGACGGCCTCGTGCCACCGACGACGCAGATGCGCGCAGGGCCGCCGCGGCACAGAGCATCGCGACCGGGATGGCAGGAACCGCGATGCCGGGATATGCGGGCAGCGTGTCCGATGCGGACCTCTGGGCGCTCGCCGATCACGTGATCGGATTCGGCGGTCGCGCGGACCGTGCGGATCGCAGCTCGCTCGATCCGGACGCGATCCTCGCGGATCGCAGCACGAAGCTCGCGATCGGTACGTGGCCCGGGGCCGACGCCGACGAAGCCAGCGTCTTTGGCGCAGCGATCAAGCCGCAAGGTGCGCCGCTCGCATCACTCGCGCCCGCGGAGGCTTCTTTGCGATCGCGGCAATGCGGCCGGTGCCACGCAAAGCAAGTCCGCGAGTGGCAACCCTCGCTTCATGCCGCCGCGGCATCGCCGGGGTTTGCGGGGCAGAGCGCACACGGTACGGATTCTTCGAGCTGCGGGCGCTGTCACACGCCGCTCGCCGAGCAGCAAGCCGGCGACGACGCCGAGCTGCGAGCCGAAGGCGTGACGTGTGCGAGCTGCCACGTTCGCGAGTGGGTGCGTCGCGGTCCGCCGCGCATCGCGAGCTCGCTCTTGCCGGCACCCGGATATCCGCTCGTCGAGCTGTCGCTCTACGAGCGCGCGGACTTCTGCATGCCGTGTCATCAGTTGCCTCCGCGGACGGCGGTCGCCGGTCGTCCGCTGCTCAACACGTACAAGGAATGGCTCGAGGGCCCGTACATGCGGAGAGGCGTGCAGTGCCAGAGCTGCCACATGCCGAACCGCGAGCACCAATGGCTCGGGATTCACGACCGCGAGACGTTTCGCCAAGGCATCCGCCTCGAAGCGCGCGCGACTCGCAAGGCGGGCGTCGTCACCGTGGTCGCCGAGCTCGCGAACATCGGAGCCGGTCACTACTTGCCGACCACGCCGACGCCCGCGGTGTGGCTGCGGATCGAGCTCGTCGATGCGCACGGCAAGCCGATCGACGGCGCGAAGGCCGAGCTACGCATCGGTCGTGACATCTACAGCGACCGCGATGGCTGGCACGAACGCGCCGATACGCGAATCCCACCGGGCGAGACCCGCACGATGGCGCGGGCCTGGACGGCTGGAACGACCGGCGATGCAGCCGCCGCTCGCGTCACCGTCGAGGTTCATCCAGACGCCTACTACGAGCGCGTCTATGCCGATCGCCTCGCCGAACCTGTGGCGGCCGAGCTACGCGTGCAATACGAGCATGCGCAAGCGCGCGCGAAAGGCTCGCATTATCTCGCCGAGCAGCGCGACGTGCCGATCCGCTGACAGCGACCCTGGGCTAGAATGGATCGATGCGCGTGGGGATCGTGTTGGCACTGACCGCGTGTAACGCCGCGTTTGGCCTTCGCGAGACCGAGCAGCGCGACGCACAGTTGTTCGACGCCCCAGCCGACGCGCCGTTTCAATGCCCGCAACTTGGCGCGGCACCCGCGTACTCGTCGCTCCTGCACCAGGTGTTCCTCCAACCTTGCTACCAGTACAGCACCGCGATGGGCCGCGCATCCGCGATCTGTCAACAAGGCTCGCTGTTCGTCGTGAGCGAGGGTCCTGTCGATATGCACCTCGCGCCGGCGATCGGCGTTCAGGCGCCAACTCTCGAAGAACAGTACGATCAGCCGCGGCTCTCCCCCGATGCGAACGAGCTCTACATCCGCCGCTTCAATTACTCGACGAACGTGGAGGACGTCCTCATGTTCGCCCGGTCCGGTACGGGTTGGCAGCGCGGGGCCGATCCGCAACTCCAGACCGGGATGAACGACGCGCTCGGGACACTGGCGCGTGGACCCACGGGAGACCGCGTCATCATCGGATCGTTCTCGGACGGCCTGGGGCACGAATGGGCCCACGAAGGCTCGACGTGGCGGGAAGTTCGCCAACACGTGTTTGCCATGAGACCACCTCTTATGTTCGCGCTGACCTCCGACGGGCTACGCGCGGCGGTCTACTCGGGCTTGGACGGCGTGTTCTATGCCGATCGCCCCGACGAGGATTCGCCCTTTCGCGACCTCGGCCTGCTGATCGGTGCGCCACCCCATTCAGAAACGGCGATGACCGATGACTGCGCGAGAATCTACATCGGCGGGGTAGGCGCGGTGTTCTATGTCCAGCAGCGTTAGCCCGCTCTTCGTGCTCGCGCTGGCCGCCTGTAATCAGGTGTTCGGGCTCGCGCAGACCGTCGAGCACGACGGCGGACAGTACGACGCACCGCTCGACGCACCGTTTTCGTGTCCTCCGATCGGAGGTCCGCCGCCGCGATTCGCGCCGCTACTCCACCAGATCGTCGTCCAAGACTGCCTGTCCTATAGCATCACGTCGGGTGGGCGTGCGATCGCGCTCTGCGTCTTTAACGGCTCCTATCATGTCGCCGAGGGACCTCGCGACGAGCCGTTGATCGAGATCCCCGAGATCGTCGGCTCGCCCACGACGACCTTGCTCACCCCGCGGCTCTCGCCGGGTGGCGACATGATCGTCGTCAATTCGGCCGGTGTTCAGAGCTCGATTCTCGTCTACTCGCGAATCGGCGGCTCCTGGCAACCGCTCGCGAACGCGCCGTTCGTGACGACGACTGCCGCTTTCCTCAGTACATTCGAACGAGGTCCTACCGGAGACCGCCTCTTCGTGGTGACTATAGCTGCGCTCGAGGAATGGGCGTACGAAGGTTCGACCTGGCGCAAGTTGCTCACCGAGAGCGTGCAAGAGCTCGGTGTCGACACGAATACACTGCAGGTCGCGACCGACGGACTGAGAGCGATCGTGCCCACGACGAGCTCCCTCTACTTCACAGACCGGCCTGATCAGGCCGCGAAGTTTCGACCCGCCGTGCCGATCAACGACATTCCCGCGTTCCAGGATGTCTTCATGACGGATGACTGCGCTCGGCTGTATTTCACCGGGCTCGGATCGATCTTCTACATGCAGCACGAATAGCTACGTCCCCATCAGATAAGCCGCGACCCCGATGCCGATGCCGATCGCGATCAGCGCAGACATCACGATGACGATCAGGCGCATCGACCCTGCGGTCGGCTGCGGCGCCGCGACTGCCGGACGCGGCAGATTCGGATCGATCGCGGAGTTGGGATAGGCACTGCTGATCGGATGCGGGTTCGTCGACGGATGTTGTCCGCTCGGCGGGGTCGTCGCGTGCGGGCCGCTGAGCGAATGGCCGCCGCTCGGTGGCGTGGTCGCGTGCGGACCGCTGCTGCCGCCGGTGATCGCGCGAGGGACTCCGCTCACCGAGTGAGCGCCGGTAGAAGGGCGCTGCTGCGAGCCGGTGATCGGAGGCCGCGTGTGCGCGCCGGATCGCGCGCCGGCGGCGGCGTTTGCGTCACCGACGAAGATCGGTCCCGACCGGCCGCTCGTGCCTTGGACCGCGTGCAGGGCCTGGCCGACCGCGGCCGCGGAGTCGAACCGATCGGCGGGCTTCTTTGCGAGCAGGGTCGAGATGATCGTCCCGAGGCGCGCGGGGACCTCGCGCGGGAGCCTTGCAGGCAGCTCGCGCTGGTGTTTCTCGACGAGCCCTCGGATCGAGTTGTCGATGAACGGCGGGCGACCGGCGAGCAGCTCGTAGAGCATGCAGCCCAGCGCGTAGAGATCCGTGCGCACGTTCACGACGCCGTCGCTCGCGAGCTCGGGCGCGACGTACGACAGGCTGCGCGGCTCGGCACCGGCGGTGACATCCGGCAGGAACGCGCGGACCAAGCCAAAGTCAGAGACCTTGATGGCGTTGTCCCGGGCGAAGTCGACGAGCATCACGTTCGTGGGCTTGAGATCGCCGTGGAGCAGCCGCAACTTTGCGGCGGCCGCGAGCGCGTCGCAGATCTGGATCGCGATCGGGATCGCTCGATGCGCGGGAAGCGGGCCTTCCGCGAGCAGGTCGGCGAGCGACCGGCCGCGGACGAGCTCCATCACGATGTAGATCAGGCCGTTATCGTTGCTGCAGTCGTACGTCGCCGTGATCGCAGGCGCGACGAGCTGACACGCGAGCCTCGCGGCTTCGGAGAACCGTTCGAGGCCCTTGCCATCGACCGTGAAGCCCGGACGAAGGAGCTTGATCGCGACCTCGCGATCGAGGATTCGCTGCCAGCCGACATAGACGACGCCGAGCACGCCTTCGCCGATCGGATTTCGCACGTCGTAGCGACCGTCGAGCACGCGACCGCTCGCGTCGGGTCCGCGGCCGCGCCGCAGGATCAGCTGCGTGCCGTCGTTCAAGCAATGCGCGGCACGACTCGGATATGCCTGACCGCAGGTCGGGCAGACCGCCTGATCCTCAGGCGTCGTGATCATCGGTGTCATCTTGCCCTGAAACAGATCTGAAGTGATCGTGCGTCGCTCCTGTCAACAAGTCCGGGTATGGTGGCGCGCGGTGATCAAGTCGGCAGTTGCTCTTTGCGTGCTCTGCGCGTGCTCTGCTCCCGCCACGCCCGCGCAATCGCCCCACGCGAGCACGAGCGCGCGACTGGTCGTGCTGTTCGTGATCGATCAGTGGCCCGAGTGGTCCTTCGAGGACAAGCGAGCCGCGCTCGACGGCGGGTTCGACCGCCTGTTGCGCGAGGGCGAATGGCACGTCGGGCGGCATCCGTCGGCCGCGACGTTGACCGCGCCGGGCCACGCCTTGCTCGGCACCGGGGAGCCGCCGGCGCGCTCCGGGATCCTCGCAAACGAGTGGTGGCATCGCGATCTCGGTCGCGTGCTCAGGGCCGTCGAGGCCGAAGACGGATCGATCGGCGCGCGCTGGCTGCGTGTCCCGGGGCTCGGCGATGCGGTCGCGATGCACGATGGCGCGAAGGCCGTCGGGATCAGCATGAAAGAGCGCGCCGCGATCTTACCGCTCGGGCATCGCGGGATCGCGATCTGGTACGACCCGAAGATCGCCGGCATGAAGTCGAACAGCGAGATCGCGTGGCTCGCCGACTACAACCGCGACCATCCGATCGCGCCGCAACCGTGGACTCCGCTCGATGCGGCGAGGCTACCCGGGCTGTCGGGCGTCGCCGACGATCAGCCTGGCGAGACCGGCGAGAAAGGCTTCGGTGCCACGTTCCCGCACGATCCTGCGAAGACCAGAGATCCGGTAGATGCGGTGTTCGCGATGCCGCTCGGCAACGAGCTCGTGCTCGACACCGCGACGGCCGCGATCGATCGCGAGCACCTCGGCGCCGACGAAGTTCCCGATGTCCTCGTGATCTCGCTGTCGGCGCACGACTATATCGGCCACGGGTGGGGCCACGAATCCTGGGAGGCGTGGGATGCCGAGCTCCGGCTCGATCAACGGATCGCGACCTTCGTCGATGATCTCGATCGCAAGGTCGGTGCCGGTCGCTGGGCGATGATCGTGACGAGCGATCACGGCGCGAGCCCGATGCCAGAGCGATCGCAAGGCGGGCGGCTGACGCACCATCAGATCCAGGTCGCGGCGAACAACGCGGCCTCTGCGGTGCTCGGCCAAGGTGACTGGATCGATAACGCACATTATCCGAGCGTGTACTTCTCGAAGGCGGCGCTCGCACAACCCAAGGGTGAGCTCGCTTCCGCGACGAAGCGCGTGATCAACGCACTGCGGTCGTTTCCCGGCATCGACCGCGTCGACCTCGTCGCCAACGTCGCCGGCCACTGCGAGTCACGAACCGGCATTACCCGCACGCTGTGCCTGACGTTCGATCCCGAGCGCTCGGGCGACATCTTCTACATGCCTGCCAAGGGCTGGATCATGGAGACCGAGGACGAGCCGGTCGCGACCGCACACGGCTCGATGAACGACTACGACCGCCTCGTGCCGGTGATCCTGATCCCGCCAGGTCGGCACGCACACGATCCGCAAACCGCACCGGCCACTGACGAGATCGACATGGTCCGGATCGCGCCGATCCTTGCCGGCTGGCTCGGTGTGCCGGCGCCATCGCAGTTGCCGCGGTGATCACGCGCTTCTCACGCCGGCGCGTGGGCGCAAGACTCGCTGCGGCTGACCGCGCGCTAGCCGGCGGCAAGCGGCGGAGGATCACCACTTCCTGAATTAATCCGGGCAATCAGTTGCAGGTGACCCCCGGAATGACCGTCGGCGTGGCCGGAAGTTCTTGACCCCAACACAACACCGCGCCGTCGGACTGGCAGACGCAGACGTGAGCGTCGCCAGCCGCGAAGCGCGAGACCTGAGCCACCGTCGGAACGGCGACCGGTGTGAAGCTGCACGCGCCGTGTAACGGATCGCCGCAGTTCCCCGTCGGAGTGCCCAGCTCGCCGACACCGTTATCGCCGACTCCGACGAGCGTGCCATCATCGACGAGCGTGATCACGAAACTGCCACCCGTCGCCATCGCGGTCGCCGTCGGTAAGCCCGGGATCGCCCCGGCGGTGGGCCGGCACGGCCACATGTTGTTCCCGGCCGGGCACACCGTCGAGGTTGGGCTCACGCCGAGCTGCCCGGCGGTGTTATCGCCCCAGCACCACACCGAGCCATCTCGCTTGCGCGCGCAGTTGCCGTTGTGGCCGGCGCCGATCTCGACGACGTCGGCCAGCCCCATCACCTGGACCGGGCCGGTCCCGCTGGTGGTGCCGTCGCCGAGCTGGCCGTGGTTGTTGGGCCCCCAGCACTGGACGGTCCCGTCGCGCATCAGCGCGCAGTCGAACGTGACCTGGGTCGCGTCCTTCGCGATCACCTGCATCGCCGTGAGCTGGCTCGGGCTGCCGGCTCGGCTCCAGCACCACACCGAGGAGTCGCTCTTGAGCGCGCACAGCCCACCTTCCGCCAGCTCGAGCTGCACGAGGTTGTCGCCGTTCGGCAGCGCGTTCGGCGTTGGGATGAACGAACCGTCGATGATCCGGCCCCAGCACCAGCCGGTACTGTCGGACTTGATCCCGCAGGTCGATTGCATCCCGGGGCTGACCGCGATCGCGTCTTGGAACTGAGCTTGTACCGGGTGCGATGTATCGGTCGACTTCGGGACGCCGAGCTCGCCGTACTGGTTGCGTCCCCAGCACCACACCGAGCCGTCGCTCTTGACCAAGCAGGAGTGATGCGAGCCCGCGCGAAGCGTCACGTTCTCTCCCACCGGGCTCGGGTTGCTGTGAACACCCGAGCCGCACGCGGCAAGGGTCAGGGCGGTCAAAGGAACGAGCTTCATCGACATCTCCTCGCCCCTATAACCCGAGCCGATGCCGCGATGCGCAAGAAAACAACGCCGTGCGACAGCGGCGCGGTGTACCTGTTCTATTAGCGTCGAGAAGCTGCGTCAGATCTCGTGCGGCATCGGCCGGCGCGGTGCGCGGAAGTAACGCAGCGGGGAGTACGGACCGAAGTTCGAGACGCGCGACGTGTAGAGGTCTGCGTAGTCGTTGACCTGCTCGCCGAACCGCGAATTCTCGTTGCCCTCGCGCAGACAGCTGCCCCAGTGCGAGTTGTACGCGCGATCGATCCGCGCTTCGAGCGAGTCGACCTCGGTCTCCATCAGGCCGGCGCGGTCGCGCAGCGCATCGACGCTGAGCCGGGTCACCTTGCGCGCGTCCTCGAGCCGCGCCCGCAGTGCCGCCGTGGTCGAATCGTCGTCGAGCAGCCGCTGGATCTTCTTGAGCCGCAGCGTCTGGTAGTCGATCTCGGATTCGAGGTTGCGGTGGCGCCGATCGAGCAGATCGAGATCCTGGATCTGGCCTTCGAGCCGCTCGCTGACCGAGCATTCGCGCTCGAGCTCTTGCAGCACCATCGCGGTGCGCCACATGTGCTGTTTGCGCAGGCGCAAGATGTCGCCGTAAATGTGATCGCCGATGTAGAGGACCTGCTCACCCTTGATGCCGGTCATCTGCTCGAACGCGACGACGTTGCCGCCTTGATAGATCTTGTCGCGCGTCAGGTGCTTGATCTCGCCGTTCGTCGAGATCGGCTGGTTCGTCACCGGATCGATCTGCACGAACGGACGAAGCTCGTTGAAGAACGCAGGCTTCGCACCGCCGACGATCACGATGTCGAAGTAGTTGCGCCACGAGGGATACGCCTTGCGCTCGCCGTCGAGCAGGTAGCTCATCACGACGGACGTGTAGTCCCACAGCGAGTTCGTGAGGACGAACAGCTTCTTGCCGGAGCTCCGAAACTTGTGGAGCGTCTCGCCGAGCAGCGGATCCTTCACGATGTACGACGCGAGGTCGGACTTGATCACCGACTTCAGCGTGTCGTCGCGGTGCGCCTCGTCGATCGCCATGCGGATATCGCCGAACAGCTTGTCGTAGTCGACCGTGCCGGTCTGACGATCCGCCCAGTCGACCATCGTCGTGTACATCACGGCCTCGGGCAGGCCGAACAGCGTGTCGATCCATTCGAACCGATCGCTCGACAGGTTGATCTTCTCGTTGCGGTACGTGATCCGGCGCTGCTCGTGATCGAGCTCGCGGAACCCGTGATAGCAGCGCCCGACATGCGCGTGCCGATCCATCTTGAACACGTGGCCAAGCTGGCGATCGACCATCAGGCCGCGGATCGCCCAGCGCGGGTCGTAGACGAGGTGGCGAATCGCCGGAGGATAGCCGTGCTTCTCGATCAGCTTGGTCAGGGTCAGCTCGATCGACAGCTGCTCGAGCTTCTCCTGGTGGTACAGCGCGAGCGTGTAGTCCATGTCGAACCCGATCATCTCGATCGTGTCCATGCGGAGATTTCGGTTGCAGAACACGCGGTTTTTCCGCGCGACGTCGATCTCCGTCGTGGTCTCGCCCAGTAACGCTCCGATCGTGGGATCGAGCTCGAGACCGGTACCGACCATCTGCCTCATTCTACCGTGAAGCCGGCGCCAGCGTAGTTACCGGATCCATCGTTGGGTGCCGCAAGTGTCGTCCAGGCGGGTTACAGTCGGCGTATGGCCTCGCCGCCCCCCGCTTGGAACCGTTCTCCGGAGCCATTTGCCGAGTTGATCTCGGCCGAGGCGATTGCAGCCCGGGTCGCCGAGCTTGGTGCTCAGATCACCGCCGACCACAAACCGTTCGCCGACAAGGCAGAAATCGTCGTGATCGGCGTGCTGAAAGGCTCGGTGATCTTCCTGGCCGACCTCGTGCGCTACGTCTCGTTGCCGGTCCTCGTCGATTTCATCGGGATCTCGTCGTACGGGGATGCGACGGTGTCCTCCGGTGTCGTCCAGATCACGCAGGATCTGTCGAAGCCGATCGAGGGCAAACACGTGATCGTCGTCGAGGACATCGTCGATACCGGTCACACCGTGGCGTACTTGCTCGAGAACCTCGCGACCCGCCGCCCCGCAAGTCTCAAGCTCGCCTCGCTGCTGCACAAGCCGGAGCGCCAGGAGCGGCAGGTCAAGATCGACTACCTCGGGTTCACGATTCCGAACAAGTTCGTCGTCGGCTACGGCCTCGACGTCGCACAGCAGTACCGAAATCTGCCGTTCATTGGCTACGTCATCGATCCATGAAACCCGAGCAGCTCGCACGACTCCCTGCGGTGTTGTTCGAGATCGGCAAGCTCGTGGGCTCCGATCTCGACCCGGGCATCCTGCTGTCGCGGATCGCCGAGCTCGTGTGTCAGCTGATCGGCGCGAAGGCCTGTTCGGTGATGCTGCTCGATGCCGATCGCCGGCGGCTGCTCGCGAAGGCGGCGTACGGACTGCGCACCGAGCGAATGCACACGCTGTCGTTTGCGGTCGGTGAAGGCGTCGCCGGCTGGGTCGTCGAGCGCGGCGAGACCGCGCTGATCTCCGATGTCTCGAAGGATCCGCGGTTCGTCCCGCTGCCGGCGAACCAGACGCCGATCGCGTCGATGTTGTGCGTGCCGCTGCTCGCGCGCGGCGAGCGCGTCGGCGTGGTGACCGCGACGTCCGAGGAGATCAACGCGTTTCACGGCGACGACCTCGAGCTCGTGAAGTTCATCTCGACGACGATCGCGCTCGACATCGAGAACGTGCGGCTGCATCGCGTCGCGGTCACCGATCCGCTGACCGGCGCCTTCAACCGCGAGTTTCTCCATCAGCGATTACCCGGTGAGATCGAGGCCGCGATCGATCGCGATCGCCCGCTCTCGATCGCGCTCGTCGATGTGGATCATTTCAAGCTCGTCAACGATCAGCACGGCCACGGCGTCGGGGACGTCGTGCTCGCCGAGGTCGCGCGCCGGTTGCGTGGCGCGATCCGCGGCGGCGACTTGCTCGTGCGCTACGGCGGCGAGGAATTTCTGACCGTCCTGCCGAAGGCCGATGCCGGCCGCGCCTGGGAGGTCGGCGAGCGGATGCGCCAGCGCGTATGCGAGCGCGCGTTCGATGTCGGTGATGGGATCGCGCTGCTACTGCGGATCTCCGTGGGGATCGCGCAATGGCGGATGGGCGAGACGATGCCCGATCTGATCGAGCGCGCCGATATCGCGATGTACGGCGCGAAGCAGCGAGGCCGCAACCGCGTCGAGGTCGCTCCGTGAGCTGTCCGGACGAGCCGAAGCCGCCGCCGGCTTCCTCGCAAGAAGAGTCGTGGTCGCCCGAACCGGAAGGTCGCGACGCGAGCTCGCCGTCGGACGTCGCACCGCAAGCTCGCGCTTCGAGCTCGGCTGGCGCGCCGTCGCGAGACGGAAGGTCGCAGGCCGATGCTCGCCGGCCCGGCCCGCCAGACGCAAGCTCGCACGCCGATGCTGGTCGGCCCGGCGCCTCCGATCCGGAGGCTCGCGCGCCGGCCGACGCTCGCGCCGGGGGCACGTGGGGCGCAC
>JAQBQF010000225.1 GCA_028287115.1 Myxococcales bacterium
GCCTGATCCAGCTCGATCGCAGCCTCGACGCGTTCGACAATCTGCAACTGGCGCTCAAGTATGGTGCGGCGCCGCTCGAAGCCGCCGTCTACAACGAGGCGCTCGCCTATCAGAAGCTCCTCGCGAATCAGATCGGCGACATCACGGTCCGGTGCGATCAAGCCGGCGTGAAGCTGTCTCTCGACGGGCAACCGTTGGCCGACTGTCCCGGTGTCGAGCAGCGCCGCGTCACGCCCGGCCGCCATCAGATCGTCGGTGTCAAACAAGGGTTTCTAACGAAGACCAGCGAGGTGTTCGTGGTCGGTGGCAAGCACCAAGAAGTCGCGGTCTCGCTCGCGCCGGTCGGTCAGTCCGCGGTGATCGTGCGGCGCTGGCCCTCGTGGATCCCGTGGGTCGTGTTCGGCGCCGGACTGACGATGACCGGCGTCGGCGGCTTGATCGAGCTCCAGGCCTCACAGGACCTGGCCGCGTATGATCGCGAGCTCGCGAGCGGATGCCCCAATGTCGGCTGCGACGCGAACCATCCGGTGCCGGCGAGCATCGCGCACCTCAAGACCCGAGGTGAACGTGAGAACGCGATCGCAGGCGTCGCCGTGGCAGCGGGAGCGTCGGCGGCGATCACCGGTGCGGTGCTCCTCTATCTCAATCGCGGACGGACGATCTATCCAAAGGAGACGAGTGGCCCGAGTCTCGGGCGGATCGACGTCGTTCCGCACGCGGGCGGAGCCTCGATCACGCTCGCCGGCCAGTTCTAAGGGCAATCGCTGTCGAGCGAGTCGACGCGGCCATCGCAATCGTCATCGACGCCGTCGGTACAGTTCGTCTCGGTCGCTCGACAATTCCAGAAGCGCGTGCGGATCAGCCGGCGCAAGGGCTGAGGGGGAAATGGGCCTGTATAGAGCAGATCGATGTAGCCGGGCCTGACTTGCACGTCCTGCAGATCATGCGCGGGGGTGGTCACGCTGGGGTCGTTCGGCGGCCGCATCAGGCTCCATCGCGAGCCATCGAAGTGAAGCAGCTCGGATTTGGTCATCGCGAACACGTCATCGTGCGCCGCCGCGTCGATCCGCTGTAACGGCTGGGCGACCGATACGAGCGTGTCACTCCACGCGGTGCCGTCGTAATGGAGGATGTCCCGGCCCGCTGTCGTCGCGAACACGTCGTTCGGCGCGAGGACCGCGAGGTCATTGATCTGCGCGGCGTGATGCATCGAGCTCCACGTCGTACCGTCCCAGTGCATGATCATGGTGCCGCCATTGACCGGGTCAAATCCCGAAGCCCAGACATTATCGGGTGCGCTGCCGGCAGCGGCGTTGATAACCGTGCCGAGGGCCACCTGCGTGAAGCTCGTGCCATCGTAGTGAGTCGCAGCGGTCCCGAAGAACCAGACATCGGTCGGTCCCGATCCCCAGATCAGGCTCACCCCCGAACTGACCGCGGTGTTCGTCCAGGTCCCATTGTTGTAATGATACGTGTGGTTGCCGGTACCCCCACCCGTCACCCAGACATCGTTCGGTCCGCTTCCCCATAGCCCGGTGAACGCTACGGTATCGAGCGTCTGGCTCGTCCATGTCACGCCATCGTAGTGATAGACCGACCCTCTACCGTCAGTCACGAACGTGTCGTCGGGGCGGTCGCTCCAGACGGCCCTGGTCTGTTGCGTGATCCCGGTGTCGATCTTCGCGTACACCTGTCCGGTGTAGCGATATGCGTAGCCATCGAATGAGGAGGCGACGGTCTCGGCAGGCCCGAAGTGCACGAACCCGTTGAAGCTGAGGCTGCCAACGACGGTGACGCTGCCGACAGTCGAGGTCCAGCGATACCCGTCGAAGTGCCTGACGGCGCCGCGCGGTCCGGACACCCAAACGTCGTTGGGCGCGTACGCGACGACCGACACGAACCGCTGCGCCGGTTGGGTGAGCGAGGCATCGACGTAGGTCGTCCACGCGCTGCCATTCCAGTACGCCGCAGCCTCACCGCCGGCGAGGTTCGTTCCAATCACCCAGACGACGTCAGACGCGGCGACGTCGATCTTCCTGACCGCGATCGCGAGCGGTGAGGCCTGCCACGCTACGCCGTTCCAATGGGCGAGCGTGCCGTCGGCCTTCGCGGCCCACAGATCGGTACTGCTCACACCGCGGATCGCCGAGACCGCACCTGTGAGAATGCCGAGCGTCTGCCAGCTCGCGCCGTTCCAGGACAGCACGCCCGCGTCGCTCGTCGCGACGAACACCGCGTTCGGTGCCGCGGACCAGACGTCGGTGTACGTGGCAGCGGGCGCGCCCGTCATGACCGACCATTGTCCGCCGGCGAGGTGCAGGAGGATCGCCGGTGCCGTCATCGTCGGGCGTCCGACGATCCAGGCGTCGCCGACGGCGGCCGACCACACGGCCACGAGGAAGTTAGGAACGCCGCCGGCGGTCAGGCTCCAGGCCGCGCCATCGAAGTGTGCGATCGCGGATGCATTGTTCGTGTCCGTCCCGACGGCCCACAGATCATTGCGGCTGGTCCCGCTGATCGCGTTGAGGATCGTGAGGCCCGTGAGCTCGGGGACCCAACCGAACTGGCCGCAGCCGCTGAGCGAGACCCCACACGAAGCACCGCAGCGCAGCGAGCCGACGTCGAAGCCGACATCACTGCACGACCCTGCCGGCGCGACGCCGTCGCAGAGCTCCGGCCCGTTGATCACGCCGTCGCCGCAGTACCCCTGGCACTGAGCGACGTCGAACGTGCAGAACTGCGAACATGCGAGACCCGCCGGCTGGTAGAAGCCCGCCGTCGTGCAATCGGCCGAACCGAAGTCGGTGCCGTCGCACGACTCGGTCCCGGAGCGCACGCCGTCGCCGCACACCAGCGCCTCGCACACGCGATCTCGACAAGCTCCCGGCGCTCCCGAGATCGTACAAGGATCGCCCTCGTTCAGAGACGCGCACGCGGCAAGCTGCTCGGGAGACAAGCAGCGGTGATGCGCCACATCGCACGCGTAGCTCGGCGGGCAGATCCAATCGTCGCCACACACGACCTCGTGCGAGCCCGCGCACGCACACAGCGCGACCGCTAGTAGGAGAACCCACAACCTCAAGTCCTAGATTCTATGCCAACTGCGTTGTGGACGCGATCGTGATCGGTCTCGACCGGCTTGCGCGACCGCGGATCACCGGGGAAAGTCCCGGGATGCGGCACCTGCTGTTGACGGTCCTGATCGCTTGCGGCGGTCCGCAGCTCACGGAGCATCCCGCGAGCGATCTCACGAAGGTGCTGCCCGCGACGCTCGAGGCCAGCCACCCGAAGGAAGGCGAAGCGCGGCCACTCAAGGTGCGCATCTGGGCCGATGCCGGCGTGCGTGCGACGCCCCATTGGAAGGAAGACATCACCGAGCAGATCGACTACGCGAGCCAGCTCCTGACGCCGCTCGTCGGTGCGCGCCTGACCGTCGATGCGATCAAAGACTGGGAGCGAGCGGGCGATCCGCATGTGGCGCTGAAGGCGCTCGCGGAGGCCGATGATGGCAAGGACGTCGCGTGGGTGATCGGGTTTGTCACGCAAGGCGATGTCGCGGCCAAGGCAATGTCCGAGCTCGGCGATGCGCAGACGCTCGGGCATCATGTCGTCGTCCGCGCGTGGGCCGAGACGCCCGAGACCAAGGCGCTGGTGCTGCCGGATCTCAAACCGAACGAGCGCAGCGAAGCGATCGGCGCGCACAAGCGACACAAGCAAGCGGTCGTGCTGCTCCACATGCTCGCGCAGACACTCGGAGCGATCGGCGAGACCGATCCGGCCTGGATCCAGAATCCGACGTATTCGCCGAAGCAGTCGACATTCTCCGATCGCAATCGCGAGCTGATGCAGATGACGATCGATGCGCGGCTCACCGATGGCAACGATCAAACGATCGCTCACGATCTCCTCGAGACGATCGAGAAGACCGAGTGGGGCGGTTGGATCGCCCCGGATCGCGACCAGGTCGTGATCGCGCTGCGCAGCATTCTCGATGCCGCGAAGGCGGGCAAGACCGCGACCGATGTTCCGGCCGCGGCGTACGAACAGTTCGATCGGATTCGCGAGCTCGCGAAGCGAGGCAACGCCAAGGATGCGCTGCTCGAGCTCGACAATCTCTTGTCGGCGTATCCGGGCAACGCGACGATGTACGAGCTCAAGTGCGAGATCATGCTCGCAGGATGCCTGGCGCCCACGCCCAAAGGAGGACAGTGTCCGAAGCCCGGGGTGACGGAGAAGGCGACGCGCGCGACTTGCAACCGTGCGAGCGAGCTCGCGCCCGGCGATCCGACTCCGCACTTTGCGGTCGGTGAAGCGCTCGGAAAGCTCGGCGACATCGCGGGGGTTCGCGGCGAGCTCGCGCAGGCCGCGACGAAGATCCCGAACCTCAAGACCGGCCAGACCGAGGCGTGGAAGAAGCTGATCGGCATCTATCAAGCGCTCGGATCTTTGACCTGGACGGAAGATGCGATCGCCGCCGCAAAGCTCGACACCGATCCGATGGCCGCGCAGGTCGCGCAGACCCGCGCTCGGTACGGCGTGCCGCGCGCGACGAAGCTCGTCAAACCCGAAGCGGAGGGTGCGCTCGTCGGCGCCGTGGAAGGCGCGCTCGCGCTGATCTACGGCAACAAATATGCAGATGCCGAGCGCGCGCTCGCTGCCGGCGAGAAGAAGTGGCCCGGTGCGCCCGGACTCGCGGCTGCGCGCTGCGATCTGCAGCTCCGCCAGGGTCAGACCGATGCGGCACGCGCAGCCTGCCAGCGCGCACTCGCGAGTGATCCGAACGAGTCGTGGGCGCTGTATCTGTCGGCCGTGATCGCGTTCAAGGACACCAGCCCGGCGAGCACGAAGGCCGGCATCGACAAGCTCAAGAAGGCGATCACCGTCGATCCGGCGCTCGGTCAGGCCTGGCGGACGCTCGCGAAGGCCTACGCGCGGGCGAAGGATCAGCCGGCGCTCGACCAGCTCGGCAAAGACTACGCCGCGAAGTTCGGCCAAGCGCTCCCACCCTAACTATACTGGGAACGTGAGCTTCCTCCGCCGCGTGTTCTCCGCCGACTATCGCGCCGCCGTGGCCGCGGAAGCGGCGGGGAATGTCGAGCTCGCGGCAGAGCGCTACGCACTCGCCGGAGAGCACGATGGCGCGGTCCGGATGCATCTGGCGCGCGCCGCGCGGGCTGCGAGCCGACAAGCCGAGATCGGCGCGTTGCGCGATGCGATGCGCTGGGCGGGAGAAGAACCGGGATTGCGCAAGCGCGCCGCGAAGGCGCTCGGCCGTGCCCTGTGGGAGAACGCGCGAGCCGAGGGCATCGCGACCGAGCGCGATCGCACGAAGGTTCGCGAAGCGGCGGAGCTGCTGATCACCGGCGAGGACCACGCGCTCGCGGGCGAAGCGCTCGAAGCGATCGGCGATCATCAAGGTGCCGCGCTCGCGTACTCCGGCGGTGGGCTCGTCGAAAAGATGGAGCAGGCGCTGACCAAGGAAGATTCGGTGCACGATCGCGCGCGCGAAGAGCGAGATGCGTTCGACAGCTATCAAACGAATATGCGCGTCGGCCGGCGCGACGCTGCGCGTACCGACCTCGTCCGTGCGATCGCGGGCGCGGCACAGGCCGGCGAGTACCGCCGCTTGCTCGATCACCTCGATACGGCGCTGCTGACCGCCGGCAAGGTCGAGCTCAAGCGCCGCGGCAAGCCGCTGATCGTTGCGTGTGCCGCGCCGAAGATCGTCCTCGGACGGGACGCGCTCTGCGATCTGCCGTTGCGCGCCGGCGGCGTGTCGAGGCAGCACGCCGAGATCGATCGCGCCGACGGCTTCCACCTCCGCGATCTCGATTCGCGCAACGGCACGACGATCGGCGGGCTGCCGCTCGTCGGTCGGGTTCCGCTCGCGGATGCGGGCCGATTCGGGCTCGGGGACGAATGCTCGATCGACTTCGAAGCCAAGGACGGAATCCTGATCCTACGGATCGCGAACGGGCTCGATCGGGGCGTCTCGCTCGTCGCGGGCGACGACGGCGTCAAGCTCGAGCTCGCGACCGTCGGGATCGGGCTCGAGATCGTGTTTCAGCGAGGGCGACCGATGCTGGGCCGCGGCAACTTGCGCGACGTGACGTTCAACGACGAGCCGCTCGGCGATCTACGCGTTCAGCTGATCCGAGGCGATCGCATCGTCGCGGCGGGCGAAGAGATCGACGTCGGCTGAGTTACCCGAGCCACGCAGATACGGCAGCCCAGACCAGAAAACCGCCAAGTCGCCGAGGCGCCAAGGCCAGACAACAAACAACTACCGGAACATTGATCGGATGCGATCGCTGACCACGGCGAAACCGCCAAGAGCGTCAAGGTCCGCCAAAGATCGGAAAACAGGTAGCGTTCGGCTCGTCGGTGGAACGAGGGGTCATCCGATCCAAACCCGATCTCCCTCTGACCTTGGCGCCTCGGCGCCTGGCGGTTAGTCTGCATCGGATGGCTACGCGATCTTGGTGGCGCCGGATGTTCGGTCGGCAGACCGAGCCGCCGGTACTTTCGCCGCCTGCGCCGGAGCCCAAGCACCTCGGCAGCGAGGAAGAGGTGTTTCTCGCGCAGCTCGTGCTCGACCTCGCGGATGGCAAGCGCCGCGATCAGATCGGCAACCCGGAGGTGATCGCGCGTCTCGAGGGTCTGTGGAAAGCCAGCCACGAGCTACTCGCGATCGAGTGGATGGAGAAATTGCTGAGCGTTCCGGAAGTCTCGCCCGATGCAGCGGCGACGCTGCGAGCCGCGCTGGTAGAGCGCTACGATCAACGTGGCGAGCTCGCGGCCGCGGCGCCGCACCTCGAGCTGCTGGCGAACCTCGACGCGTACGCGTTGCGCGCGCACTACTTGCTCGCGGAGCACGCACGCCGGCGCGGCGATCACGAGCGCGCCTTGCGACACTACGAAGCGGTGCTCGGCCGTGACGTCGATTATCCGAACGTCCGCGTGCGCGTCGAGCGGTTGCGCCAGCTCACCGGCCGCGCGGCGCCCGTCGCCGGCGAGACGATCGCGGCCGGTGAGGTCGCGGGCGTACAAGCCGGCGCGCGCTATCGCTTGATGCGCGAGCTCGGCCGCGGCGCGACGGGCGTCGTCTATCTCGCGCGCGATGCCGAGCTCGATCGCGATGTCGCGGTGAAGCTCCTGCACCCGCACCTCGCCGGCACCGAGCGTGCCGATGCGCTGTCGCGGTTCTTTCACGAAGCGCGCGTCATGGCGTCGCTGCGCCACCCGAACGTCGTCGCGGTGCTCGACATGGACGAAGCGTCGCGGCGGATCGTGATGGAGCTCGCGGCGGGCGGCACGCTGCGCGACGTCCTGCGCGAGCGCGGACCGAGGACGTTGCGGCGCGCGATCGAGCGGCACGGCCAGATCTTGTCCGCGCTCGCAGCCGCTCATCGCCGCGGCATCGTCCATTGCGATCTCAAGCCCGGAAACCTGATGTTCCGCCGCGACGCGGATCTCCCGGGCGTCGAGATCATGCTCGGCGACTTCGGCGTCGCGCACTTGCCCGATGCCAGCGGCGGCGTCGCCGCGGTCGGGCGCACCGAAGCGGTCGGCACGATCGCGTACATGGCACCCGAGCAACGCCGAGGCGAGATCACGCCGTCGAGCGACATCTACGCGAGCGCCGTCGTGCTCTACGAGATGTTCACGGGCCGCACACCGTGGACGCGCGAGATCCTGATGGCGGGAACGCGGCGCGCAGAGGACTTCCGCCTGCCGGCCGAGGTCTTCACCGACGCAGCGTCACTTGCCGGCGACGTGCAAGAGCACATCATCCGGCTCGGCGATCCCGATCCGGCGAAGCGACCCACCACGGCGCGCGCGCTCGCCGAATCGCAGCGCCTGCGCGAGCGCATCATCGCCGCGGGCGCGGCGTAGCTACTCGTCTTTGACCGGCGTCGCTTTGAGCGCCGCCTTGCCGTCTTTGACGTACACGGTGAACCGAACGTCGCGGCAGCCGGTCTTTGCGATCAAGTCGTCGCGGTTCTTGACGAGCTTCTCGCTGAACTTCTGCACCGTCAGGCCGGTCGTCGGCTCGTTGCAGCTCTTCTTGACCGCGATGAACTGGTCGAACACCTGTTTGAAATAGGCGTCGTTCCCTGGCTCCGGGCCGACCTGCATGGTCTGCGCACCGTCGAGGATGTCGTCATCGAGGCTGAGCGGCGGAGGCGCGGCGCTGCGCGCGGCCGCCGGTGGTGCCACGGGCACGGGGGGCGCGGTCTGCGCCCGCAC
>JAQBQF010000233.1 GCA_028287115.1 Myxococcales bacterium
CAACTTCCCCGATCTCGAGCCGTGGGAGCTCAAGCACACCTGCGCGCTCGATGTGGCCGAGCGCGGTGGCATCACGCTCGAAGAGGTCGGCGAGATCATGAACCTGACGCGGGAGCGGATCCGTCAAGTCGAAGTGCGCGGCCTGCTCAAGCTGAAGATGGGCTCGCCGTCTCCCGACGAGCTCGGCGCCGAGCTCCTCGCGCAAGCCGAAGCGGCCAAGCACGAGAACTGAGGCCGTCCGCCTCCGGGGATTCCGCGGCGTCATCGGCCTCCCGGGATTCCGCGGCGTCATCGGTTGACCGCCGGGAAGGCGGTTGGTACACGCGCGGGATGATAGGGCGCGCGTTGATTTCGGTCTCGGAAAAACGTGGCGTGGTCGAGCTCGCGAAAGTGCTCGCGGAGCTCGGGGTCGAGATTCTGTCGACCGGCGGAACCGCGGCGGCGCTGACGTCCGCAGGCGTGGCAGTCAAGCAAGTCGCGGCGCACACCGGCGCACCGGAGATCCTCGACGGTCGCGTCAAGACGCTGCATCCGAAGATCCACGGCGGGTTGCTCGGGCGGAATACGCCGGAGCACCAGGCGGAGATGCGGACGAACGACATCGCGCCGATCGATCTTGTCGTGGTCAATCTGTATCCGTTCGAAGCGACCATCGCCAAAGCGACCGTGCCGTTCGCGGAAGCGATCGAGAACATCGATATCGGCGGCCCCTCGATGTTGCGATCCGCGGCGAAGAACCACGAGCGCGTCGCGGTCGTCGTCGATCCCGATGACTACGCGCAGGTGATCGCCGACTTGCGCGCGGGCGGCGAGGTCTCGCCACCGCGCCGGCTCGCGCTCGCTCGCAAGGCATTCGCGCACACCGCGGCCTACGATGGCGCGATCGCGGCGTACCTATCGTCGATCGATGACGCGGTCGCGACCGCTCGCGATCAGGTACCCGCGCGGCGCGAATTACCGGACACCCTGTCGATCCAGTGGCGGCGGCTCTACGAGCTGCGCTATGGCGAGAATCCGCACCAGCGCGCCGCGTTCTACGCGGACGGTAGATCACCGCTCGCGACGCCCAGCGGCGGCCGGCCGACGATCGCGACGGCCGAAGTGCTCGGCGGCAAACAGCTCTCGTACAACAACATTCTCGATCTCGATGCGGCTCTCGGGCTCGCACTCGAGATGACGGAGCCCGCGGCGATCGTCGTCAAGCACAACAACCCCTGTGGCGCGGCGATCGATCGCGATGTCGCCGCGGCCTATGTCCGCGCACGCGAGGCGGATCCGGTCTCGGCGTTCGGCGGCATCGTCGCGGTCAATCGCGAGGTCGACGAAGCGCTCGCGAAGCTCTTGGTCGAGACGTTCCTCGAGTGCGTCGTCGCGCCGAGCTTCTCGGCCGCGGCGCGCGACCTACTCGCGAGCAAGAAGAACTTGAGGCTCGTGGCGGCGCACGGCACGTGGAAACCGAGCACCGGCGAGCTCGGGTGGTCGTTGCGCACGATCGCGGGCGGCGCGCTCGTTCAGACCGTCGATCACGGGATGGTCGACCTCGCGCAGGCCAAGGTCGCGACCGTCCGCGCACCGACCGATCAAGAACGCACCGATCTGGCGTTTGCGTGGCGCGTCGCCAAGCACGTCAAGTCGAACGCGATCGTGTTCGCGAAGCAGGGCGTCACCGTCGCGATCGGCGCGGGTCAGATGAGCCGCGTCGACTCGGTGCGGATCTGCGAGCGCAAGGCGGGCGACAAGCTCCGTGGCGCGGTCGTCGCGTCCGATGCGTTCTTTCCGTTCCGCGATGGTGTCGACGTGCTCGCGGAAGCCGGCGCGGTCGCGGTCGTCCAGCCGGGTGGCTCGGTGCGCGATGAGGAAGTGATCGCCGCCGCGAACGAGCACGGTCTGGCGATGTTGTTCACGGGCATGCGGCACTTCCGGCACTGAAGGAGTACGCGGTCTCGCTCATCTGATTGGATTCGGCGCTCCCGCACATTTCGGACCGCCAGGCGGTTGGCGCGTGTTCGCGGCGTGATAATCCCCAAGGCGTGAAGATCCTCGTGATCGGAAACGGCGGTCGGGAGCACGCACTCGTATGGCGGCTCCAGCGCAACGGGCACGAAGTGATCGCGGCGCCGGGGAATCCGGGGATCGAGCAGATCGCACGTTGTATCGGAGTTGGCGTCGGCGAGATCGAGAAGCTCGTCGAGCTCGCGGTGACCGAGCACGCGGAGCTCGTCGTCGTCGGGCCGGAGATGCCGCTGGTGGCGGGGCTCGCGGATCGGTTGCGCGAGCGCGGCATCGTGACGTTCGGCCCGGGCGCCGACGGGGCGCGGCTCGAAGGCAGCAAGGTGTTCAGCAAGCAGTTCTTTGCACGCCATCACATTCCGACGGCGCCGTTCGAGATCGCCGCGACGGTCGCAGAAGCCGATGCGGCGATCGCGCGGCTCGGCGGCGCGGTGGTCGTCAAGGCGGACGGCCTCGCGGCAGGGAAGGGCGTCGTCGTCGCGAGCGATGCGAACGAAGCGCGCATTGCCGCTCGCGAAATGCTCGAGGCGCGGCGGTTCGGCGACGCCGGTGCGACGATCGTGATCGAGCAGCGGATCATCGGCCGTGAGGTCTCCGTGCTCGTGCTGACGGATGGCAAGCGCCTCGAGGTGCTGCCGGCAGTCGAGGATCACAAGACGATCTTCGACGGCGATCGCGGCCCGAATACCGGTGGGATGGGTACCGTGTCGCCGGCATGGCCGAGCGACGACCTGCTCGCGCGGATCAGGCACGAGATCCTCGAGCCGACGGTTCGTGGTCTCGCCGCGGACGGCATCGACTATCGCGGCGTGCTCTACGCGGGCGTGATGATCGATGCCGCCGGTGCCCCGTGGCTGCTCGAGTACAACTGCCGGTTCGGCGATCCGGAGACCCAACCGATCATGGTGCGGCTCATCGGTGACCTCGGCAAAGTGCTCGCGGGCGCGGCGCGCGGTGAGCTGCCCGTCGGCGCGCTGGCGACCGATGCGCGGGTTGCGGTCTGCGTGGTCGTCGCAGCGGCCGGTTACCCGGGTGCCGTTCGAACCGGCGATCCGATTCGCGGTCTCGACAATGTGCCGTCCGACGTCATCGTGTTTCACGCCGGAACGGCGCGCCAAGACGGCCAGATCGTCAGCGCCGGTGGCCGCGTGCTCGGCGTGACGGCGCTCGGGATCAGCGTCGGGCAGGCTCGCGACCGTGCGTACGCGGTGGTCGACGGCATCGAGCTCTCCGGCAAGCAAGTGCGCAGAGACATCGGCGCGCGCCGCTGACCCGGCGGAGATCGCCAGTGGTACGTTCGACGGCATGCCGCAGATTGCAGGGTTTCGCGGAGCGCTTTGGGAGCCGTCGAAGGTCGAGCTCGCCAAGGTCGCGTCGCAGCCGATCGATGACGTCCCCGGTCGGCTGACGCGCGGAGAGCTCTCGCGCGACAGCACGCGCGCGGTCTATCGCTACCACCAGACCTTCACCCATCAGGGCCGGCGCCAAACGCGCAAGGCCATGATCTGTGCGATCGAGCTCGTGCCCTGGACGACGGGCACGGTCAGGCCGCACGAGGCCGTGGATCCGGCGGCACGCGAAGCCGCCCTGCGCGGCATCAAGGCCGCCGGCGGGCACACCGAGGCCGTCCTCGCGGGATATCGCGACGCACCCGGAGAGGTCGATCGGCTGCTGCGCAACTCCGAGAACGAGCGGCCCGCGCTCGACGTCACGACGGCCGATGGCACGCAGCATCGGCTGTGGCGCGTCAGCAGCGCCGAGGTGATCGGCAAGCTGCGTCCGCTGTTCGCGCCGAAGAAGTTGCACGTGCTCGACGGTCACGCGCGCTACGAAGCCATGCTCGCGTATCAAGCCGAGCTCGCGCAGCGCACGCAGCTCCTGACGTATTCGTCGGCAAACTTCGGGCTCGCATGCCTCGTCAACCTCGCCGATCCTTCGATCGTCGTCGCACCGCGCCATCGCGTGGTCCGCGGTGACAACGTCAAACGTGACGCGGTGCTCGAAGCAGCGAAGCGATGGTTCATCGTCGAGAAGCTCGCCGGCGCTGCCAAGGATCCCGTCAAGCAACAAGCGGCGCTCGCCGATACGGTCGCGCATCAGCCCGCGTTCGTCGCCGTGTTCGCCGGCGATGCCGACGCGTGGAAGCTGACGCTCTCGCCCGATGTCAGCCCGACGTTCGAAGGCGTGCAGATTCATCGCGCGCTGCAGAAGTACGATCCGATCGCGGTCGAGCACATGTTCCTCGGGCGCGCGGTGCCCGGCACGCAGACCCACACGGAGACCCGCGTCGCCGACGTCCTCGCGCAAGTCGCAGCGGGCGCGCCGCTCGGGATCGTCATGCGACCGTTGTCGATCGAGCAGATCCTGCATGCCGACGAGCTCGGTCAGGTCGTGCCGTTCGGGTCGACCGCATTCGAGCCGGCGCTCGCGAACCTCGTCGTGCAGCTCGTCGATCCGGACGAAGATCTCGTCTAGCGAAACCGGCGGACTTCGAGCGGCTGGTCGGCGTACCCGGTGTCCGCGATCGCCTGTTGCTTCGGCGAGTCGAACAGCGTGTGCATGATCACGTCTCGATCGTCGAGGATGCCGAGCGTGCCGCGATCCTCGACGAGCGCGCCGACGTGTCGCGGAAACAAGATCAGATCGCCCGGTTGCGTGAACGGCACCGGCTTGCCCGTGTCGTCACGATAGATGCCGTCTTCGCCGCGCGTGCCCGAGCCCAGCAGCTTGGTGACCTGCGGAAGACCGCCGGTCCACGTGTACCCGATCGACTTGCCCATCCGGCGTGCGCCGTACACGACGAAGTCGGCACAGTCCGAGCCTTCGAGGCGCTCGCTCTGATGACTCCGGTCGGTCAGGCCCGCCGAGGCCCAGACGTAGGGTTGTCCGAACATCTCCGTGAGGTAGCCGAGGTACGTGTCGTCGCGCCGGATCGTGACGCGCGTCACCTCGTCGGTCAGGCCACCCGATCCACGACCGCGCCTCGCGGAAGGGCCGGGACTCTCGATCGTGCGATCGGCCTGCTGAACGACGACCTGGAACCGCATCGTGCCGACGCCGCTGCCGTGATCGGGCGTCAGCGTCGGTCGCACGTCGGCGATGATCGACGACGTGCCGGTCGCGATCTCCGTCGCTCGATATTCGATCGCGGTGAAATGGAACTCGCCGCCTTCGGTGTTCGAGTAGCTCTTGTCGGCAGGCTCGATCCGATTCCAGCGAACGTCGATCGCCGGTGCCTTCGCGAGCGGCTGCGCCGTGAGCGTGCGATTGCCAAGGCGAACCTCGGGCGCATCGCTGAAGACGGAGTGATCGGCGAGCTCGATCACCGCGTACAGCGTCACCGTTTGATCCGCGCGTGCGTAGACCGGTCGATCCGTTGCAACGCCGCCATCGATCGATGCGGCGATGTGCGCTGTCGTCACCGAACCAGAAGCATTCGGATCGCCCACGTGCGAGGCAACCTTCTCCACTGCGCGCGGAGTCTGTGCGGGTGATTCTCGCGTGACAGGATCGCTAGCTGCCGTCGACGAACAGGCGGCAACGACGACAATCAACGTACGCACGTACGGGTTACTACGCACGAACGAGCGAATAGATTTCGATCGCGTGCGGGAGCCGGAAATAGCCGTTGTGACTCACTTGTTGTCATGGCAACGTGACTTCGGCGTCACCGAGCTGTAGGCCTCACGCCTCGGCAGCTTGGTAAAAGGATCGACATGTGGAGCTTGGCAGATAGGGTGGTGAAGGCGGTCTCGGACGTAACGGTTGGAACCGTGATCGTGCTCGTGCACGTCGCGCTCGCCGACCGCTCGCGTCGTGGAAAGACGCATTCATCTCGTTCCCAGCCGGTCACCACACATCCGTACCGGTTGCCGTCCTAGCGCCCCCGAATGGAACGAGCCAGCGGATGCTGGCGAGCTCGCAGATCAGATCCCGGTGGTTCCGAAATCGGAGCGCCGCAGATCCGATTGTCGGAGGTATCTGGTACGCGATCATTGTGGGAATCAGATCTGACGACCTCGCGATCTCGGTTCGCCGCGCAACCATCGCGGATGCACCTGCACTCGCGGAGCTCGTCAATCGAGCGTACGCGGTCGAGTCGTTCTTCGTGGACGGCCATCGCACGAATGTCGACGAAGTCGCGCGATTGACGGAGCGAGCCACATTCCTCGTCCTCGAGCAACGCGCCGTCGCGAGCCTTGCTGCCGCCGTCTGCATCGAACCGAGCGGTTACTTCGGGATGCTCTCGGTCTCGCCGGACTGCCAGGGCCGCGGTCTGGGCACGCGGCTGGTCAGCATCGCCGAGGCGATGGGAGAAGCGATGGGGGTCGATGCGATGACGCTCCAGATCGTCAACCTGCGAGAAGAGCTTGGCAGGTGGTACCGGTCACTCGGTTATCGAGAGGTCGGCACCGCCCCTTACGAGCACCGGCCGGTCAAGCGGCCCTGTCACTTCGTGAAGATGCGCAAGTCACTGCACTCGATCGCGGTCGCGGCGTAAGATCCCCAGATGGCTGTTGTTCGCCCGCGGCTCGCCGGGCTCTTGCTCGGTCTCCCCTGGATCGCCTGCGGGGGCGGCGGCGGATTTCCGGATGCGAGGCCCGTCGACGCGCCCATCCCAGGCGGCAAGTTCTCCGTCGCATGGTCGCTCGTCGATACGACTAGCCAGCCGATCACCTGCGATCAGATCGGCGCCGTCTCGATCACCGCGGCGATTCACAATCGGGCGGTCGAAGGCGGAGAGACCCAGGTGTTCGTGTGCCGCACGGCCATGGGTGACAGTCAGGCGTTCGCGCCCGGCATCTACGACATGGACTTCGAGCTCGACGCGCCGGTCTGTGCGTCGTGTCTGCCGGCCAATGGCGTGCTCGCGACGGCGCCGTCGCAGCTCGGCATCGTCGTGCAGTCAGGCCAGACGACCCCACTCGCGCCGCTGACGTTCATGGTCCAGGCGACAGGCGCCGTCGCGTTGCACTTCGAGTCTGGCAAGCCGATGGGAAACTGCGCCGCCGCACCAAACGGCGCGGGCATCGTGACGACCTCGATCACGCTCGTCAAGAACAGCGATAGCTCGTGTGCACCGCTGACGCTCGATATCGCCGCGGGTGCCACGCAGCCTGCGCGCAGCTACACGATCAATTGTACGACCCCCGTCGATGCTCCGTGCATCGACAACGATCAAGCGATCACGGTCTCGGGCGTCACCTCGGACTCGTACACGATCCACATCAAGGGCAAGACGGCCGCGCCCAACATGTGCTGGACGAACAACGACTCGTTGCAAGTCCCCCCGCTCGGTTTGTCACTGAGCCGCACGCTGAACCTCGGCTTCATCACGAGCATGACCGGTTGTTAGCTATAGTGCGGCGGTGACGACCGTCCAGCACTATCGCCCGAACCTTCGCGACATCTTCTTCAATCTGTTCGAGGTCCTCGAGATCCAAGGGAGCGTCCTTGGCAAGCCGCCCTTCGCTTCGATGGATGAAGCCACCGCGCGCGCTTCCCTCGAAGGCTTCCTCGAGGTGCTGCAAGCCACCTGGGCGCCATCGTTCGCGGAGGGCGATCGAGTTGGCGCGACGTTCGACGGCAAGGGCAATGTGAAGTTGCCTGCGGGTTATCACAAGGCGCTCGACGCCTACTACAACGGCGGCTGGAACAACCTCGAGCTACCGGAGTCACTCGGCGGGTTCGGTGCGCCGCCGACCGTGCGATGGGCCGCGTTCGAGCTGATGGCCGGCGCAAATCCGTCGGTGTGCTTCTACGTGCTCGGCAACGTGATGGCGACGATCATCGACTCGCTCGGCACCCCGTCGCAGAAGCAACGCTACGTCAAGAACATGGTCGACCATCACTGGGGCGCGACGATGGTGTTGACCGAGCCGGCTGCGGGCTCTGATGTCGGCGCAGGCACGACGCGCGCGAAGCACATCGCCGGCGACGAATACCACCTCGAAGGCGTCAAGCGGTTCATCACGAACGGCGACTTCGATCATCCGAAGAACATCGTCCACATGGTGCTCGCGCGGCCGGAAGGGGCAGGGCCGGGCACGAAGGGGCTGTCGCTGTTCATCGTGCCGAAGTTCTGGGTCGAGGCCGACGGATCGATCGGGCAGCGCAATGGCGCGCTCGTCACCAAGGTCGAGCACAAGATGGGGATCCGCGGGTCCGCTACCTGCGAGCTCACGCTCGGCGACGATATGCCGTGTCGCGGCCTCCTGCTCGGCGAGGTCCACGAGGGCATCGCGCAGATGTTCAACGTGATCGAGTACGCGCGGATGGGCGTCGGCACGAAGTCGATGGCGACGCTCTCCACGGCGTATCTCAACGCGCTCGACTACACGCGGATCCGTAAGCAGGGCGCCGATCTGTCGCGGCAGACCGACAAGAGCGCGCCGCGCGTCGAGATCCTGCGCCACCCCGACGTCCGGCGCATGCTGATGCTGCAGAAGGCGTTCGCCGAGGGACTGCGTTCGATGGTGCTGTGGACCGCGAACGTCCAGGATCAAGTCGAGGTCCGCGGAGGACATCGCAACGCCGATGCCAAGGCGCTGTCGGCCCTCAACGATCTGATGCTGCCGCTCGTGAAGGGCTACGGCTCGGAGAAGGTGTACGAGCTGCTCGCGCTGTCGCTGCAGTGCCTCGGCGGCTCCGGGTATTGTCAGGATTATCCGATCGAGCAGTACCTGCGCGATCAGAAGATCGATTCGCTCTACGAGGGCACGACGCACATCCAGGCGCTCGATCTGTTCTTCCGCAAGATCGGCCGCGATCACGGTGCGACGTTGCAGGCGTTGCTCGGTAAGATCGCCGAGACGATCGATGGGGTCGGAAGCGAGCTCGCCGTCGAGAAAGCCGCGCTCGCGACGGCGCTCGGTGATGTCCAGGGCATCATGGCGACGATGCTCGGCAAGATCAGCCAGAGCGTCTATCACGTCGGACTGCAGGGCAATCGCATCCTGTTCGCGCTCGCCGAGCTCGTGATCGGTTGGCGACTCGTCGTCGGGGCGAATGTCGCGCTCGGCAAGCTCGCCACGGCGCGGCCCGATGACAAGGCGTTCTATCGCGGCAAGCTCGCAGCGGCGCGGTTCTACGCGACGAACGTGCTGCCCGGTATCGGCCACACGCGGAAGCTGATCGAGCGCGGCGATCTCGACCTCATGGAGCTGTCCGACGATTGTTGGTGACCGTTTAGATGGTGCGAGCGATCGAGCCCGCCTGGGCAACGCGCTGCTACGGCATGCCAGTCTAGGCGGCGGGCTCGCGCATCCTCGCGTAGACCAGGCCGTCCGGATCGTTCGACGCGTGGAGCTCGGCGATCAGCGCGACGAGTGCCGTCCGTTCGCGCGGCAGATGCCATTTGTCGAGGACCGCGTGCGCGCTGTCGTTCGATGACCAGAACTTCTTGCTGCGGGCGATCGTGTCGAGGATCTCGATGAACCGCTTCGCGAACGGCCGCTCGCCTCGCCCGAAAGCGAGAGAGAGCATGCCTTGCCCATAGGTGATCGCGGAGCGGCCGTCGACCTCGTCGAAGGCGGCGCACAGGATCTGTGCGAGGGATCGTGCATCCGGCGTGCGGATCGAGCCGGTCGCGAGGGCGAGGTGCGCGAGCACGTGCCCCTCGATGTACGGCAGCTCGGCGAACCGGTTCGCGATGTCGCGCCAGTTGCGAATCCCTTCCGCGAGCGCGGAGATCACGTCGCGCGGCGCCTCCGGTCCTTTCGTGCAGCCGATCGCGATCGCCGCCGCGACGCGGACCAGCAGATCGCGATCCGCGAGGCACGGCAGCACGTCGGCGAGACGAAAGCTGTCGAGCCTCGTCATGCTGTCGATCGCGCAAGCGCGCATCGCAGGATCGGGCTCGCGTTGCGCGACTTCGAGCAGGCTCGCCGTCGGATCCGGCGACAGCTTCGCGAGCGCGAGGATCCGCGTGCGAACCGGCTGGCTCGCTCCCTTGAACACGCCGAAGATCAGCGGCCACGCCGCGTGCACCGCTTCGATCGAGGCGCGATCGTCTGCGTGCACGAGCCCAGCGCGCTCGATCGCGGTCAAGATCAGCTCGCGGTCGGCATGCGCGTTCGACAGCGTGCGCGCGAGCCACGGAATGACCCTCGCCGCCGCAGGCGACGTCGCACCGTCGTGCTCGAGCTCGCGCGAGATCTCACCGAGCGCGTAACCGCGAACCAGCTCGTCGCTCGAGAGCGTGCCGCGGAGCAGGCGTGGAATCTCCGCGCGCGGTTTCGTCCACGGCTCGTCGTCGACGCCGGCGAGCTCGGGAGGAGTCGGGAAGCTCGGTTCCTCGCGCCGATACAGCGCATATCCGAGGCACCACTGCAGGCCTTGGCCCGTGACGGCGTGCTCGATGCCGAGCGTGTGGATGTCGACGATCGCGCGCCCGCCGCCGCCGAACAGGCGCCACGTCCCAGCGAGCTTGCCGTCGCGCATGTTGCCCGACGCGGCGACGGTCTTGCCATCGGCCGCGTAGAGCAGGCACGCCATCGCGTCGGCTTCGCGGCGAGCTTCGAACGCGAGCACACCGTTGTCGCGGCGCTCGGTGACGGTCGCCAGCTCGCCGTGCTCGTAGGTGCGAACGATCTCTTCTTCCGGGCAGCCATCGTTGCGCCAGCTCGCTTGGTAGATCTCGCGGCCGTTCGCGTCGTCGCGCCGCCGGCACGATAGCGATCCGTCCTCGTAGAAGTGATCGCGCTGTTCGCCTTCGACGCCGCGCGTGATCGTTTTCTCCAAGCTACCGGCAGGGCGGTACTCGGCGATCGTGATCGCTTCGCCGTGCACGTCACGGAGCTCTTCGCGGCGCAGTACGCCGTCGCGGCTCCACCACCGCCACGGTCCGACCTGCGCGCTCGTGCCCCGTTCGATCTCGCCGTCGACCCAGCGATCCATGTCGGGAAACCATCGCGCAGTCGCGGCGACCGCCGCCGGCCGCCGTGGCAACGGATTGCCGTCGGGCCCACACTCTGCACCGTCGCGCGTGAAGTACCGGATCGTGTAGTTCGTCTTGCCGTCGCGCGTGTAGTACCGCACCGACCACACGTTCGGCGCGGCGGCTGTGAACGCCTCTGGGGAGGGCCCGTCGCTGCGGAACAAGGCGCTGTCCATGATCACGCCGAAGGCCCAGTCGGCCTCCGACGCGACCGTGCCGTCCGGGTGATACGTGATCGTCTTGCCGTGGCGCTTGCCGTGCTCGAAATTCATCTCGCCATACGGGACACCCGCACGCGTCCAGCGGCGAAACGCTCCGTGCCGCCGGCCTTCGCTGTCGCACGCGCCGGAGCTCCACTCGAAGCCGCCGTCCTTGACGTCCCACCGCGCGTCGGCCGGAACGCCGGGAGGGTGAGGGGGCGTCGAGTTGTCCGGCTGCCCCATGGGTCGAGATCTTGATCGGCAGGCGCGATCGAGATCAATCGATCGATTCGAGAAACGGCAGGACCGCGGCCGCGATGCGCGCACACCCGCCGTGGGTGTGTGTGACCGCGTGCGATGCTTCGAGCTCGATGCCCGCGTAACGCTTGCCGGGCAACGATTTGCGGAGCTCCGTGCACAGCGCGGGACCGACGCCGCTGTAAGGCTGATTCGCGCGGACATCGAGCCCCGCGCTGCGCAGCTGAAACATCAACCGCTCGGCGAGCTCGGCCTCGAACGCATGCGCCGGATCGTAGAGCACGCCGACATCGAACTTGCGATTCGGCGGATCCAGCGCGGGATCGAAACTATGCGTGGAGAGATGGAGCACGCCTCCGCGATCGTGCAGGCGCGCGGTGACATCGCGTCGCACGGCGTCCCAGTACGGCGCATGAAACATCGCGATCCGCGCCGCGCGATCTCCCGTGGAGAGGAACTCGTTTGCGGGCACCTTCGCGCCGTAGCTGACGAGCGGGATCACGTTGGGATGCTCGGGCGGTCGATTGAGATCGACGAACATGCGCGAGAACGCGCCCGCATGCAGCGCGATACCGAACGCGTCCGCAAACACCGACGCGATCTCGAAGGCTCCGTGATCCCAGCTCGCCTGCGACGTCAGGACGTCTGGCGCCACTCCGAGATCGACGCCCGGAGGTAGCGTCCACGACGCATGCTCACACGACAACACGAGACCGGTCACAGCGGCTAAGCCTAGCAAAGATCAGCGCAGCGGTTGGTCGGTCGCGCGCGGTACGAGAGCGGCCGAGAGCAGCGCCGCCACGACCACCACGCCGCCGTGCATGAGCCCGATGTGCAGCCCATCGGCAATCCGGCAATGGACGTGGAGGACGAGCCCGCCGAGACAGCCGCTCCCCGCGCCGAGAGCCGCTGCAACGAGGCGAGATCTAACCGGCACGGCGCCTCTCAAGAAGATCGCCCCGACGATCACCGGGACGAGGGCGGTCAAAAGCCCCAGCTCGAGGCACGTGTGACCTCGGCCAAACCGTTCCCAGCCGTAGTAGAGGCTGTCCTCACCATGGGGATGCACTGTCATCCCGACGACCAGGTTGAGGCTGATGAACAAGATCGACGTGATCACCGCACTGGCCGCCGCCCAGCGCCAGCGCGGGGTCACCGAGCCGGGGCGGGGAACGAGCGCGAAATAACAGGGCACGATGAAGCCGGCGACCCAGAGCAGTGCCATCCCGGCGAGCCACCACATCGGCAGCTCCCGTGCGTCGCGTCGCATCGTGATCACCGCGAGGAGCCCCGCGCCATACACGGCCGAGATCCCGGCAAGGATCGCGAGCTGCCGGAGCGGCCGTCGCGTCGCGACCGGTGCGAGCTTGGCGAGCTCGCCTTCGAGGAGGCTCGACAGCGGCGGGGGTTGCGGCGGGGGCATGGCCGCGAGCTCGTCGAGAACGTCTCTACTCACGATGTGCCTCCTGCCGCCTTGCGCGGTTCCGCGGGACGCACGCCGAGTAGCTTGCGCAGCGCTTCGTAGCCGCGATGCGCGCGCACCTTCATCGCGCCGACCGTGGTTCCCGCGATATCGGCGGCCTCCGCGACGGTCTTGCCGTCGAGCTTTGTCAGCACGACGGCCTCCCGTTGCTGTTCCGGCAACTGTGCGAGCGCATCGAGCGCGGCGCGCGAGAGCTCGGGATCGATGGGCTCTTCGCGAACATCCGCGGCCTCGCCGGTGATCGACGCCGCGACCTCGGGTACCTCATCGCCCACGTTCTGCACGATCGCGCGCTTCACGCGGCGGGTCTCGTCGATGAACGTGCGGTGCGCGATCGAGTACATCCACGGGATCGGGTCGGCCCCGCGCACGTACGCCGCCCGCGCGCGGTGCACTTTCAAGAACGTCTGCTGCAACATGTCATCGGCGACGGCCCGGCTCCGTGCCATCTTCATCAAATAGGCGAGTAGCCGAGGCGCGACGAGGGAGTAGAGCTCGCGAAACGCGTGCGCATCTCCATCGCAATACCGCTGCATGAGGTCCCTGGGATCGGCCATCTCGCGCCGATGTGGATATACGACGGCCAGGAGGTCTGGTTACAGGGCCGGGGGCCGGTGTATAGACGCGTCATGGGCCGTACCAAGCGCTCCCTCAAGAAACGTCCGAAGTTCAAGCAAGTGCGGCGCCTCAAGGACCGCAAGATGAAGGCTAAGAAACGGGCCTGGCACAAGCGCGGCCTCGCGCGCAGCAAGGCTCGCCGTCAGAAGCGCGGCAAGAAGAAGTAGCGGGTTAGCTCTGGTACGCGAGCGACCAGGCGATCAGGAGCTGACCGGCATCATGCGCGGGCAGCCCGCATGCCTTGAGCGCGAGGGACGCGGCGAGCTTCGCTGCGATGCGCAGGCTCGCGAGCTCCTTCCATTCGGCGATCACCAGCGATCGCGCACGCGATCGTCAGCTCGATCATCCGTGCACGGGCTTCCAGCCGGCGAGCGCGCGGGTGACGAGGTCGAGCCGGTCTTGACCCCAGAATAGATACTTGTCGTCGACGATAAACGTCGGCACACCGAACACGCCGGCAGCCTTTGCGGCTTCGGTGTTCGCGACGAGCTTCGCTTTGAGCTCGGGATCGCTCGTGTGATTGACCCAGTCGGGCGGCAGGCCGCACTCGGCGAGCACCGCGCGCAACGTCTCGCGATCTTCGAGATCGCGCTGCTCGGCCCACATCGCGCGGCCGAGCGCGGTCGCGAGTCGCACGCCTTCGGTGGCCCCACGCTCGGCGGCGAGGATGCACAACCGCTGAGCCTGCACGGTCCGCTGAGGAAACTTGCGAGGGGAGTCGAACGGCACGCCCCACCACCGTGCCCACCGCACCATCTCGCGCGCGACGTAGCGCTGCTTCGGCGGATTCATCGCGAACAGCGGTACGTCGGCCTGGCCGATGTCGCGAAACAGGCCGCCGAGCAAGATCGGGCGGAGCCGCAGCGTTGTATCCGCGAGCGCCGGAAGCTGCGTGAGCCCGAGATACGCAAACGGGCTCGCCACGTCGAAGTAGCAGTCGATCGCGCTCGCCAGCGTCCGCTGGCTTCGCTCCATCTCGGTCGCGCTCGCCAGCGTCCGCTGGCTTCGCTCCATCTCGGGGGTGCTCGCCGTGATCCGACGCGGGCCTCCCGGCGGCGGCCCGACTTCGGGATCCCACCCCGCGAGGACCGCGGACACCCACTCGATCCGATCTTGTCCCCAGATCAAAACGTGGTCGCCCGCGCGCCGGATCACCCACGCAGGCGCGCCGAAGATCCCGAGCGCGATCGCCTCCTCGGTGCGACGGCGCAGCTCGTCCTTCATGTCATCGGCGCGCGCGAGTGCGGCTGCGATGTCGGCATCGCTCACACCGGCGGCGGCAAGCGCGGCGGCGATCACGTCGTCGCGCGTGATGTCTTCGGCGCGCTGCCAGTACGCCGCGAAGATCGCCTCGATCGCGACGTCCCATCGGGAGTCGGGGAGCGCGAGCAGAACGCGCAAAGCTCGTACAGTCCGCATCGGATGCGCGGCCGGCAACCGGAAACGAGCGCCGAACAGCTCGGCCCAGCGATGCATGTCCTGGTAGTTGTGACGCGCCTTCGCAGGCCCAAGTGTCGCGTTCGGACCATCTCCGGCGCCGATCCCGCGAAACACTCCGCCGAGCAGCATCGGCCGCCACATGAGCGTGACACCCGCGTCACGCGCGACCGCGGGCGCTCGGCGCGAGGCGAGGTACGCGTACGGGCACGAAAAGTCGAACCACAGCTCGAGCACGGTCCAAGAGTACATGAGCCCCAGGGGCCCATCCCGGGTGCCCTGTTTTGCGCCTGTCGAGAGCGTTAATCACGCTCGCGATCACGTGTGGTCGTCTTGGGACTTTCCCGATGCAGCCCGCGACGGTAGACTCGATGTGTTTTACATGGCCAAGCTGGTCGACGGCTTCAAAGACGGTAAACCGGAGCTCGGGCGCCGGACCTTCTTGGTGCCCGAAAATCACTCCGAGGTCCTCGCGCTCCTCTATCACGAGCAGACGGGCATCGTCGGTGGCCTCCCTGTCGGGCCGGTGACCACCGATCCGTTTGGTGCGCACGGGATCCGCATGTATCCGGATCAAGATCCGGTTGTGCTCGAAGAAACTCGGCGGTATTTCGAGAAGCTCGCGGAGCGCTTCTCGAATGATCTTCCGAAGGCATAGTGGTAACAAGCTGGCTCTGTTAGGTTCCTGCGCGTGAGGTTGGTCTGTGCGGCGGCGGCGGCATTCTTGCTGCTCGCCTGCTCCGGGACGCAAGCTCGACAGTCCGGCTGTTCCAAAGACACGGACTGCCGGGATCCGCGGGTCTGCGAGAACACGATGTGCATCGATCGACGATCGATCGGTGTGGCCGATCCCGCTCGCACGCCCAACATGGAGCCGGGCGGGTCGACGCCGACCGGCGGGGCCGATGCTGCGATCCCGATGGTGATCGGCGCACCGCCGGTTGCGATGTTCGGCGGCGATGCCCGCCACACCGGTCGTCGAGGTGGTCCTGCGCCGGCGCGTGCTCCGAAGGAGCTGTGGAGCACGGACGTCCACGGGGCCGTGGTCGGATCCCCGACGATCGGACCCGACGGCACGATCTACGTCGCTTCGCATGATGGCGCGCTGTACGCGATCGATCCTGCGGGCGCGATCAAATGGGCGTTCAAGACGACCGATCGATCGTGGAGCACGCCCGCGGTCGCCGAAGACGGCACGATCTACATCGGCTCCGATGACGATCACCTGTACGCCGTGAAGGCCGACGGCACGCTCAAGTGGAAGCTGCGCCTCGGCGACTGCGATCCGAAAGGGTTCGGACCGGAGTCGTCGCGCTGCGATGTCGACGGCGGGCCGACGATCGGTCCCGATGGCACGATCTACGTCGGCGGCGACGGCATCTACGCGGTGTGGGCCGACGGCACGCTGCGCTGGAAGCTCGCAACGGCCGAGCATGTCGCGTCGACGCCGGCGCTCGCGGGCGACGGCACGGTGTACGCGGGTTGCGAAGATGACGCGCTCTATGCGGTCGCGCCCGACGGCACGAAGCGCTGGGAAGTCCGCACCGGCGACGACGTCGACGCATCACCCGCGATCGGCAACGACGGCACGATCTACGTCGGCAGCGACGATCACAGCTTCTACGCGATCTCGCCGGTGGGCGCGGTGCTGTGGAAGGTCGTCACCGGCAAAGACATCCGCGGCGGCGCGGCGATCGGCGCCGACGGCACGCTCTATGTCGGCAGCCTCGACAAGAATCTCTACGCGATCGCGCCGACGGGGCAGGTCCACTGGAAGCTTGCCGCCGCCGACAAGATCAACTCGACACCTGGCATCGCAACCGACGGGACGATCCTGTTCGGTGCCGAGGACGAGCACGTCTACGCAGTGGCGCCTGATGGCACGCTGCGCTGGCACGTGCAGCTCCCCGGCGATGTCGACACCACGCCCGCGATCTCCGGAACCGGCACGCTGTACGTCGCCGGCGACGACGGGCACCTCCATGCATTTCAATAAAGTCTCAAGAAAGAATCACGAAAGAACACATGTCCTCCACCGATAGGCAGGCAATCCTCGATTGCCTGTCCCGCCTGGTCACTCCAGGCATCAAGCTCACCGCGCTCGCCGACGAGCTCGGCCTGCGCAAGCACGAATACGCCGACCTCCGCTCTCAGATCCTCGACCTCGTCGAGGACGGCATGGTCCATGTCCTCCCCGGTGGTGCGTTCGCGCTCACCCCGCACGGCCGGCCCGCCGATCCACACGCAAAGCCACCGCCGCCGCTGCCGAAGACGCCACCTCCGGCGCCGAAACAAATGCGCACGAAGCAGCCGAGCAAGGCGCCGCCGCCGAAACCGCAGGCCTCGTGGCGCAACGAGCCGCCGCGGCCGGTCCGCCGCGAGCCGCCGAAACCGCAGGTCGACTACGATCCCGACACCGGCACGACGATCGCGATCGCACCTACCCCGACGGCCGGGGCACGCCCGTCCGCCTCCACGTCGGCGGCGATCACGAAGCAGGACGATCGCATCGAAGGCCGCATCACCGTGCATCCGGCCGGCTACGGCTTCGTCGCGATCCCGCACGGCGAGACCGTGTTCGTGCCGGCGAAATATCGCAACAACTCGCTCGACGGCGACCGCGTGGTCGTCGAGACCTGGGCCGGCGTGCGCGGGACCGAGGGTCGCGTCGCCGAGGTCTTGGCGCGCGGCCGCGCGCGGCTGACCGGCATCCTGCGCCGCGTCGGGCGCTCGATCTATCTCGAGCCCGATGATCCGCGGATCGCCGCGGACTACGGACGCGTCGGAGTCGACGATGCGCCTAGCGGCAAGGACGGCGATGCCGTGGTCGTCGAGATCACGCGCTACCCCGATGCCGCGCGGCGCGAGCTCGCCGGCAAGGTGCTCAAGGTGCTCGGCGATCCCGAGGATCCGCGCACCGAGATCGAGAAGATCCTCGCGTGCGCCGTGATCCCGATCGAGTTTCCCGACGAAGCCGCCGCGCAGGCGCATCGGACGTCGCAAGAGCTCACGGCCTCGGATCTCGCCGATCGAATCGACCTGCGCGATCGCAGGTTCGCGACGATCGATCCGGAAACCGCGCGCGACTTCGACGATGCGTTGTGCATCGAGAACGGGCCGCACGGCGGACCTCGCGTGTGGGTCGCGGTCGCCGACGTCTCGCACTACGTCCGGTGGGGCGATGCGCTCGATCGCGAAGCTGCGATCCGCGGCGTGTCGGTCTATCTGCCGGATCGCGTGATCCCGATGCTGCCGTTCCAATTGTCCGGCGGCATCTGCTCGCTCAATCCGATGGTCGATCGCTGCGCGATGGTCGTCCGGCTCGATTACAACGAGAACGCCGATCTTCACGACGTCAGCTACTCGGCCGCGGTGATCCGGAGCAAGGGCCGGCTCGATTATCCCGGTGTCGCTGCGGCGCTCGGCGGCGATTTTCGCGGCAGGCGCGAGCAGTATCGCGAGTGGGAAGCCGAGCTGAGTCGGCTGCACGCGCTCGCGCAGAAGCTTCGCGCGAAGCGGCAGGCGCGTGGCGCGCTCGATCTCGAGCTGTCCGAGCCCAAGGTCGTGCTCGACGCCGATGATCCGAGGCTCGTCCGCGATGTCGTCAAGGCGAAAGGAGATCCTGCGGTCAAGCAGGCCTATCAGCTCGTCGAAGAGTTCATGATCGCGGCGAACGAAGCGGTCGGTAGCTTCTTCCGCAAGCGAAGTGCGCCCACCGTGTGGCGCGTCCATGCGCCGCCCGCTCCGGATCGCGTCGCCAAGCTGGCCGAGATGCTCGCCGCGTACGGGATCCACGTCGACCCCGCAGAGGCGGTGACGCCGCTCGGCATGAAGAAGGTGCTCGATCAGATCGCCGAGAAACCGGGCGTTCAGGCGCTGTCGTTTCTGGTGCTGCGGACGCTCACGCAGGCCGTCTGGGACACCGTGCCGATCGGCCACTTCGGCCTCGCCTCCGGTGACTATCTGCACTTCACGTCGCCGATCCGCCGCTATCCGGATCTGCTCGTCCACCGGCTCCTCAAGTACCAGCTCAACCGCGACGGCGCGGCTTCAGGCGGCGGCTACAGCAAGGCTCCCCCGAACACCGAGATCCTCGCGGAGCTCGCGGGGATGTCGAGCAGCAACGAGCGCCGCGCGATGGAAGCCGAGCGCGAGGCGGTCGCGATGTACCGCGCATACTTGATGCGCGATCAAGTCGGCGAGCGGTTCGATGGCAATGTCTCGGCGGTCACCAGCTTCGGCGCGTTCGTCGAGCTCGACGAGCCCTACGTCGAGGGCCTGATCAAGCTCGACTCGCTCGGCGAGCCGATGGAGTACGACGAGATCCACATGCGGCTGACGGGGACGCGGACCGGCAAGATCATCGAGCTCGGCGATCGCGTGACGGTCGAGATCAACAACGTCTCGGTGATCCGGCGCCGGATCGACTTCACGCTTGTCCACGCGGATACCGCGCGCAAGCGCAAGGAGCTACCGGCGAAGACCGAGGGCCAGAAACCGACGCGCACCGTCGGGATCGCGACTCGCAAGAAAGCGGCGCGTGAGGTCGAGCGCGCACAGGTCCAGCATCACGAACGTGGCGCGGCCCCGCGCAAGCAGGGCGCCGGCGGCAAGCTCAGGCTCGGCGTGTCGCATCGCGGGATGCGCGAGCGCGAGGTCGAAGGCGGCGGCACGAAGAAGCCGGGACAGCGTCAGCGCCGCCGAAAGTAGTCGCGCATGTGAACGAGCTGGCGCTCGATCTTGTCCTCGCGCATCTTGCGAATATCGCCGTCGCTGACGACGAGTGACGCGAGTCCGTGCAGGTTCGCGTAGAGCCGCGTGTGCACGCGCGTCGTGCCTTCCTTGTCGCCGGGCACGAACATGATCTCGGCCCAGACATCAGCGCGACCACCGGTGTCTTCGAAGAAGATCATCCGCGCGTTCGGCTGGTTATTGAAGTGGAGGTTGTCACGGTGTCCGTCCGGTGCGATCAGCGTGACGCGCGCCTCGTTGCCCTTTTGCGACGTCACGACGACCTTGGCGACATCGGGAAAGATCCCGGTCCACCGCGTGTAGTCGAGCACCGCCGCGAAGATCGCCGCCGGGTCACCGTTGACGATCGTGTCGCCCTCGGTGACCGCAGGGTCCTTGCTTTGGTAGATCCGGACGCCGGGGGCGGCGACCGCCGGCAGAGCAGTCACCAGCACCCAGAGCATGACGAGCAAACGCACCACTACAATCTGTCAGCAACGGACGTTCCGCGCGACTTTGAATTCATTCACGCGCGAGCACCCGCCGATGTGCGGGATTTTCCAGCAAACCCGGTGAAGCCGCGGGATCGCCGGAGGGGCAACTCTGTCAGGGTGACAGTTATCGAGCAGACAGCGCTTCGAGGAGCTTGCGGCGCGTGATCGGCTTTGCGACCAGAGCGCGCACTCCGAGGTCTCGCGCACGGCGGCGATGTTCGGGATTGGCTCGCGACGTGATGATCACGATCGGGGTCGTCTTGAAGCGCTCATCTTTGCGGAGGCGCGCGATCAGATCGAAGCCGCCGAGCTCGGGCATCTCGAGGTCGGTGACCACGAGATCGTAGCGGAGCTGGCGCGTCATCTGGAGCGCCCGTGCACCGTCTTCCGCGACATCGACGATCCAGCCTTCGCGCCCGAGCATCGAGGTCATCGCTTCGCGGATCGCGCGCGAGTCATCGACGACAAGGGCCCTTCCCGCGAGCACCATCGGTGAGGAGGCCGAGTCCGCGAGCGGCTCGCTCGGGGCGTCGGGATGAACGCGGCGCACGAGCTGCGCGGGATCGAGGATCAGCTGGACCTTGCCCGAGCCGCTGATCGTTGCGGCGGCATAGAGCGTGAGCGGCGCGAGCAGCGCTCCGAGCGGCTTGATGATGATCTCGCGCGGACCGACGAGCTTGTCGACCGTACACACCATCGACTTGCCGGCGAACGACACGACGATGCCCGGTTTGCGCTCGGCGAGCGCGCTAGCGTGACCGAGCAGCGTCTCGAGCCGCAGCACCGGTAACTGTTCGTTTCGCGCGAGCGTCGTCGTCGCGCCCGCGTCGACGAGGGTCGTGTCGACGACGTGGACCGCCGGGATCGCATAGACCTGGCCGCCGACCTTGAACAGCATCGCCTGCGCGAGCGACGTCGACAGCGGCAGCCGCAGGCTGAACGTGGTGCCACGCCCGGTCGTCGAAGTCACCTTCACTTCGCCGCCGAGTCGCGCGATCGTCTGCCGCACGAGATCGAGACCGATGCCGCGGCCCGCGAGCTCGTCGGCGTCGCCGCGGACCGAGACGCCGGTGCCGAGCGCGTCGAGCACGTCGGCGTCCGTCGCGAGCTGTGCGCGCGCAGCGGACCAGCGATTCGTCAGGATCAGACGCTCGCGCAATGCCGCCGTATCGACTCCGCGCCCATCGTCGGAGATCTCGAGCACGAGCAGGTTGCCGTCCTGGCGCGCGCGGATCGTGATCGTCGCGGTCGCAGGCTTGCCGCGCCGCGCACGCTCCTCGGGAGGCTCGACGCCGTGGGCGACCGCGTTCCGGAGCAGCTGCGTGATCGGGTCGACGAGTTGCTCGGCGACGGCTTTGTCGAACTCGGTGTCCTCCCCGAGCGTACGCAGCTCGACCTTGAAGCCGGTTGCGCGGCGCAGTGCTCGCAACGTGCGCGCGGCGTGGAGAAACAGGTTGCGCGCGGTGTCCATTCGGATCCGCGTGAGCCCGCGTTGCAATTCGCCGATCGTGCGCCGCAGCGCTTCGATCTCGTCGAGGAGCGCCGCCGTGGTCTGCGAGAGGAGGGCAGCCTGACCGGCGAGCTCGCCCTCCGCTTCGGTGAGCCGCACACGATTGGGAGGCCCGGATTCGCCGAGCGCGTCGCGCAGGTTCTGGCGCGTGCGTGCGAGATCGCGGGCGAGCGTCCGCAGCAGTTGAACGCGACGCTCGATGCGCGTGCGATCGAACAGGAGCTCGCCGGCGCTCGACATCAGGGCATCGACGCGCTCGGGCTCGACGCGGAGATACGATTTCGGCTCTGCCGCGGCCATCGCATCCGACGGCAGATCGGACGTTAGATAGGGGACTGGCTCGGCCAGGGCAGGCTCGCCGGGCGTATCGACGATCGTCGGCATCGCGAGCGAGTCGCCGGGCCGCGATTCGAACTCGCGTTGGGCGATCGCCTCGTTGGTCATCTGCGACGCGTTGAGATGCGCCGCGATCGGCAAGGCGTCGATGTCGCCACTACGCCGATCGCTCGGCTCTCCGCGTCCGAGTCGGTCGATCTGCGCGCGCAGCCGGATCGCCGTCGCGTGTGCACCGGCCGGCTCGGCGATCAGCTCGTCGAGGAAGCCGCGCAGGCCGTCCGTCACCTCGACGAGCAGATCCGCACTGGTCGACGTCCAGGGCGTCGGTTCGCGGCCGACCGCGGCAAGCGAGCTCTCGAGACGATGCGTCAGATCGACCATCGCGTCGAGCCCGACGGTTCCCGCGGCGCCCTTGAGCGTGTGAGTGACGCGCATCATCTCCGTCAGCGCTTCGGGCGAAGGGCGGCCGGAGCCGTTTGCGAGCACGCGCGTGGTCACCGCCTCGAGGGCGTCGTGCGCCTCCGAGCGAAACAGCTGGCGCAGCATCGCGAGCTCGTCGGCATCGAAATCGAGATCGGTATCGCTCATCTACTTCGTCACTCCGCGGCCGCCGCCGCGACGTCGCTGGTGATCAGCTCGAGCGCGCGCCTGACGAGCCGCAGCGGATCGAGCAGCGTGAGAGGGCGGCCATTCGCATCGACGACGGCGCCTGCAGATTCGACGAGCGATGCGACGTGATCGACCTGATCGACCCGCAGCGCGCAAACCGTACCCTCGGCCTCGAGCACGAGTGCGCCATCGCCCTGGCGCGGCGGCGGGCCGGGAGGTTGATCGAGCAGCGCGGCCACATCGAGCACCGGCAGGATCGACCCGTGTAGGTTACAGACCCCGCCCAGGGCGACCGGTGCGGTTGGGACCGCCGTCACAAATCCGAGCGTCACGACCTCTCGCACCCAGCGCAGCTCGACGGCATACCGCATCGCACCAAGCGAAAACACGATGACGTTGCGCAGCTCCGACACGGGGCGAGCATACCGTGGGCGCGGTCACCCGAGCGCCTCACCGTTGACACTCCATGCCATCGCGAAAATACCGGGCAGAACCGGCCCCAGGCGTATACTGCCGCGATGCGAGCCACCCTAGCGGCGCTGCTCTTACTAGTTGCCTGCGGCGGTAAAGACATCGGTCTGGGCGATCCAGATGCTGGAGGCAGCGGTGGTGACGGTGGCGGATCCGGTGACGGCGGCGTGCCGGCCGGGTGGACCAAGCTCGTGTCGCGCACGTGGTCGCTCGGCGTCAACGCCGAGGGTTACCGGTGCCGGCGCATCCAAGTTCAAGATGACATGTGGATCAGCGCGTTCCGTGCGATGTCTCCGACCGGGACGCACCACGAGGTCGTGACGATCGATCCGAGCGGAACCTCGACGGGCGACTACAACTGCAACGCCGGCACCGGCGCCTTCAACAGCCAGATGGTCTACGCCGCGGGCGTCATGACCGATGACCTCGCGTTTCCAACGGGCGTCGCGGTCCACATCCCGGCCGGGACCTGGATCAACCTCAACCTCCACCTGTTCAACCTCAAGGACACGCCCGCCGCCGACGAGTCCGGAATTCTCGTCAAGACGATCCCGGCGGCCGAGGTCGTGAATCCTGCCGACATGACGTTCGCCGGGACCTACAGCATCAGCATCCCATCGGACAACCAGCCGCACACCGCGATCGGAGGCTGCACGGCGCCGACGGACTGGCACGTGTTCACGCTGTGGCCGCACATGCACCAGACCGCGACGCATCAGGCATTGACGGTCACCCACGCGGGCGCGCCGTCGACGCTCCTCGACACTGCCTATCAGTTCGGCGAGCAGAAGAACTACCCGATGGCCGAGACGATCGTCCATCAAGGCGATCAGGTTCAGGTGACGTGCACGTACGTCAACAACACCGGCGCGACGATCACCTTCGGCGATAGCTCGACCTCGGAGATGTGCTTCACGGGCATGTACAAGTACCCGGCTGGCGGCGGCGAATTCGGCTGCGTGCACTGAGCTGCGCGACCGTGTGATCCCAGGGCGTGTGACCGAGCAGATCAACCGCCAAGTCGCGGAGGCGCCAAGGTCAGCAAGAGAAGGATTTCGGTCGAACCGTAGGTTGCCCGTATCGGCTCGGTTCGCGGTCGGCCAGGACTGATCAAGATAAAATGCTCCTCTGATCTTGGCGCCTCCGCGCCTTGGCGGTTCGTCTGCTCTGCGCGCACGAACAGAGCCGAGGCGCGTACGGTGCCGCGGCGCATGACCGCGAGCAGCTGCGAGCTAGCTCGCGGCCTTCGACTCGAGCACGAGCTCCGGGCGTGCCCGGTTCTCGACGACGTCGCGCGTGACGACGCACTCTTTCACGCCGGTCAGCGACGGGATCTCGTACATCACGTCGAGCATGACCTCTTCGAGGATCGCGCGCAGTCCGCGAGCGCCGGAGTTGCGGCGCGCGGCTTCTTCCGCGATCGCCTTCAGCGCATCGGGGCGGAAGTTCAGCTTCACGCCTTCGAGCTCGAACAGGCGGTGGTACTGCTTGGCGAGCGCGTTGCGCGGCTTCCACAGGACTTCCGTCAACGCTTCGACGTCGAGCGCGTCGCACGAGACGATCACGGGCAGCCGCCCCATGAACTCGGGGATCATGCCGAACTTCATCAGATCTTCAGTGCGCGCCTGGCGCCGCAGCTGGTCTTTGTCGTCTTCGGCCGTCGAGACTTCGGCGCCAAAGCCGAGACCACGCTGACCGGTGCGGCGGCGAACGATCTCTTCGAGACCGTTGAAGGCACCGCAGCAGATGAACAGGATGTCGGTCGTATCGATCTGGATCAGCTCCTGCTGCGGGCGATTGCGCGCGCCGTCGGGGGTGATCGTCGCGGTCTTGCCCTCGAGGATCTTGAGCAGCGCCTGCTGGACGCCTTCGCCGCTGACGTCGCGCGTCGGCGACGGTGCGCCGCCCTTGCGAGCGATCTTGTCGATCTCGTCGATGCAGATGATGCCGCGTGCGGTCTTCTCGACGTCGCCGCCGGCGGCGCGGAACAGCGCCTTGACGACGCTCTCGACGTCCTCGCCGACATAGCCGGCTTCCGTGAGGGTCGTCGCGTCCGCGATCGCGAACGGGACATCCAACTTCTTCGCAAGGGTCTGCGCGAGGAGGGTCTTACCGGACCCCGTCGGCCCGATCAGGAGGATGTTGCCCTTCTGGAGCTCGACGTCGGTCTGCTTGCCGCGCAGCCCGATCCGCTTGTAGTGGTTGTACACGGCGACCGCGAGCGCCCGTTTGGCGTCTTTCTGTCCGACGACGTAGCGGTCGAGCTCGTCGACGATCGCCCGGGGTGGCGGATACTTGGGTCGCTCCGACGCTTCTTCTTTAGCGAGGATGTCGTTGCACAGAGTCACGCACTGGTCGCAGATGAACACGCGCGGGCCGGAGATGAGCTTTCGGACCTCACGCCGCTGCTTTCCGCAGAACGAGCAGTGGAACTCTTCCATCCAGAGTCAATTCTTACATGTTCCAGGGCCGGGGCAATAGCTGGAAGTCAGGGCAATGCCAGCCTGCTCGGCATTGCTGCTTAGGGGCGTTGCGACTTGACGCGGTCGGTGAGTGTTGGAGATCACTCAGGCGTTGCGTGTCGTCGTCATTTGCGCGGATCCGGAGCGAGCTGGTCGGGAACCCGCGTCTTGCGCAACCCTCTTATCGGAGCTCGGTAGCCGCGTCACGCTGGGCCGGTTCGATCTCGGTGGGCTCGATCTCGAGGCGCTCGCCGACAAGCCGCCGACCGTCGTCGTCGTCGAGGCCGCCGACGACATGCAGCGCGCGCACAAGGCCATCCAGAAGCTGCGCGATAGCGGTCCTCTCGTCGAAGTTCCGATCTTGCTCGCGATCACGGTTGCCCGCCTGCCGTCCCTCGACTTCTCGCTCGGGTTCGATGACTTCGTGCTGATGCCGATCGTTCCGGCCGAGCTCTACGAACGGATGCGGCAGCTCGACTGGAAGTCGGCGACCTTTGGATCGGACGAGGTCATCAAGATCGACGATCTCCTGATCGATATTGCGGGCTACGAGGCCAAGATCGCGGGGCGTCGGATCGACCTCACCCACCAGGAATTCGAGCTCCTGCGATTCCTCGCGCAGCACCGGGGGCGGGTGTTTACCCGACAGGCCCTTCTCGAACGAGCCTGGGGCTATCAGTACGCGGGTGGGACCCGCACCGTAGATATCCATGTCCGAAGGGTGCGCAGTAAGCTCGGGGTAACCGGTGAATTGATCGAGACAGTACGCAACGTCGGGTACAAGATGCGCGGCTAAGATGTAAGCTCGGAATCGTGGCCGGACGCGCCTCCATTGTAGGAGCTGCCGAAACCAGCGTCGGCAAAGTGCGCGACCACAACGAAGACGCGCACTTCATCGACCCTGAGCTCGGAATTTTTCTCGTCTGCGACGGGATGGGCGGCCATGCCGCCGGCGAGGTCGCAAGCGCGCTCGCGGTCTCGGTCATCCGGCATCGCTGGAGTGGGCCCGCGGTCCAGGACCTCGCGACGCGCTGGCTGAACAAGGGCACCCTCGACACACGCAAGCAGCTGCTGACCGCGATCCGCGACGGCGTGATCCAGGCGCATAACGCGATCATCGCCGAGGCCGAGGCGGACAAGACCAAGGGCGGGATGGGCACGACGCTCGTCGGCGCGCTCTTGATCGGCGGCGACATCATGTTCGCGCACGCCGGTGACTCGCGCGCGTACCTCGTGCGCGACGGCATCGCGATGCAGCTCACCGAAGATCACACGCTGCTCGCCCGGCTGCTCGCGGCCGGGGTCGAGGTCGACACCCAAGGCGAGGGCGCTCGGTTCAAGAGCATGCTGACGAACGCGCTCGGCATCGGCCAGGAGTGCAAGGTCTCGACGTTTGTCGTGCCGGTCGCCGACGGCGATCGGTTCCTGCTGTGCAGTGACGGCATCACCGAATATCTCCAGGAGGCCGAGATCGGCGAGGTCCTCACGAAGATGCCGAGCCCGGCCCGATCGGCGCAACGGCTGGTCGAGATCGCGCTGCAGCGCGGCGGCGGCGATAACGCGACGGCGCTCGTCGTCCGCGTGCTCGAAGCCGGTGAGACGGCGCGGCCCTCGGAGATGATCAAGCGCGAAGAAGAATCGATCCGCGGCTGCCCGCTGTGGTCGAAGGTCAATCCGCAACAGCGGCTGCGGGCACTCAGGATCGCCTTGCCGCGCGATCACGCGGACCAAGAAAAGATCCCGGCGCAGACCCTTGGCGATCGAGTCGCGTGGGTGATCGTCGACGGCATCGTCGAGGAAAACGGCAAAGAACGTGGACCCGGCTCGTTGCTGTATCCCGAGGCGCTGCTCGCCGATCGCCCGCTGCCCGATCGCGACGGGCTCGCGGTCGCACAAGGTGAAGTGCGGGCCCTCGCGCTGCGCTCGGACGACTTCCGCGAGCTTTGCGAGGACGATCCCGAGCTCGCGGAGATCCTGCTCGAATCACTCGGCGCGGAGATCTCGCTCCGCCGCCCACAGCGCCGGACCGGAAAGATCCAAGCGCAGACGGATCCGGATGCGTTCGCGCCGACGCTGCAGATGCAGCAGGTCAGCAAAGAATCGCCGCCGCCTTCCGACCTCGCCCGTGCCTCGACGGAGACACCGGACGAGACCAAGCCCGCCGATCCTGCGAAGCCTGCCGTCGTGCTCGGGCAACGGTCGCCGGGAACCTCGCCGCCCCCGACGGGCAGCGGAGCAACGCTGCCGAACGTTCCGTCGGGACCGCATCCGCGCGTGAAGGGCCCTTCGCGCGCGCCGACGCCGGCAGGCGGCGTGATGAGGCTGCCGACGCCGCCGACCGGTGTCGCCCGTGGCGTCAGCGGCTTCGCCGCGACCCCGCCGACCGGCGTCCCGCAGCGCACGCCGACACCCGCGGCTGGCGTTCCGCTGGGCGCTCCGATACCTCCGAGCGGTGGCGCGTTGCGAGCGCCGACACCCGCGAGCGGACCGCGAACCCTGACTCCGCCGACCGGATCGATCCAGATCCCGCCGCTCAAGACACCGACTCCCGCTGCCGGCGTTCCGGTCACGCCGGTCAAAACGGCACCGCCGGCTGGGGGTCCACTCACGCCTGCCAAAGCTGCGACTCCGCCGATGGGCGTTGCTACCAAGCCGTCGTCGCCCGATCGCGGCTTGATCGTTCCGCAAGACCAGCGAGCCGCCGCCAATCAAGCCGTCGATAACGCGGTGGCGAGCATCACCGTCGACGATACCTGGGGCGAATCGGGTCCCAACAAGAAGATCACGATTCCTCCGCCGCTGCCTGCCGCGAGCGAGCCGGCCGACGACGACGAGCCTCGAGAGATCATCGTCGAAGCGGACGAGCCCGAACCATGGCAAGCCTCGTCACCGGTGATGGCGCGTCCGGCGCACGCGGATGAGAGCGAACCGGAGATCTCGATCGAAGAGCTGGCCTCGGAAGCCGACGGTGCGCAAGACGACAGCTCGCAGCCGGAGATCTCGATCTTCCAGCCGGGCCGCGCGATCACGTCCCAACAGATGAAGGCCGTCTCCGGCGCGATCGGCGAAGAGCCCGAGAAGAAGCCGCCTCGCGCGAAGCGCCGGACCGACGCGCCGGAGTAATCGCGTTACGGGCGCGTGTACTCGGTCAGATCCATCGAGACGTCGCCGAGCTCGGTGCTCGCGGTCATCTTGAGCGGGACGCGATCAGCGTCGTCGGACAGCCACACCTTGAACGTGCGCGCCGGCTTGTCGGATTCGAGCGAGAAGTTCGGCCGAGCGCGATACGACGCGCCCTCGTAGCGGATCGCGCGGCGATTGCCGAGGGCCGAGCCCATCATCTCCGCGCCGATGTACCGCACGTCGACGCGCCACAACCGACGACCGCCGACGACGAACACGGTCTTCACGGTGCCGGGAGTCGCCTTCCAGCCGCGCAGCTGCGCCATCGCGGAGTGCGTGTCGTGCACGGTGACCTTGCCGAAGTTGATCTTGTACGTGTGCGGGGTCGGTTCGTCGTTTCGCGCATAGGTCACCTCGGCGATGCTGCCGGTGAACTTCGCGCGCGCCGTGGTCTCTTTGTCTCCCATCACGACCAGCGTATCGAGCTGGAGTGGCCGGCCCGAGTCGGCATCGATCACCGTCGTGGCCTCGTCCGAAATCTTCTTGATCAGAGCGGCCGCGCCCGCAGTCGCCGCGCGCGACTTCACGACGACCGCGCGATGACCATCGACCTCGCCGAGCTCACCGACCGCGAGCTCGGCTTCGCCCGCGAGCATGCCGCCGAGCCGAACCTCGTACGCCATGCTCTCGCCGGGGTTGAGGCCGAGCTCGTTCTTCGTCGCAACGCCGCCGCTCACGACGCTGGTCTGCGACGGCAGGGTCATCGCCTCCGCGCCGGCGCACCCCGCCAATGCCAGCAGACAAAGCGATGCACGCCCCATTCACAATAGGATGGACGAACCAGCGCCCGAGGCAAGCAGTGTTAGCTTCCCAGGCGTGAAGGCGGTCACGAAGATCGGCATTACGCTTGGCGATCCGACGGGGATTGGCCCCGAAATCGTCGCCGCGGCCCTCGGCGCGGTGCCGCAGGAATGGCGGGACCGACTCGTCGTCTATGGCGATCGCGGGCCGCTCGAACGTGGAGCCCGCGCGATCGGAGCGCCGCCGCCCGCCTGCGAGCTGCACGGCGAGGGGCTCGGGGAGGACGCGGTCGCGGGTGCTCCGAACGAACAAACCGGCGCCGCGCAGGTCGGTTACCTCGAAGCTGCCGTCGCGGCCGCAACGCGAGGCGAGCTCGCGGCCATCGTTACCGCTCCGATCTCGAAGACGTGGGCACATCGCGCGGGCTTCGCGTTTCCCGGCCACACCGAAATGCTCGCGGCCCGGTTCGGCGTGCGCGATGCGGTGATGATGTTCGCGGGTCCGAAGCTGCGCGTCGCGCTGGTCACGGTCCACATTCCGCTCGCCGACGTTCCGCGCGCGCTGACGACGGAACGCATCCGCACCACGATCGAGATCGTCGCCGCCTCGCTGCTCCGCGACTTTGGTTTGCCCGCGCCGCGGATCGGCGTCGTCGGCCTCAACCCTCACGCGGGGGAGGGTGGCCTGCTCGGTGTCGAGGATGCCGGCGTGATCGCGCCCGCGCTGACGCCGCTTGCCGGCGTGCAACTGTTCGGGCCCCTCGTTCCCGACGCCGCCTTTCGTGACCACCTGATGGGGCGCTACGATGCGATCGTTGCGATGTATCACGATCAAGGCCTGATCCCGGTGAAGCTGGTCGACTTCGACGAGTCCGTGAACGTCACGCTCGGTCTACCGATCGTGCGCACGTCGCCGGATCACGGCACGGCCTACGACATCGCCGGCAAAGGCATCGCGCGCCCGATCTCGATGCAGCGCGCAGTCGCACTCGCGATCGAGATGCTCGACCGCCGCGCGTAGTGCACTTGGCTACGGTTGCGGGCGGTAACGCTTGGAGCGAGCAGCGCCGGCGAGAGCCGCTGGCATTAGTACAGCGCGCGCAGCGCTTCGCTGTCGGAGATGATGACCTTGCGGCCCTCGGTCGCGATCAGTCGCTTGCGCTTGAACTGCGAGAGCGTGAGCGAGACCGTTTCACGCGTCGAGCCGATCAGGTTCGCGAGCTCTTGATGCGTGATCTTGAGCGCGACGAGCGTGCCGCGCGCGTCATCGACGCCGTACTCGCCGGCGAGCTTGACGAGTAGCTCGGCGAGCTTGCTCGAGACATCGCGGAACACGAGTGCTTCGACTTTGTTCTCGAGCTCGCGGCGACGCACGATCATGAGGCGTGTCATCGCGAGGCCGAGGATGGGGTGGGCGATCATCAGCTCTTCGAAGTGCCCGCGATCGATCTCGGAGAGCAGGGCGTTCTCGACGGCTTCGGCCATCTCGGTGCGCGGACCGCCGTCGAGCATGCAGCTATCACCGAACAGCTCGGCGGGTCCGTGATACGCGAGCGTCAGGGACTTGCCGTCGCGGGTGACCTTGCTGACCTTGATCCGGCCGCCGTGCACGAAGAACAGCGACTTTCCGGGGTCGCCCGGGAGGTACACGACGTCGCGGCGGCGCGCTTCGCGAAGCTCCACGCGCTCGGCCATCCGAGCGATCGCATCGGGCCCGAGGTCCGCGAGCAGCGGGACCTTCCGGAGGTACCAAAGAACTCGTTTGGGATCGGGCACGCCGGAAGTGTAGCAAGCCTCGCAACTCGGGGGTGCGTTGTCGCGTACATTACCAAAGCGCTGAATGTCAGATCCTTGGTAGTTCTGAGATGTTACGGACCAAAAATGATCCCGCCCGTACGTCCTAGACGAGGATGTCACCGCCCTCACCGGTGGCGCCGATGCGAATCGTCGCGTCACGCCAGGTGGGCTCTCGCGCCATCCGTTCGGCGAGTGGAGCGACGACGAGGTCTTCGATCGTGCGGCGGAGTGGTCGTGCGCCGAGCTTCGGATCATGGCCGAGCACCGCGAGTCGGCTGCGTGCTGCCGGTGTGAGCTCGAGTCGCAAGCTGCGCGCGAGGAAGCCCGGCCGCTGGCGTAGCTTGTCGAGCTCGAGATCGACGATCCGCTCGAGAGCCGCGGGCGGTAGCGGACGAAACGGCACGATCGCATCGAGCCGGCCGAGGAGCTCGGGCCGGAAGAAGTTGCGGATCGCGCCGCTCGGATCGGGCGCGGAGTCCGGATCGGAAGAGAAGCCGGCTGGGCGTGGATCGGCGGCGCCGAGATTCGTCGTCATCACGATCAGTGCCATGCGGAAGTCGACGAGCCGGCCGAAGGCATCGGTGAGCCGACCTTCGCCGAGCACGCCGAGCAGGAGATCGAAGGCGGCGTCGTGCGCCTTTTCGATCTCGTCGAACAGCACGACCGAGAGCGGCTGGCGGCGGATTCGATCGGCGAGGCTCGTGCCGGCAGGTGATGGCGTGATCAGGCGCGCGATCGCCGCACCGGTCGTCACCTCGCTCATGTCGATCCGGACGAGCCGATCGGCGTCTCCGAACAGGTAGCGCGCGAGCTGCTTCGCGAGCTCGGTCTTGCCGACGCCGGTCGGGCCCGCGAACAGCAAGGCACCGACGGGACGCTGCGGATCATCGAGGCCGGCTTTGAGGCGCGCGATCACGCGCCCGGCGACCGAGCACGCGTGGTCCTGGCCGATCACGGCGGTCTGCAGGCGCTTCGCGATCGTCGCGGTGTCGAGCGCGCGCTCGGGTGCGAGGAGCTCGACGGGCAGGCCCGACCACGCCCCGAATGTCGCCGTCAGCTCGCCGAGCGAGAGCGTGGCGTGTTTGTGCAGCGAGCAGTAGTCGACGAACGCGAGCGCCTTGCCGGGGAACGCGGTATCGCGGCGAAACGCGGCGAGCAGCTCGACGAGCCGGCGTGCCGCATCCTGCGACAGCATCACCGCGGGATCGAGCCGCTGGCCGTACGGCTCGAGCATCGCGATCACTTGTGCCGGCGTCGCTTCGGGCACGCGCACGATCCGCATCGCGTCGATCAGCGCGGGATTGCGCTGGCGCGCGCGCACGAGCTCGGCCTCGTCGCACTCGGCAAACATCGTGAGCTCGCCGGCGACGATCGCGGGCGCGAGCAGATCGGTGATCGACGCACCGCCGGACATCGGGTTCATCGCATCTGTCAGCCGGTCGACGTACAGAACATCGCTGCCGCCCTCGAGCTCCTTCACGATCATCAGGCAGCGCTGTTGCCACATGCCGAGATAGACCATGCCCGCGACGATCCGATCGGCGCTCGTGGCCCATAGCCGGCGTCGCCTGCCGCCTTTGCGGCTCGCCTCGAGGAGCCAACGTGCGATGCGCCGCACGAGCGTCGACTTGCCCGCGCCTCGCGGCCCGACGAGCAGCAGGCTCGGTAGCTTGCCATCCGCGAAGCTCGGCGCGAGCTGCTCGAACAACGGTTCGACGCCGACGACTGCCTTGAGGCGGCGGGCGGCCGACAACGCGACCCAGTCTTCGCCAACGGCCTCGAGCGTCGGCGCCGGATCGGTGGCGTCGGTCGCCTTGCCACCGGTGCGGATCGGCGCCTCGATCGGGCTCCACTCGATGATCTGCTCGTCGAGCTCGCGCCTGAGGTCGTACAACGACGCGGCTGCATCACCGACGAGCGACGAGAACACGAGCGCGCGCACGGTGTCGGGAACGGCCGCGAGGTCCTCGGCGACGAACGACCAATCGAAGCGTGGGACGAGCACGCGATGCAATGGCGAGCCATCGAGCTTGGCGGCGGCGTAGCCGAGACGGATCGGTACGGTCGCGGCGGCGATCACGTAGCCGCGCGGATCGGGGCGCCCCGGATGAATATCGACCTCGATCCGTCGCAGCTCGAGCGTTTCGGTCCACAGATAGCGCGCCGCGGCGTCGGCGTCCTCGGTGAGGAGCGCGGCTTGTGGTGCCAGGCGCGCGAGCGCGGTCTCTTGGTCGACGGCCATCGCCGCGGGCATCGGCGCGTCGAACAGCACGCGAAACCTACGCAGCAGCACGACCGAGGTCAGGCCGCCGTGGTGCTTCGTCACGAACACGCGAAACGACGGGCGCGTCATCTTGGACCCTCTGCCGCGCGGCTCCACGACAAGTGCCAGGCTCGACGCACCGCCTGCGCGAGCTCCTTGACGTTTCCATGATCGATCCAGCCGGTCGCGAAATCCTCGACGGTCACGGGGAAGGCTTCCCCGGTGCGCAGCGGAGCGCGATAGGTAATCGTGCGCGTCACCGGCAGCAGCACATCGGGATTCGCGGGCAGTGCGCCACCGGTATCGAGGACGCGTTCGAGCTCGCGACGTGCCGCCACGTGATCCCGCAACACATCTTGGGGTGCGCGCGCGGCACCGGGCCTGATCTCGACCCGCACGATGTCCGGTTCCGCCGCGGCGGCATTGACCATCCACGTTCCGTGGTCGGACTCGAGCGCGGCGCGCACGAACAGGCCGCGCAACACGATCGCGACGTCGCGGCGCGCGCGCCAGAACCGCTGCCATTCGTCGTACGTGCCGGTCGCCTTGCCGGCGACCATCCGGCCGATGTTGCCGCTCTCGTCGGCCTGTGCGCCCGCTTCGAACCAGGCCTTTTGGCTCGAGAACACGTGCGTGAGGTTGACGAGCCCGAACCCGTGCGCGGCACCGACGCGCGATAGCACCATCGTGATCGCGTGTGCGTCGGGATCGAGGAGCGTCGGTAGGGCGCGCTCGATCAGTAGCGTCTCGGCGATGCCTTCGATCAGTGCATCGCGTGCGACCGGTGGCCGCGCGACCCGTGCGGCGCCACCCGTCCGGAACCGCTTTTCTTGGCCTTCACCGCCCGGATGCTTGATCACGCGCTTTTCGTAGCGTTCGTCGTGATCGTCCTCGTGCACGGCGGCCGCCGTGACGCCGAACAACTGCTCGAGCGCGGCGATCCGCTGGAGCAAGTCATCGACGTAGAACCGCAGCTCGCCGCTCGCCTCGGCCTTTGCAGTCGCGATCACGCGCGAGTCGCGGATTCGCGCGAGCGCGGAGGCGGCGGTCGCGACGGCCGATTCGAGGCCTGCGGTCGCGAGATCGAGCGCGCCCTCGAGGATATAGCGGCCCGCCGTCGGCGTGCGCTCTTCCATCGGCTCGAGCGTGGCGACGATCTTGCCGCCGTCCGCGGCGAGCCGAATGATGCGCAACCGAGCCGGCTTCGCGGTCGCGAGCAGATCGGTCAGCGAGCCGCCGACGTGATCTTCGAGCCACCGCTTCACCGTGCGTGCGCCGTATCGCGGATCGAAGGCATCGGCGACGGCACGCTTGCGAATCGCGGATCCCGCGTAGACGAACGTGTTGCGCTCGCGCAGGCCGCGGCGTGCGAGCAGCTTGCCGAGCTCCTTGTCGACGACCTTCGCGGCGACCTCGGGTGTCAGCGGCTCGAACGGCACGACCTGATCGATCCGATTGAACAGCTCGGTCGGGAAGAACTCGCGGACCGCTCTCGCGACGTCGGCGAGGATCCGATCGCGCGTCTCGCCGAAACCGATCGGCTGCGCATTTCTCGAGCCGAGATTCGACGTCATGATCACGACCGCACTCGCGAAGCTCGCGACCTCGCCCGCGGCATCGGTGAGCCGGCCCTCGTCGAAGAGCTGTAGCAGCAAGTGCAGCGCCTGCGGATGCGCTTTCTCGATCTCGTCGAGTAGCACGACGCAAAACGGCTGCGCGCGGACGCGCGAGGTCAACATGCCCTCGGGATTCCACCGGTCGCCGATCAACCGAGACACCGCATCGGGGCCGGACATCTCGCCCATGTCGACGCGCACGAGCCGTGACTGATCGCCGTAGAGATACTCGGCGATCGCGGTCGCGAGCTCGGTCTTGCCGGTACCCGTCGGTCCGGTGAACAGCATCACGGAGACCGGGCGGCCTGGATCGGCGAGCCCTGCTCGAACTTTGAGGATCACATCGGCGGCCGCTTGCGTCGCCGCCGGCTGGCCGATCACGCGCGCCGCGAAAGCGGCCTCGACCTCCGTCGAGTCGAGCGGCTGATCGAGGGTCAAGAGCTTCGCCGACAGGCCCGTCGTGCGCGCGAGATAATCGAGGACATCCGTTGGCGTGAGCTCGCGGGTCTTGCCGCGCGAAGCCGCATCTTCTGCGACGCGCCGTACGATCTCGATCGCGACGCCGGGGCGCGCGCGCCACGGGAACAGCGCCGCACCGAGCTCGAGCGCGGTCCGCGGTGCGAAGGGATGCAGCGCGATGTTCTTGAGCCGGGTCTCGATCGCGCGCACTTCGTGGAGCAGCAGCGTCGCCGTTTCTTGTGGCGACGCGGCGGGCACCGCGACGAGCGCGAGTGCTTCGGCCAACCCGGGCGCATCTCGCTCGAGGCGCGCGTGTTGCTCCGCGGTCATCTCCGCCACGATCGAGAGATCGCCGCGCCGCACGGGTCCGCGAAAGAAATCGGCGAAGCTGCGCTCGCTCTGGCGCGACTGGCCGAGTCGACCGAACAGGTGGAGATCCTCGATCCACAAGATGCCGCGCTGTCTGCGGGCCTGCTCGAGGACGGCGAGGCAGCGCTCCTCCCATTGACCGAGGTACGACATGCCGGCGATCAGGCGTTTGCCCGAGAGCCGCCACACGTGATGCACCTTGTCGAGGTTCTTGTGGATGCGGTAGCCGTCCTCGGTGAGGCGGTCCGAGATCCACGTGTGGATCAGCGTCGTCTTGCCGGCGCCCGGTGGGCCGACGACCGCGACCGATCGCGGTCGCGCACCGCCGAGCAGATACGACAGCCGCTCGCGATAGGGCGAGCGCGGCACACCGGCGTGGACCGCGGTCCCGGAAGCGCGCTGCGTTTCATCCGTCGCGATCTCGTTAAGGACGCGATCCTGCCGTGGCATCGCCGCCGCGGTCTTGTTGTCTTTCTTGCGCGAAGGCAGCAGATCGAGCAGCGACTGCGGCTCCGCGGAGAACGCGAGCGTCACCAAGCGATCGCGGCCGTTCGAGAGGAGCTGCTCGATCTCGTCTGCGTCTTCGAGCTCGGCCCAGTGATGCCGAAACAGTGCGTTCGCGAGAGCAGGTATCTCCGTGCGCTCGTCGGTGATGAACCACTGCCCGCGCCGCAGCGGGTGATAGACTAACAGCCGCTGATGCGAGTCGCTGACCCAGCGCGGTTCGACGATCAGCGGCACGTTGCCGTGGATCGTGCCGGTCTTGGTCTTGATCTCGATCGGCACGCGCTCGAGCTCGGTGCCGAGCGGCAGCTGAAACAGCTCTTGATGGATCGGATGCGCGCGCCGCAGCACGTTGCGTAGCGCATCGAGAACGCGCTCGCGCAGACGGCTTTCGCTCTCGCCGGATCCGGACACGCCGTAGCGATCCGGCACGAGCGCGGTCCATTCGTTCTCGCCTTCGCGGCGCTCGTGGAACACGCCCACGCTGAAGTGGATCCGACTCACGGCTTGCCCTCGGGCGGCACCGACGCGAGCGGGTGGTCCCACTTCCACAGGTCGCCGCGATCGTAACGACAGCCGTGCCCCGCGTGCAGGGCAGCATCGAGGATCAGCGCGACCGCGGCCTCCGGCAGCCGGTCGGCGAGCGTGGACCACGGAGCGTCGATCTCGTCGCCGCTCACGGTGACGCTGTCATCGGCGATCTTGATCTCGCGGATCGGCGTGCCGCGTGGGACGCGAGGCGTCGGCGGACCCGGCAACGCGAGCCACTCCGCATCGGTCAGCTCGGCTTGGGGCTCGAGTGCATCGACCCACGCGTGACAAGGCTCACCGGCGAGGCCGATGAAGCGGTGAAGCCCTCCCTCGAGCCCGAACAGCGAATCGGCACCGACGCCTGCGATCCGGACGAGCGCGGCCGCGGGCGGCTGCGCTGCAAGGTGCTCTTCGGCCCACGCGCGATCGTGCGGCGGGCCCCAAGGATGATGCCAGCCGGGTGCTTGCTCTCCCCACAGATGAACGCTGCCGCGCCACCCGAGGTGTGCGCAAGCGCCGAGCACGAGCTTGACCCAGGCAACGACGGCGGCGCGCGCATCCGGCGAGTGGACGAGCAACGTGACACCCGGTTTCTGCGGCCGCAGCGCGACGAGCAGCCAGAACAGATCGCGACGGAACTTCTGGCGCTGTGCGATCGCGCCGTCGATCAGATCGATCGCATCGAGATCGCGTGCGAGCGCCTCGAGACAAAGCTCCTCGGCGCTGCGCAGCTCGCCTTGTGCGGACATCGCCGTCGTCCACAATGCGGTCAGTCGCGCATGTTCGGTCGATAACCTCGCGATCTCGTGCCCGGGCAACGCGGTCTTGCCGGGGGTCTTTCGTGCGGCGGTCGCGAGCGTCGCTTCGAGCTCGGCGAGCTTGTCGCGGACGGCCGCCACCGATGCCATCGCGAGCTCGCGATCGGTCTCGCGACGCAGCTCGCCGAGCGCGAGCGCACTGCGCACCATGCGCTTGCCGGTCGCGGCCGCGCGCCGCCACAGCGTGATCGAGACCGCGCCGGTGTGTTCTGCGATACGCGTCCCGTTCGGGCGTGGATCCGGTTCGTCCGGCGCGCGGACCGTCAGCGTGCCGCCGTGGCTCTCTGCTCCTGCGCGTGCGAGCAGGCGTGCGGCCGGCGTGACCAGCTCGCTATCGAGATGACGGCGCAGTGCGCGCGCGCCGAGCTCGGCGGAGAAGCCGCTATCGGCGAGCCTCGCGCTCGCGGCCGGAGACACGTCGAGCATCACGCCCGCTTGCGTGAGCCCGCGCCGCTCGGCGAGACGCGCGATCGCGATCTCGGCGACGCGCGCGATCTCCGGGGCGAGCAGCGGATGAAACACGACGATCTGATCGAGCCGATTGACGAGCTCCGGCCGAAACGCGCCGAGCACGGCGTCGCGATAGCGCCGGTCTTCACGCTCTGCTTGATCGTCCGGAGGTGCGAGCCCGAGCGTGCCCTTCGCGCTGCGCGTTCCGAGATTCGAGGTCAGCACGATGATCGCGTTGTGAAAAAACGTGGTCCGGCCGCGACCGTCTGTCAGCCGCGCTTCACCGAGTACCTGCAGCAGCAGATCGAACACCGACGGATGCGCCTTCTCGATCTCGTCGAGTAGCACGACGCCGAACGGTTGGCTGCGCACGGCTGCGGTCAGCCGCCCTTCGCCACCGGTGTCGCCACCGAAGAGTCGCTCGGCGGCCCACGGATCGGTGTACTCGCTCATGTCGAGTCGCACCATCTTCTCCGGCGCGCCGAACAGATAGGTCGCGACCGATCGTGCGAGCTCCGTCTTGCCGACGCCGCTCGGGCCGACGAAGAGCAGGCTCGCGAGCGGCTTGTCGGCCGGCTGCAGCCGCGCCTTCGCGACGCAGATCGCCTCCGCGACGCGACGCACGGCCGTGTCTTGACCGACCATGCGGCGGCGCAGCTGCGCGACGACATCGTCGCGCGAGATCGCACGCTGATCGTCGAGCAGCGCGATCGGAATACCCGTCGACCACGAGAACGAGGCGTAGAGCTCGCTGTTGCCGAGCGTCGTCCCGGCACCGGTCGCGTCGCGACTCGCGTCGTGCGCGACGCGGAGCTCCTCGAGAAGGCGCACGGCCTTGCCGGGGAAGGCGCGATAGGGCAAGTAGCGTCGCGCCAGATCGACCGCATTCGGCACCATGTCGTGTGCGATCTGCGGCCGCTGCGGCTGGGTCTTGCGCCAGTGCGCGCCCCACGCGCGACAGGCTTCGATCGTCGTCGCGGGATCCGTCGGCGCGACGTGAACGCGCAGCATCGAGCCGATCAGCGACACGTCGTGACGCTCGGCGCGATCGAGTGCCGTGGCAGTGAGCTCGCCGATCACGCGCACGCGACCGTCGACGACGTGCCGCCGGATCGCGCCGCCGAGCTCGATGCCACCTTCCGACGGCCGATCCGCGAACAGCGCGCCGAAATCATCGAAGTAGAGAATCGCGTCGAGGGTCTCCGCCGCGGCGAGCACGGCCGCGACGCGCGCCTGCCATTCACCGAGCCCGCTCGCGCCCGCGACCAATTCGCTCGCGGAGGTCGCCCACAGCTCACGGGCCGGATTGGCCGCGGCCCAGGCTTCGACGAGCGCCGACTTGCCGACCGCCTCGTCACCGACGAGCAGCATGCTGCGGCGAACGCGATCGGGGCGACCGGAGTGATCGAGTGCGCGTGCCAGCTCGGCGAGGAGCTCTGCTCGCCCGACGAGCGGCGGAGCCACCGAAATGCGCACCGCGCGCGCCGCACTCTCGAGCGTCGCGTATGCCTGACGCTTGCGCTCCGCCTCGGCGAGCGCCTTACGGCCCTTTGCTTCGGTCAGCGGCGTGGTCGCGAGCTCGACCTCGATCTGTTCGAGGCTCGTCGGTGCCCACGTGAGCAGGCGCTTCCAGCCGTCGAGGTCGAGGGCGAGCGCGGCAGGCAACACGGCGAGCTCCGCGGCAAGTCGATCGGCGAGCTTCTGCTTGCGATCGACGTAGCACGCGTGCTCGAGCACGGGAACGAACACCCAGTGGCCCGCGGGATCCGCGGCTTCGCGAGGTTCGGGAACCACGACGACCGTCAGCGTCGCACGCTGCGGTTTGGCGAGTCGTGCCGGCATCTCGGTTCGCGTGAAGTCGATCTCGATGTGTTCGAGGCGAACGCCGTCGGGCAGGAGCAACCGCGCGACCGTGGCGGGCCTCGTCTCGTTCGGAAGCTCGGACAGCGTGAGCGCGAGCTCGCTGCGGGCGCGGTCCTCCTCGCCATACGCGGTGATCGCCGGTGACACGAGCGGGGCCATCTCGACGTGCTCGGATGGCATCTCGCGGCGGATCGCGAGCGTCGTCAGCCGCAGCTTGTCGTCGCTCATGGTCGGGGACTCGCCGGCTCGGGACTCTCCGGCTTGGACACGGTCCGTCGCGTCGCGATCGCGAGTCCCACGCCCGCGACACCGAACGCCGCCAGGAGCAGCAGGTTGGGATAGGCATTGATCGTGCCCAAGACGCTCGCGGGCAGCCCGTCACGCGCGATCAACACGCCGATCACGTTGTTGATGAAGTGCGCGATGATCGTCGGAATCACCGAGTCGGCCCGCAGCGCCAAGACGCCGAGCGCGAGCGCGAGCGGCAGCACGCCCACCATCTGTGCGGGCAGGAGATGAAACGCGCAGAACAGGAGCGTCGAGAGCACGATCGCGAGCATCGCCGGCAACCGCGTCGCGAGCCCGCGCGCGAGCACGCCACGGAACACGAGCTCTTCGGCGATGGCAGGCATGATCGCGATCGCCGCGAGTGTCGGCACCAAGGCCGACTGCTCGACGATGTTCTGGAGCACTTGCGTATCGCCGGGAGGCCTGAGCCAGTCCACCAAGCGCAGCGCGATGTACCAGACCGAGCTTCCGATCAGGATGCCCGCGAGGACGAACCGCGGCGAGCTGCGACGCAGGCCCAGCGCGGCGAGGCCGCCTCGACGGCGCGCAAACACCAACAGCATTGCGATCACCACGAGATCGCTGAGAGTTGCGGAGACTAGATCCAGGGTTCCGAACAGATAGAGGACGGTCTGGATCCCCCAGATCGTTCCGATCGAGACGGCGGCCAGCTTCACCGCAGTAACGGGCGCGAACGCCGCGTGATACAAGCGTGGGGTGAGTGGCTCGCTCGGGCTCGGGCTCGTCATCGGCCTGTCGGTCGGTGCGGGAGGCATGTATCTGGCCCTGCGCCAGCCATGGGCGAGTCACGGTACACCACCCGCCGACGCCGGGGTGGTCGCCGCTGCGCCCGCAGATGGCGGTGTGAAAAAGTCGCCGAAGAAACGCGTGAAACGACGGCCCCCCGTCGGGGGCAACAGCGGCGGGGGCAACATCGTCGCCGGTGGTGAGGACGGGTGGGGCAGCGCGGATTACGTCGAGGAGACCGAGCCGCAGCTCGTCGCGCTAACCCCCGCCGATCGCGCCCTCGAGTGGCGCGGCGACGATACCTCGCCTCCGAAGCAGACGATCGACATGACCAGCGGCAAGGAATCGCGGCCGCTCGACGACGGTGAGATTCGCGCCGTGATCGAGAGCCAATCAGGCGGCGTGCAGAGCTGCGTCGTGCAAGGTGCAACGAACACGAACTTGTCCGGAACGATCACGGTGCGCATGATCGTCGACGGCTCCGGCCACGTGACCAAGAGCAAGCTCCAGGCCCCGCACTACATGCACGAGCACGGTCTCTTGTCGTGCGTGAAGGGGGCTCTGACGCGGATGCATTTTCCGTCGACGGGCGCCGCCACGCTCGTGACGATGCCGATCAACCTGACGTAACGCCAAGACGCCGAGACCAGGGCATCGCGGTGGCGCCACATCGAGCCCGCTCGGCTTCGATCCGCCGCGCGCCGTGCCGCGCGTCAGTCCGAGAGAGCGGCGTTGTAGTACGCGTCCTCGCCGCTCGACAGCAGGATCTCGTAGGTCGCGAGGTTCAGGAATGTCGGCACGGCGAGGTCGACGCGGAACGAGCCGTCGGCCTGCGTCACAGCATTGCCGATCGCGATCGAGTGCTCGTGATCGCCGATCGGCGCGAGGAACACGTCGACGCGATGATCGCCGATGCCGCGGTCCCCGACGCGCACGTTGCCTTCGACGTGAATGATGTCGCCGCGGTACGCGTGTGGATCGGCGATCGTCACGCTGAGCTTCGGCGAGCCCTTTTCCGGATGCATCGTCACGGCCGGCAAGTTCGGGTTGGGATTGATCCGATCGGGACCGCCGCCGGAACCTGCGCCGGAGCCAGGACCGGAACCGAGCGCGCCGCTCGCGGGTGATTGATCGAGCGACTTCTGCTTGTCCTTCTTCTGTTGCTCGGTGATGCCGCTGATCTCGCCTTCGAGGTTCGTGTAGCTCTGCGTGTACTCGTGCGGCTTGGTGAACGGATCCTCCGAGCGAGGGCGGTGCAGCGTCTTGCTGTCGGCGCCGGTGACCTCCATCCTGAGCGCGGCGCCGCCGAGATCGATTCGTTGCCAGCTCCGCTCGGGGAACCAGACCTCGACGAAGGCGTGTGCTTCATTTTCGACATAGCGCGTCGGAATCCCCAGCGCGTTCGCGGTGATCATGAACGCGAACGACCGGTGACGACACACGCCGGCCTTGGTGTCGCAGAGATCGCGGTAAATATCGCCGCTCGGATGCTCGAGCGGTTTCGCGCTGAACCCACGGAAGTAGCCGACGAGCTTGTTGAACGTCGAGCCGAGATCGAGATCCGGATCGTCGATCCCGAGATTGCGGAGCGTGCGATGCGCATCGACGAGGACTCGCGACGGAATGATCGGGCGTATCTCGGGCGGCGCCGCGCGCACCACGTCGCCGACCTTGAGTCGCAGCTTCGGCAGTTGCGCTGCGAAGTAGCCGGCATCGGCATCGGCGAGGAACACGAGGCGATAGGTTCCGGAGGCGTTCGATTCATCGCTCTTGACGTAGAAGTTGTCCGCGCCGTCTTTCGAGAACGTCAGGTGGATCCGCGGCTTCACCTCGTACGACAGGATGCGCATGTCGGGCGCGACCGAGGGCAGCGGGACATCGACGCCCGGGTGGAGATCGAGGAGGACGTCGCCCCAGAACCTGTCGCGCGTGCGGAAGTCTGTCGTTCCGCCGACGGGAATCTCGCTGTACAGCGTGCGCGCGACGTGCAGGCTCTGATCCTCGTGGACCGCATCGAACGCGCTCATGCGTTTGAAGGGCAGCACGTCCGGGTTGAACACGCTGACGTAGTGGAGCGTCGAGTCGGGCCCGGTGTTCTCGTCCGGGCGCATGTCGGTCTGGCGATCGGCAGCGAACCCGCCCTTTCCGAGCACGGGTTCGCGCTTGCCGCCGGGGGCTTTGTCTTTCGGCGCGTCGAGCGCCGGCTTGGGCAGGACCTTGTCACCGGCGGTGAACGCCGCGGGATTTCGGCCGCTGCCCACGTCGCCGATCATCGGTGTGGTCTTGTCGGTCGGCGCCGGCAGGTCTTCGTGCGGAATCAGCTTGGCCGGCGGGGGACTCTGCGCGAGGACGAGCCCGGTCACCGCTCCAATGGCGACGATCGCGGCGGCGAGGGGTCCGGGACGCATGGACGTAGATGATGACACGACAGGCGCCGTTCGGTAGCAGGGCGTGTTTCACGATCTGCGAGGCCCACTAGACCGGGTCTAGGGGCCAACGCCGCTCACTGCAAGAACGTTGACCTTGACGTCGACGTGAACCTGAACCTGAACGAACACCGTCGACATAGACGTCGTCAGATCTTTCATACGACCGCAGCGAAGCCTCGCTCTGCGTCGTCGTGTTGCAGTCAACAATCCGATGGATCCGCTCGCCGACTGTCCACGACAACGTCGGCGGTGGAGTTCAAGTTCAAGTTAGGTCAACGTCAAGGTCAACGCTATCTGACCGGCATTGCCCACTAGACCGGGTCTAACGTGCCCGGCAGAGGCTCATGAAAACGATTTCGTCGCTCGCGTTCGCGAACGTGACCCCGTCTATGATGTGAAGATGGGTGCGGCCACGACGGCCAATCGGATCGCCGCGGGCGCGATCACGAGGAGCGACGAGCGCGCCCTCGTGGTCTCGGCCGGTGCCGTGTTCGCACTCGCGAGTGCCGGCGCTGCCATGACCGCCGCGGCCGCGGACGCGATGTTTCTGTCGGAGGTAGGTCCGGGGCAGCTCGGCCAGGCGGTGGCTGCCTCGAGCGCGCTGCTCGCGATCGTGCTGGCGGTGGTCGGTGGGCTCTCGGACCGGCTCGAGCGTCGACGCGTGCTAGCGAGCCTGGCGATGATCTCGGCAGTGGTGGTCGCGGCGCTCGCGGCGCTGTCGCTCGTCTCGGCGCGAGGGGCGGCCGTGATCACGCTGATCGGCGGCAAGCAACTCGCGGCCGCGACGGATCTCGCGTTCTGGGTCGTGATCGCCGAGCGCATCGACGCACGCCGCAGTCAGCGCATGCTGCCGATCCTGGCGGCGATGGGTGGCGCGGGTGCGGCTGCGGGCGCGTTGCTCGTGATCCCGATCGCGTCGGCGACCGGACCTCGCGGCGTCCTGGTGTGTGCGGCAGCCGTGCTCGCGGTCGCCGGCGTGTATTCGCTGCGGTTGCCGGTGACACGCACGGTCGCGGCGACACGGATCGGGGCGCCGGCGGGGCGCCAGATCGGCGGGTTGATCGCGCGATCGTGGCGCGATGGCGCTCGCACGGTTCGCCGGCATCCTCTCGCGCGCCACCTCGCGGTGGTCGTGGGCGCGGCGGGTGTGTTCGGCTCGCTCGCGTACTTTGCCCTCGGTGTCGAAGTCGCGGCGCGAGGCAACAGCGTCTCGGATGTCGCTGCCCTCCTTGGCGCCGTGCGCGGCGGCGGCCAGTTCCTGACACTGATCGTCCAGCTCGCCGCGACTTCGAAGATCCTCGCGCGCATCGGCACGGGTCGAACGCTGCTGTTCGCTCCGCTGGTCGCACTTGCATCGGCGTGCGGGCTCGTCGTCGCGCCGATCCTCGCGGTCGCGATCGCGACGCAGATCTCGGCGCGCGTGCTCGATGCTTCCCTCGAAACGCCTGCGGAGAAGCTCGCGCAGACGCTGCTGCCGAGCGCCGTCCGCGGGCGCGTCGCGGGCTTTCTCGACGGCACCGCGAAGCGAGCGGGCGCCGTCCTCGGCGGTCTGATCGCAGCCATGCTCGTCGGAGCGCCGAGCACGTTCTACATCGTCACCGCGGTCGCAGCCGCGCTGTGGTTCCTCGCGGCGCGCCGGATCGCGCGCGAGCTGCCCGCACTGGCGATCGAACAGGCGGCACACGCGACGACCGATGATAGCGTCGTCGACGATCGTGCGATCGCCGTGTTGCTCCGCGAGCTCGACGGGCCGCGTCCCGAGCGCGCCGCCGAGGTGCTCGCGAGACTTCACGATCGCGGCAGAGTCGATGCGGTCGCGCCGCTTGCACGGGCCGCGATCGCGAGCGGCGCACCGAGCGTCTGGCGATCGCTCGTCACCGTGCTGGAGCTACCGGCGGAAGCGCACGGCACCGCGCTCCTGGAAGCGGCACAGGCCGCACCTTCGCGGATCCGCGAGCTCGCGGTCCGAGCGGTCGGGCTCGCCGGTGGGGTCAGCCCCGATGCCGTCGAGCAGTGGCGTGATGTCGGCAACGAGCCGCGGCACATCGAGCCTGCTCTCGCGCTCACGGCCGAGGTCGCGCGCGCTCGGCTCGCCGGCGAGAGCGTGATCGCGATCATCAGCGAGACGATCCGTGAAGCGGGTCCCGCTGCACGGGCCGCCAGCGATGAGCTCGCGATCGAGATCGCGCGCGCACTAGCGGCCGCGAACGCCGATCGTGCGCTCGAAGCCGCGCGACATCTCCAACGCGCACTGCGGCGCGGGCGTGGTGACATCACGAGCCGAACCGCGGCGTTTGCGATGCTTGCACGTGTCATCGCGTGGGCGCGTCCGCAACGCAGTGCCGAGCTGTCGCTGTTGCGCTCGGACTTGCTCGAGCTCGCGCGCGAGCGCGTCGAGGCCGGCGCGAGCAAGCCGGCACCCGAGACGGCACTCGTGTCACTGATGCGCAAGCCCACCGGTGGGGCGACGGCCGACGAAGGTGTCGAGATCGCGGCCGCGCTGAGGTTGTACGGCGCGTTGCTCGAGGGCGCGGACGCCGTGGAGCCCGACGATCTGCGGCGAGTCGCGCGCGCACTCGGCGAACCCGATGACGATGTCCGCGCCGCGGCAGAAGATGCGCTGTCGGCGCTCGGCCCGGCGGCAGCCGGTGAGCTGATCGCGACCGCCGCGTGGGGGCGGAGGAGGGCGCGCGATCGGGCGGCCGCGCTCCTCGCCGATCTACCGGTGACCGCGACGACGATCGATCGACTCGTCGACGCCGAGCTCGATGCCCTCGATCAGACCGCGGCGGCGATCGCGGTGATCGGTGTTGCCGAGACGCGACGCGAAGGCCGGGGAACCGCACCGCTCCAGCTCGAGGACGAGCTGATCATTCGCAGGCTCGAAGAGCGGCTGCGCGAGATCGCGCACACCGTGCTGTTGCTCGTCGCGGCACGACGTCGATCGCGCGAGATCGCGACGGCGGCGGTCGCCTGGCGTCACGCGCGAGGCGCACACGAACGAGCGCGCACGCTCGCGGTGATCGAGACCGCGCTGCCACGCCCGCTCGTCTCGCGTTTGGTCGACGCCGTCGACGAGCTGACGCCCGCCGATCGCGCCGCGAGTCTCGCGCGCGCCGGCGTCGAGCTCCCCGCTCGCGAGGCGATCGTACGCAGCGAGCTTGCCGGACGCGATCGGTTGTCGCGGGCACTCGTGATGCACTCGATCGGCGCTGCAGGCCGGAGCGCACATCGCGAGACGATCTCGAACGCCGCGCGCGCAGAGGCGCTCGCGACCAGTCCCCTCGATCTGCTACGCCGGATCAGCGAAGCGGTCGACGATCCCGTTGAAGAAGGAGCTCATGACATGCCGAGTCGCGTCGAAACCCTGATCGCACTGGGCCGGGTCCCACTCCTCGCGGCACTCTCGACGCGGCAGCTCGCCGATGTCGCGGAACGCGCGCGCTGGACGCACGCACGCGAAGGCACGATCGTGATCACCGGAGGCGATCCGATCGATGCGCTGATCGTGCTCGATGACGGTGAGCTCCAGCTCGGCGACCGCAGGATCGTCAAAGGCGAGGTCGTCGACGAGCTCGCTTGCGTCGCGCCGCTCGCGGCGATCGCGGATCTGACCGTCGTGCGCGCGGCTCGGATGATCCGGCTCGAGCGCGTCGACTTCGAAGAGCTGGTCGATGACGTGCCGGGGCTCGCATCGGCGGTGTGTCGCGCGCTGGGCGAGCGTGCACGTCGTGCCGAGGACACGAGCTATCGCTCGCCGCTCGCGAGCCGCGGCTAACGACGCAACCACCGAGGCTATAGATCGCCTTGGATTCTTTCGCCGGCCTTCGGCGGCTTCGGCGCTTTACGATCGCCGGCCTTCGGCGCTTTACGATCGCCGGCCTTCGGCGTCGGCGGCTTTGCAGCTTCCGGGCTCGGCGGGACGGGCGGGCCACCGACCTTCACGGGAGCCTCGGCGGCCGCGGGCTTCGGCGGCTCGATCACATCGGGCGCCTTGGGCTGCGGGCGGAACTTGGTCTCGCACGCCTGGAGATCGAGCTTGTTCTTCGACGCGACCACGCAGTTGCGCAGGTCGGCCGACCAGGTCTGCGCCGCGCATGTCTCGGTCAGCCGCTGAACGGTCGTCGCGCGCTGTTGCTCGAGCGCGTTGCGTTCCGAGAGATCCGCTTCGCCGATCAGGATCTCCGCGACGCGCGCGGCAACCTCGGCGCATGACGATGCCGGAGCGGCCTCGGGTGCCGGTACCGCGGGGGCGGCGGGTGCCGGCGTGGGTGGCGCCTGCTTCGGCGCCGGAGTTAGCTCACACGCAGCGAGGACGAGAAACACGAGGCAAGACCGCACACCGCGAATGTCGGCGAACTCGGACAGCGGTGCAAGCCAACGCCGTGTTAGTTGCCAACGTACGGTCGCGCCTGGACGATCCACACGTCCTCACCTTCGAGCACCCACTCGACATCGAGCGGGTGGCCGTGGGTGAACACCGGGACGAACTTCTGGACCATCGTGCAGAGCTTCTTCGCGCGCTCTTCAGACAGGATCACGCCCGCGCCGGCCGGGACGGGTAGCTCGACGATGCCGCCGTGCTCGTCGAACTTGAGCATCACGGGATCGTCGGTCCGCGAGATGATCTTCGTGCCGTCATTCGTCGGATCGAAGATGATCTGCTCGGGGACTTTCTGACCTTCGACGACGCGCATCCCGAGCCCGTACTTCGCGTTGATCGTGAAGCTGTTCTCGTCCGTCGTGTCCCACAGGTTCTTCGTGACGAGCACGCCCGCGGCGGTCGCGTTGACGCCGACCTGCACGAGCACGCCGAAATACACTTGATGATGGTCGATGCCAAACGCATCGCGCTCGTCGACCGCGCGCAGGTTCCACAGCGAGGCCCAGACGATCCGCAAGGCCTCGCCGAGCTGCTTGCGGCCGACGACGTTCGGTTGCGTATCGTAGAGGCCTGCACCGTTGAAGCCCGGCAAGTCCTCGCTGTTCGTCGAGCTGCGCACGAACACGCCTTTACCGCCGAGCCTCACGCGCACGCGCTTGTAGATCATGTCGAGCGTCTGCTGGTTGATCGGCGCGTCGACGATCGCCTTGCGTAGCCCCTCGAGCGCCGTCTTGCGCCAGGTCGGGTCCTTGAACCGCTTGTCCGCGAGCAGCGCGTCGAGCGGGGCGTCGAGGTGGTTCTCCTTCATGTGCTGGACGTAGTAGTAGAACGGCACGCCGAACCCGGCGGGGACGCGCACCCCATCGAGATTCGCGGTCACGATCTCGCCGAGGTTCGCGGCCTTGGTCCCGTAGATCACGACGTCCTTCGCGCGCATTCGCGTCAACATCGCGAGCCGGCGATTGTCGAGATTCGCGACCGGCAGATCGACATGCTTGGCTGCGGCGATCTTGGTGGTCATCTCCGCGATCTCGGCGGCGGTCGCCTCGCGCAAGATCATCCCGGTATCGTTGACCTCGTAGTACACGAGCTTGCCGTCGAGCTTCGCGTACTTGTCACGCGCCTTCTTGTCGCCCGCATTCGGGATGCCCCACGCGCCGGCGCGCAGGTTGACGTGCGACAGCGGCGTCGAGAACTGCGTCGCGAGGATCCCGGCAACCGGCGTGATGTCCGGATAGCTTTCCTGGAGGAGCACGATGTCGTGGCGATCGTAATTGAGTAGCTCGTACGCCGTGCCAACCGGCACGACATGGAGCTTGCCGACCGCCTTGCCTTTGGTGAACGCCTGAAAATCGGCGGCCTTGTAGACCTCATCGTTCGTGATCGTCTTGACCCCGCGCTTGGCGATCTCGTTCGCGACCTTCTGCTGCATCGGCGAGTCCGGCCGAAACGGCATGTTCTTCTGGAAGAACGTCGCGTCGAGCTTCTGCTTCACCTTCATCACATCGTCGGGGCCGATCTTGTCGCCCTCCCAGAACGAGAACGACCACTTGTCGATCTTCAGGTGATGCGTGAGGTAGCAGAGGATGAACCTCGGCTTCACCCGCTCGTAGTTCTTGTTGTATTCGCGGATGTTGTCGGAGGTCCAGGCTTGCTTGAGCAGCACACCGAGCACGAAGTCGGCGTGAATGTTGAAGAGGTTGACGTCGAAGAAGTAGATGTCGTTGGTCTTGACGTCGATGATGCACTTGCCGAGCTCGTCGGTCGCGACGATCTTCGAGTAGTTCTTCCAGGTCTTGGCGTCGGCGACTTCCTTGACCCAGGCCCGCTGCTCGGTAGCATGCGAGGGCGCCGCCAAGGCCATGACGAGCGCGACGGCCACGGCGCTAACACCCACATGCTTCATGCCAACCCTTATAGCGCGTCGCCGGAGCGCGGTATATTGCGGCCGTGACGACGGCACCTCACGACGTAGCGAAGAAGGCCGCGATGTTGGCCGTGCTCGTCGCGGCACTCGGCTACTTCGTCGACATCTACGACCTGATCCTGTTTGGAATGGTCCGCAAGACGAGCCTCGTCGATCTCGGCCTGTGCAATGGCCTCGAGATCACGTCGCAGGCGTGCAAGGACGTGCTGACCGACAAGGGCATCTACCTGCTCAACATGCAGATGGGCGGCATGCTCGTCGGCGGGATCCTGTGGGGCGTGATCGGCGACAAGCGCGGCCGCCTCTCCGTGTTGTTCGGATCGATCACCCTGTATTCGATCGCGAACATCGCGAACGGCATGGTGCACTCGCTCGATAGCTACGCGACGTGGCGTCTGATCGCGGGCATCGGCCTGGCCGGCGAGCTCGGCGCGGGCGTGACGCTGGTGTCCGAGCTGATGGGGCGCGAGCGGCGCGGTATCGGCACGACGCTGGTTGCCGCCGTCGGCGTGTCGGGCGGTCTCGTCGCGGGGCTGATCGGCGGTGCGTTTCCCGGCGTGCCGCATCCGGACTGGCGCGTCGCGTACTTCATCGGCGGCGGACTCGGCCTCGCCTTGCTCGTCCTGCGGATCGGTGTCGTCGAGTCCGGGATGTTTCATTCGACCGCGGCGAAGAAAGACGTCGCACGCGGGCAGTTCTTCGCGCTGTTCACGAATCGCCGGCGGTTCTTGCGCTACCTCGCGATCATCGCGGTGGGCATTCCGGTCTGGTACGTGATCGGCATTCCGTTCACGTTCTCCGACGCGATCGGCGCCAAGCTCGGCCTATCGCCCGCTCCGAATCCGGCGACGTCGCTGTTCTTCTGTTACGGCGGCTGCTCGATCGGCGGCTTTGGCTGCGGGCTCCTCAGCCAGTACCTGCGCTCGCGAAAGCGCGCGCTCGGGTTCTTCCTGGGCGGTGTCGTGGTGTCGATGACGCTCTACTTCACGATCGGCGGAACGTCCTCGACGGTGTTCTACGCTCTATGCTTGCTCGGCGGCGCGGCCACCGGCTATTGGGCGGTGTTCGTCTCGACGGCAGCCGAGATGTTCGGCACGAACCTGCGCGCGACCGTGACAACCACGGTGCCTAACTTCGTCCGCGGCTCGGTGCCGCTCCTGACGATGTCGTTCAAGGCGATCGCCCCTAGCCAAGGCGTGATCTTCGCGGCGGTCGCGGTCGGCGCGGGCACGATCGTCGTCGCCTGCATCGGCTTGTGGTCGCTACCGGAGACGTTCGGCGTCGATCTCGACTATCACGAGACCGACACGCCGGAGCTCCCCAAGGCGACCGCGGTCGGCTGATCCGTAGTTCGGCGCTACTTCGGTAGCATGATGCTGGGGATCCGGCCGTGCGCGGTCGCGCCGTCCCCGTTCGGGATATATGCGTCGGCGCCGATCGTATTCGCGCCGGTGTAGCGGAACACCAGCTGGTCGCCGGCTTGAAACGCGATCGCGGGCGCGGTCTCGTCGAATTCGAACGGTTGCGCGTCGAAGCTCGCGCCCGGCAAAGGATCGAAGTGCATCGTCCAGCTCGCGAGCGGCATGTCGGTCGTGCCGCGCCGCCAGATCAGATCGAACGTCACGTCGACCGGCTTGATGATGATGCTGTCGAGGATGAGGTGATAGGTGCCGGCGGGCACGCTCGCCTGCAGCGAGTAGGGAGCTTCTTGGGAGCCACCGGCCCCCACGCCTGGTGCTCAAAACGGTTTCGGCTCGTGATCGATCAGCTTGAGCTTGGTCTCCACTTGGTCCGAGGACAGCCACAACGTCGCGGGATTGGCCGGATCGCTCGGGCACGCCGCGAGCACGACCAAAGGCAGGATGGGCAGGATGGGCGCCAGGAGGAACGCGCGGTTCATTTTTTGAGGTCTCCAGCGACGAAGATGGCAATGAAGTGCGTCGGAACGGGCGTCGATTCGGTCTTGAGCACGAGACCCGCTTTGCGAGCCGCGGCCATCGTCTGGGCGTGGTGATAGATCCGATTGGAGATCACGAGGCGGCCTCCCGGCTTGAGCGCGAGCGCTGCGCTGCGCATCCACGCGACGGGATCCGCGAAGTAATGATCGACCTCGGCGAGCAAGATCGCATCGTACGTACCGTCCTCGAGGCCCGGTGTCTCGGCGCCGACGACCCGGCGGTCGACGACCCCATCGAGGCCGACGCTCTTCAAGCGCTGCGACAGCAGGTCGAGCACCGTACCGTCGATGTCGGTCGCGACGACGCGTCCGTTCGGAGCCACCGCGCGCGCGAGGTGCACCGTGATCAGGCCCGAGCCAGCGCCGATGTCCGCGACTCGTGAGCCCGGTCCGATCGCGAGCGCCTCGACGACCTTCTCGGGTCTGCGTTCCGTGTCGAACCGCGCTTGCTCGCGTGCGATGTCATCACCGCTGACGGCCGCGGAGCCCACCGGCTCGCCTTGCGCTTCGTTGCGGCCGCATGCCGCCACACCGAGGCAGACGACACAGACGACCATGCGCAACACGCCCCAAGCGTAGCCGAAAAAGCAAAACGGCGCCCCCCGAATGAGGAGCGCCGCTGCTGGAAGACCGCTCTCTAGATGTCTTTCGGACGCCCGAAGTTGCCCGAGACCGTGATCCCGTTCGCGAAGTTCGAGATCGCGCGCTCGTCTCGCTTGGCAATCGCGTACGCGATGGAGGCCATCGCAAACTTCGCGGTGTTGTTCCCGTTGTAAGTCGCGGGATTGCCCTGGGCGTCGAAGCCCTTGACGTTGCTGTTTCGATCGATGCTGCCGAACCAGCCGGTCTTCAAGTGACCTGCGCCGTACACGTAGACGATGTTCGTGTTGCCGGGCGTGCCATCGGGCCAGCCACCTCGGTTGAGCGGATCCTTCGTCGTGTCGCCGTGAATCGTGATCACGGTGTCATCGGCGAGGGACTTCATCGTTACGTCGTCGGTCGTGTTCGCGAGGTCGTTCATGAACCCGTCGAACACGGCCTTGAGCTGCGCGGGCACGGTGTTGACCTTGCCGGCGTCGAACGCGTCGTGCGGATCGTCGCGCATTGCCGGGAGCACGACCGAGTTCGTGAGGCCCATCTTGAACGCCTTCACCGCGACGATGAATGCCTTCGCGATGTTGTCGACGTTGGTCGGCGTGTTGCCGTTGATGCCGTACCGATCGAGGTCGGTCTGCACGATCTGCAGCTTCGCCGACAGGTTCGTGCCGAGGAACGAGGCCGCGCCCGATGCAGTCGAGTACGCGCTCTTCGTGGTCGAGCGGTTCGCCGCGCGATTGAGCTGCGTGAACGCATCGTAGTGCGCCTTGTAGAGCTGCGCATCGACCGGCTTCGACAGCAGGCCGCCCGCGCGGGAGGCAGCGCTGTTGAACAGGCCGACGATGCCCGATCCGTCACCGACGTTGGCCGGCCGCGCCGAGCCCGGTGCCGTACCGACATCCGCATCACCGATCGTGATGATCGGAATCACCGAGGGCGAAGACGATTGCAGCGCGCTCGCCACGGAGAAGATGTTGTTGCCGTTGAGCCCGGTCGTGGACACCGGGTTGTTGACGTGCGTCTCGTTCGAGCCACACAGGAACGCGGTGACCTGGCGTTGTGCCGGTAGCGTCTTCCACGCCGTATCCGGTCCGACGGTCAGCGGCTTGTCCGTACCGGGGACGAGCATCGACTGACCTGGCTTGTGCCAGGCGAAGCTCGGGTTCGCGGCCGCCGCGATGTCGTTCTGCGGCCAGAACAACTGGAACCATGCGAGGCCGCCGTTACCGGCGACGACGTGGACCGAGCGGGTCGTCGGGTTCTCCGACGCTGCGAACGCGAGGTCTTTACCCGCGCTCTTCTCGAGGATGTCGAAGATCTTAGCGCGCGAGACACCGAGAGCGGCACCCGCTGCGACGCTCCACTTGATGAGCGCGCGGCGAGTCAGCTCGCGTTGCTCGTCACGTTTGGAGAATGGGGACTTTGCCATGGTGTGTCTCCTACTCGCAGGTATAAGCCGCGGCCAACATGGTCGCGACGGCAAGGCGCTTGCCGACGGTTGGGTCCGACGCATTCTGGACCGTCAAGTTACAGAGCGAGAGGTGCGTTGCCGTCGCCGGTTGTCCGATCAAGCAGGTGATGCCGTCCGGGCGGCACGCGCCGCTCGTCGTGTCGAAGAGCTGAGCTCCGACGCCGGCGACCTGGCACCGCGTCAGCGTAGGCACCGCAGCGATCACTTCATCCGCGGCGGCCGCGAAGATGTCGAACTCGCGCGAGGCGCCCGAGGTCGAGATGCTGAGGTTCTCGCGGATGCGGTTCGGGTAGTTCGGAGCACCGAGCGCGTTCATGCCGCTCGTGTAGAGCTGTCCCGCCGACAGCGCCGTGGTGTTCCCCACGTTGACGCCGAGCGACTTCAGCACGGCGGACAGGGTCCGATAGCGGACCTTCGGGCAGGAGTGAACGTGCGAGGTGTAACGAGGCGGCCCTTCTTTTTGGAGTCGATCGAGGAGGTCCCAGGCGCTGATCGAATCATTTGCATGATCGAACGTGCTGGTCTGATCTCCCGTGGTCGAGCCCGGCGGATTCGGGTCGGTTTGGGCGGTGACATCGTCGGTACAGGCAGAAGCCAATGCCGACGCGGCCAGGATAGAGAGTGTGTATCCAAAGCGGGTCATGGCTTCCTCCTAGAACTTGACGAAGTCGTCACTGGTGTAAACGGCGAAGATGAGATCCTTCATCTTGAAGCCGCCTTGGGTGAAGTTATCGAGCTGCGTCTGGATGGTTTCTTTCGGGACTTCCTGCAGGGTCTCGACGATGTCCGTCTTGCCGAGTGCCCAGTTCCAGATCCGAGCGACGCCACACTGAGCGACCGCAGGATCTGCAGCCATCGCTGCACCGAGAGCGGGCAGGTCCGCAGCCGGGGTGCCCATGCGCCACGCGGTCGTTTCCGTCGCGGGCAGGTAGTCCGACATCTTCGCCGGCAGCGCGCCGTCGAGCGGCGTCGGGACCGAGATCATCGTCTGGTAGACGCCGTTGTTGTCGTAGTACGCGAACAGCGGCGCGATGTGGTTGATCGTCGAGTGGCAGTTCGCGCACACGACAGCGGACGTGTCCTGGAAGTTGACGCGGCCACCACCATTGGTCGGGCTCGAGATCGAGTTGAACGGCCACACGCCGGTGTAAGGCGATGCGCCGCCGACGTCGGTCGGGGTCGGCGAGACCTCGGCCGGGAATTTCGTGCAGTCGAACGTCTCTTGCACCCACCGCACGCGGCGGAATGCGAAGTTCGAGAAGAACTGCTTCATCACGCCGGGGTTCGTGAGCACGCCGGCCTTGGGGCCGTTGTTGCCGCACTCGGCCGGGGTGAACACGCTGGTTCCGTCGAACGTCGGGCAGTTGCCCGCGTTCTGCGTGAACAGGCTCATGTACGAGCCGTTCGTCGTCGACAGTTGCGCCGCGAGCGCAGGTGCGGTGTCGAGGATCGCGCTCTCACCTTGCTTGAAGGTGTCTTGCCAGAAGTGGAAGATCTGCTGCGCGAACGCCGGCCGATCCATGTACTCCTTGACGCGTGCTTCGTACGCCGTCTTCTTGGCGGCGTCGTCGGCGGCGCTCGAGATCTCGTTGATCTCGCTCATCGTCGGAAGGTCACCGGTGAGCCGAAGGGCCGCGATGCGGAGTGCCGCGTTGTAGTCGATCATGCGATCGCCTAGCGCTTGGTCCCATTGGTCTTGACTGCCCGAGCCGCTGCCCGAGCCAGAACCAGAACCCATGGTTGGGTCGGCCGGTGTGTCGCTACTACAGGCCGGCGCCGCGAATGCGGCAGACGTCAAGAGCAGTAATGAGATCCTCTTCATAGGGCTCCTTATCTACGGTGCAGTTTTCTCGGCCTGGACCCAAACGTCGACGGCCGCCTTGAACGCATTGAAGTTGGCCTGGTTGCCACCGAACTTGAACGGGTGGGCCGTGGCCTGTGCAGGATTGGGAGCGATGTAGAAACCGCTCGTGGCGGTGTCGGTGAAGTTGATCTGGATGCGCGCCTGGTTGCACGCGAGCTGGAGCGTCGCGTCATCGGCGGCGTTGACGCCGTCGAGGTTCATCGCGGAGTGAGCGTTCGGGTTCGACGTACCGGTGTGGCACGAGCCGCACGCGGCAGAGAGCTGCGACTTCGCGTTCGCTTTGAACTCCGTCAGCTTCTTGCAGCCGCCGACGGTGCCGCTCCCACTTCCCGAGCCGCTGCCACTGCCGGTGTCGAGCTTGTACTTGTCGAGGACCTTGAAGTGGATCGTCATCTTGTTGTTCGGCGCGAAGCCGACAAACGCCGCCGTGCCCGCACCGATCGCGCTCTGCGTGGTCGCCATCAGGTTCAGCTTGACGCTGAAGAACCGGTCGATGCCGTCGGGAATCGGCAGCGCGCCCGGCGTGCTCGGCCACGACACGAACAGAGGATGCTCGATGTACGCACCATCCGTCGAGGCTTGGACGGCGAGATGGTTGACGTAGAGATCGGTCGAGCCGAGCGGCATCGCGACGAAGTCGATCGTCGCGCCGGTCAGGCCGAGCGGCGACAGATCGACGTGGTTGATCGGGCAATCGACCGCCATTCCGGGAACGCAGTCGCCCGGGTTGACCGGAACGCAGGTGCAGAGCTGCGGGCGGAACGAGGTGGTCTCCAGCACGGGGCCACCGCTGCTGCCGGAGCCCATACCGGCGACGGCATCTTTTTCGGCCTGCACCCACTCGAGCAGGTCGGCCGCTTGCGAAGCGAGCAGGGCCGGGCCCGCGTGCGCGCCCTTGGTCATGAGGCGGCTCGATCCGGGGGCATCGGTGTTGACGATCTGCGGGTCGAACCCGAGCAGCGTGTCTCTGGACGCGAGGTCCGTTGCGCCGGCGATAAATGCGATGTCAGGCTGCGAACCGGCGTGGCACTGACCGCAGTTCGGCTTGAGAATGGGAAGCGCCTTGTCGAGCCACTTCTGTTGGGCGATCTTCTGTTCCGGGGTGAGGGTCTGGCCGCTACCGCCATCGATGAGGCCGGTACAGCCGACCAGCGCCACCAGTGCCATGGCTGCGATCGACAGCCGCACCATGTCGAGGTGCTTCAGTAAGGTATCGAGCATGGCTCGGCGCGACTTGAGCGGTGCACCGTGTGCCCGAATCGTTTGGAGGCCGCCCAGCATGGAAGCCATCGTACAGCAACGCCCGTGCCGTCTGGGATCGCCACGTACGTAATTGAAAACACGGGATCTTGGGTCCAGTGTACCTACATTGCGCATGAGGTCCCGGTCCCCAGGTGGGGCCTGTCGTGCCCATCACGTAACAACCTGAATACACTAGGCCATGAAGCGCAACATCAGTAGCTTGGATAGCTCCCGATCCTCGATCGTCGTCGCCGCGTTGGTTTTGGGCCTTACGGGCTGCCGAGCGAATACGGAGACCCCCACCCCGCATGGAGCCACGCTACCCGTGAGCCGAATTGCGATCGTGGGGGCTAGTGTCTCCGCTGGGATGGGCGGAACGCCGTTCAACGATGCGTTCACGGCGGCCGCCAAGAGCTCGGCGGTCGAGAGCGAAGCCGACTTGATGATGTTCCGCGATCCGGTCGCGGAGACCACCCAGCAGATCGATCGGGCGCTCGCGTTTCACCCGACGGTCATCGTCGCGCTCGACTTCTTGTTCTGGGACATCTATGGCTCGACCGATCCACGGTGGCGCGTGCGAGCGCTCGATCATGGCCTTGCCGAGCTCGACCGGGCCCGCGCGGCCGGCGCTTGGATCATCGTCGGGGATGTTCCTCTGATCACGACCGCGGCAGATTGGATGTTGCCCAGGCAGCAGGTGCCGGCCGCCGCGGATCTCGCCGCGCTCGATCAGCGGATCCATGCCTGGGCGAGCTCGCGCGATCACGTGCTCGAGGTGCCGCTCGCGGCCTGGACCGAGCCGCTGCGCGCTGCGGGCAACATCGAGATCTCGCCGGGCGAGGTCGTTCCGGCGCAGTCGCTGATGGCGGTCGATGGGCTCCACGCCAACGCGCTCGGCACGTGGTACCTGCTCGATCGCTTGGACAAGCTCATCGAGCAGCAGCTGCCGGGCACGCCGAAGTCCGCGCTCGTGTTCGTGCGACCGAAGAGCGTAGTCCAAGACCCTTGACGTGGACCTGAACAGGAACCTCGACGAGAACGTTCACGTCAAGGTCAAGGTCATCGTTCTGTGAGTGACATCAGGCCTAACGCTGGAGCTCGCGCGCGGTCTTCGACGAGCCATCGTGGCTCCAGCCCGGCGGCGCGAAGATGTAGCCGAGCTTCGCAAAGGCCGTCGGTGCGCGCGCAACATCGCGGCCGATGCCGGCGAATTCGTGAAAGCCGATCACGAGGGGGTTGAACGAATCGATGTCCTTGGTGAGCCCGTAGCGGACGCGTTCGCCTTCCGCCTCGAACGTGCCGAACAGTCGATCCCAGATGATGAACACGCCGGCGTGATTGCGATCGAGATACTGGACGTTCTTGCCGTGATGCACCCGGTGATGCGACGGCGTGTTCATCACCCACTCGATGGGGCCGAGCTTGCCGACGGCCTCGGTGTGGAGCCAGAACTGATAGAGCAGGCTCCACGCCTGCGCCGTCAGGATCATCCAGGGCGGGTACCCGAGGAGCGCGAGCGGCGCCCAGAAGATCGGGCCGGTGAACGGCGTCAGCAGCGGCTGTCGAAGTGCCGTCGACAAGTTGTAGCGCTGGCTCGAGTGATGGTTGACGTGAGCCGCCCACAGGAAGCGCACCTCGTGGTGCAGGCGATGGAACCAGTAGTAGCTGTGGTCTTCGAGGAACAGGATCGCGAGCCACGACCACCACATCCCCGGCTGACCGAGGTTTGCGACGCGGTGCTCGTAGAGGACCGCGAAGAACGGGATCGACAGCAGCTTGGCTCCGCCGGAGATCACGACGTTGGTCAGGCCGAGCGACAGGCTGGCAGCCGTGTCGCGCGCCTCGTAGCCGACGACTTCCGGATGCCGGCGGGTCCACAGGGCCTCGAGCACCATCGCGATGATGAATGCAGGAATCGAGAACAGAATCAGATTCGACACCGCCGGCCCTTTCGAAACGGTAGCACCGGATGAGTTTCTGCGCCGACCCCGTCGGAACGGTTTGCTTTCTCGATCCGTTGGGCGCGAGAGTACCCGCCATGCCTCAACACGGTGGAGACATCATCGCCGAGGTGCTCGCGCGTCACGGCGTGAGTCACTTGTTCACGCTTTGCGGGGGCCACATCTCGCCCATCCTGACAGGGTGCGACGCGCGCGGGATTCGCGTCGTCGATGTGCGCGATGAAGGCAACGCGGTCTTCGCGGCCGACGCGGTCGCGCGGATGACGGGCGTATGCGGCGTCGCTGCGGTCACCGCCGGCCCCGGCGTCACGAACACGGTGACGGCGATCAAGAACGCGATGATGGCGCAGACGCCGCTGATCCTGTTCGGCGGCGCCACCGCGACGCTGCTCAAAGGTCGCGGCTCGCTGCAAGACATCGATCAGATGGCGGTGATGAAGCCGATCACGAAGTGGGCGACGACCGTGAAGACCGTGCCCGGGCTCGCGCCGACCGTCGAGCGTGCACTCGCGGTCGCGAGCGAAGGTGTACCGGGCCCGGTGTTCATCGAAGTGCCGGTCGATCTGCTGTACCCGGAGTCGGTCGTCCGCATGTGGTACGAAAAAGAAGCCGGTTTCGGCAAAGCGAAGGGCATCGGCGCCAAGGCGCTCGAGCTCTACATTCGCGGCCACCTGTACCGGCAGTTTCGCGCGCCGAACCTGCCAGAGCTCTCGCTGCCGGTGAAGCTCCCGCAGCTGCGCGGCGATGGCTTGATCGACAAGGCGGCCGAGGCCCTACGCACGGCGAAGAAGCCGGTGATCGTCGTCGGTAGCCAGACGCTCGTCGGCGTCAAAGATCCGGGGCGGCTCGCGCGCGCGATCGGAACGCTCGGTGCGCCCGTGTTCTTGGCCGGCATGTCGCGCGGCCTGCTCGGCCGGACGCACGAGCTCCAGCTCCGTCACAATCGCGGCGCCGCGCTCAAGGAAGCCGACTGCGTGATCGTGTGCGGCTTTCCGTTCGACTTCCGGCTCGGCTACGGCCGCGGCATCAATCGCAACGCGACGCTGATCGCCGCGAACCTGTCCTCGCACGAGCTCAAGAAGAATCGCCGTCCCGACATCGCGGTCGAAATGCACGCCGGAGAGTTTCTCGTCGCGCTCGCCGAACGCGTCACCAACGCGAGTGGCGCGTGGAGCGACTGGACCGCGACGCTGCGGCAGAAGGAGAAAGCGCGCGACACCGAGATCGCCGGCAAGGCGGCGGCGAGCGGCGAGCTGATCGATCCGATTCACTTCTTCACGCGCGTCGACGAGGCGATGGCCGACGATGCCGTGCTCGTGGTGGACGGCGGTGACTTCGTCGCGACCGCGAGCTACATCGTGCGGCCGCGCGCGCCGCTGTCGTGGCTCGACCCCGGCGTGTTCGGGACGCTCGGCGTTGGCGGCGGCTTCGCGCTGGGCGCCTCGCTGGTGCGGCCGGGTCGCGAGGTCTGGCTCGTGTGGGGCGACGGATCATCGGCGTACACGCTCGCGGAATTCGACACGTACGTTCGTCACGGTGTGGCGCCGATCGCGCTGATCGGGAACGACGCTTCGTGGATGCAGATCGCGCGCGACCAGATCGAGGTGCTCGGGACCTCGCTCGGTACCGACCTGCGGCGCAGCGACTATCACAAGGTCGCCGAAGGCTACGGCGGCGTCGGACTGGTGTTGACGGATCCGGCGCGTGTCGATCAGACGCTCGCGGAAGCCAAGGCGATCGCGAAGGGCGGCCGGCCTGTCTGCATCAATGTCCATTTGCGCAAGACCGATTTTCGCAAGGGCTCGATGTCGATGTGATGGAGCGGCACGCCGAGCGCCGAGGATTGAGCCCGTGTTTCAAGCATCTTGCGCGATAGCCCAAGATGGTCCTTGCATCCGAAGGAATTGAAAACTACTTTCAAAGTCAGGTATGAGGATGTTTGGTGTCGGACCGTGCCTGCTGGGAGCCGCCTCGGGCCCGACCGCGGGGTTTGGTCTCGGCGATGCGGCATCTGCGATGGCCGGCCGCGCGATCCTCGGAGTCGCGCCGTGAAGCGCCTCGCGATCCTCGGCTTGCTCCTCGCCGGTGCGTGCCGCGTGACGCCGCCCTCGGCCTCGGCCTCGGACGCCGAGCGCGGTCACGTCGAGCTCGCGGATCTGCAACACGGCCGCACGATGCTCGTCCGCAAGTGCGGCAGCTGTCACACACCGCCGATGCCGAGCGATCACCTGGCTCGCGAATGGCCACGAATGCTCGACGAGATGTCGCAACGTGCGGGACTTGAAGTCGAGCAGCGCCGCGTGATCGAGAAGTATCTGATCACGATGGCGGAGCGCTGATCAGCTCGGGCAGGCGCCTCTTGCGCACGAAGCGATGCAGCGTCAGGTAGACGACGGGTGTCGTGAACAGCGTCAGCAGCTGTGACACGGCAAGCCCTCCGACGATCGCGATCCCGAGCGGCCGCCGCAGCTCGCTACCGGTTCCGGTGCCGAGCGCGAGAGGAAGTGCGCCGAGAAGGGCGGCCAGCGTCGTCATCAGGATCGGCCGGAATCGCAACAGCGCGGCTTGATAGATCGCTTCCTCGGGAGGTTTGCCTTCGCGCTCCTGCTCGAGCGCGAAGTCGATCATCAGGATCGCGTTCTTCTTGACGATGCCGATGAGCAGGATGATCCCGACGATCGCGATCAGGTTGAGGTCGCTGCCGAACATCAACAGCGCGAGCACGGCGCCGAGTCCCGCGGAAGGCAGCGTCGATAAGATCGTGATCGGATGGACGTAGCTCTCGTAGAGAACGCCGAGCACGATGTAGACGACGATCAACGCGAGCAGCAGCAGCTTCCACTCGTCGCGCGTCGAGTCCTGAAATGCTTGCGCGGTGCCCGCGAACGCCCCGTGGATGCTCGATGGCATGCCGATGCGACGTGTCGCCTTGTCGATCGCTTTGACCGCATCTCCGAGCGCGACATCGGGCCCCGTGTTGAACGAGATCGTCGTCGCGGGGAACTGCCCCTGATGACCGATCGAGAGCGCGACCGACGATTGCTTGACGTGAACGAGCTGCGAGAGCGGAACCTGCGCGCCGTTTCCAGCCGACACGTAGAGATGATCGAGCGCCTCGGGGCCCGTGCCGATGCTCGGGTCCGCTTCGAGCACCACGCGGTACTGGTTGACCTGCGTGTAGAACACCGCGACCTGGCGCTGCCCGAAAGCGTCGTACAGCGTGTCGTCGATCCTGGCTTCGGTGATTCCGAAGCGCGCGGCGGTGTCGCGATCGACCTCGACGTCGAGCTGGAGACCTTGGGTCTGCTGATCCGAGAACACATCGCGGAGCTCGGGGATCTGGCGCAGGGCGGCAGTGACCTTCGGCGCCCAGTCTGCGAGCTCGTCGAGGTTCGCGTCCTGGAGCGTGTACTGGTACTGCGTTCGCGAGAGTCGACCGCCGATTCGCACATCCTGGACGGCCTGCATCCCGAGCGTGACGCCTTGGACATGCGCGATCTGCGGCCGCAGCCGATTGATGATCTCTTCGGCGGTCGCCTTGCGCTCGGGCTTGTCCTTGAGCGCGATGAAGAGCGTGCCGGTATTCAGGGTCGAGGCGCCAAATCCACCGACGTTCGAGACGATGTGGGCGACATCGGGATCCGCGAGGACGATCTCGTTGAGCTGCGCCTGGCGCGCCTTCATCGCCGGAAACGAGATGTCCTGCGGGCCCTGTGACTGGCCGACGAGCATGCCGGTGTCCTGCTGCGGAAACAGGCCGAGCGGCACCTTGATGTAGAGCAGCACGGTCGTGACGATCGTCGCCAGCGTGACCACACCGATGGCGAGGCGATGGCGGAGGACAACGCGCAAGAGGCGTCCGTAGCCGTGGATCAGCCGTTGGAAGATGCCGGGCCCGTCCGACGTGGTTTCGCGCCGCCTCAGCAAGCGCGAGCACATCATCGGGGTCAGCGTCAGTGACAGGACCGCGGAGATCGAGATCGCGACCGCGAGCGTCACGGCAAACTCGCGAAACAGCCGGCCGTAAGGCCCGCCCATGAACAAGATCGGGATGAACACCGCGAGCAGCGATGCCGTGATGCTGACGATCGTGAAGCCGATCTGCTTCGCGCCGGCGAGCGCGGCGGCGTAGGGCGGCGTGCCGCCTTCGATGTGACGCGTGATGTTCTCGGTGACGACGATCGCATCGTCGACGACAAACCCGGTCGCGATGGTCAGCGCCATCAGCGACAGGTTGTCGATGCTGTAATGAAGCAAGTACATGATGCCGAACGTGCCGACCAGCGAGAGCGGGACCGCGACGCTCGGAATCAGGGTCGCGCGCGCGCTCCGCAGAAACACGAACACGACGAGCACGACGAGGCCGATGCTGATCAGTAACGATAGCTCGACGTCGTGAACCGAGGCCCGGATGCTGGTGGCACGGTCGAGCGCGATGCTCACATCGATCGCGGGTGAGATCGCCCGCGTGAGCTGAGGCAGCAGCGCCTTGACCCGTTCGATGACGTCGAGAATATTGGCGCCCGGTTGGCGGCGAACGACCACCGTCACGGTGCGATCGTTGTCGTACCAGCCGGCGACGCGCCGGTTCTCGACATCGTCGGTTACGCTCGCGATATCCCCGAGCCGAACGGCGCTCGTCGATAGCGCCGTGCCCGGCGAAGTCGTCGTCGCCGCCGCGTTGCTTCCCGGTTCTGCTGCGGTCGTCGGGGCCGGGGACGCGCCCGGTTGCGACCAGTGGACGATGATGTTCTTCCACGCGTTCGCGTCGAGCAACTGATCGTCGACGCCGATCGGTCTCCATTGCTCGGCGCCGATACCACCTTTCGGTTCGTGCGCCGACGCGGCGGTCAGCGCCGCGCGAATGTCTTCGAGGCCCAGGCCGAGTCCCGCGATCGCCTGCGGATCGACCTGGACGCGCACCGCCGGCTGCACGCCGCCGCCGACGCCGACCTGGCCGACGCCGGGCAGCTGCGCGATCTTCTGTGCGAGCACCGTGTTCGCGGACTCGAACACCTGCGGCAGCGGCAACGACTTCGAGCGCAGCGAGATGATCAGGATCGGTGCATCGGCTGGATTGACCTTCTGATAGCGAGGCATCGACGGCAGATTCGGCGGCAGGTCGCCGCCGGCGGCATTGATCGCGGCTTGAATGTCGCGAGCGGCGGACTCGACGTTGCGATCGAGATCGAATTGCACGGTGACGCTCGTGGTGCCGAGCGCGCTATTCGACGTGATCTCGGTAACACCGGCGATCCGGCCGAACCGCCTTTCGAGAGGCATCGCAACCGCCGTCGCCATCGTGGTCGGGCTTGCGCCGGGCAGGTTCGCGTTGACGCTGATCGTCGGGAAATCGACGCGCGGCAACGGTGCGACCGGCAACTTCGTGAACGCGGCGAAGCCGGCGAGCATGAGGGCCGCGGCAAGTAACGACGTCGCGATCGGGCGCCGGATGAACGGTTCGGACAGATTCACGGCGGTGGCTCCGCGACCGCCACCCCATCCCCGCCGGTCGGCTTCTTCTTGCGTCTACCGAGCCGGTCCATGAACAGATAGATCACCGGCGTCGTGTAGAGCGTTAGCACCTGCGAGACCAACAGGCCGCCGACGATCGTGATGCCGAGCGGTCGCCGCAGCTCCGAACCGGTTCCCGATCCGAGCGCGAGCGGGAGACCGCCGAGCAGCGCGGCCATCGTCGTCATCATGATCGGCCGGAACCGCAGCAGGCAGGCCTTGTAGATCGACTCCTCCGGCGACAGGTGTTGCTCGCGTTCCGCCTCGAGCGCGAAGTCGATCATCATGATCGCGTTCTTCTTGACGATGCCGATCAGCAGCACGATGCCGATCAGCGAGATCACGTCGAACGGCTTGCCGACGAGGTACAGCGCGAGGATCGCACCGACCCCGGCCGACGGCAGCGTCGACAAGATCGTGATCGGGTGGATGTAGCTCTCGTACAGCACGCCGAGCACGATGTAGACCGTGATCAGCGCCGCGAGGATCAGCAGTGGCTCCGACGCGAGCGACTCGCGAAACACCTGCGCGGCGCCGGTGAACTGACCGCGCATCGCCGGCGGCGGCCCCATGCGAGTCATCGTGTTGTCGATCTCCGAGACTGCAGCCCCGAGTGAGACGCCGGGAGCGGTGTTGAACGATAGCGTCACCGAAGGAAACTGTCCTTCGTGCTCGATCGCGAGCGGCGACGGCCGCGTGCTGACCCGCACGATCGCGGACAGCGGCACCGCACCCGACGAGCCGCGGACATAGAGCTTGTCGAGTGAAGACGCGGTCTCTTTGGCTCTTCGATCGACCTCGAGAATGATCCGGTACTGGTTGAGCTGCGTGAACGTCGTCGAGA